>NZ_JAIMBW010000001.1:1916666-2236111 GCF_019195455.1 Gymnodinialimonas phycosphaerae | reverse complement strand
CGGTGGCACTGATGCACGAAGCCGGTGTCCCGACGCAGGCCCTGCGCCTTCTGCCCGGCGAAGGCGCGACCGTCGGCGCGGCGTTGACAAGCGACCCGCGCATCGACGGCGTGGCGTTCACCGGCTCCACCGCCACGGCGCAGGCGATCCATCGCGCCATGGCCGAACACCTTGCGCCCGAAGCGCCGCTGATCGCCGAAACGGGTGGCCTCAACGCCATGATCGTCGACAGCACCGCCCTTCCGGAACAAGCGGTGAAAGACGTGGTGATGTCCGCCTTCCGCTCTGCCGGGCAGCGTTGCTCGGCGCTGCGGTGCCTCTACGTGCAACAGGACATCGCACCCACGTTCCTCAAGGCGCTTTTCGGCGCGATGAATGAACTCAGCCTTGGCAACGCCTGGCCGCTGGCGACAGACATCGGGCCCGTCATCGATGCCCGCGCCCAAGCCGGCATTGCCGCCCACATCCAACAGGCCCGGACCGAGGGCCGCATCCTCCATGAAACCGAAGCGCCAGCCAAGGGCACGTTCATCGCCCCCACCGCAATCCGGGTCAGCGCCATCACGGATCTTGCCGAAGAGGTTTTCGGCCCGGTTCTGCATATCGCAACCTTCAAGGCGCAAGAGTTGGATCACGTGATCGATCAGATCAACGCGACGGGCTACGGGCTGACCTTCGGCATTCACTCCCGCATTGACGATCGCATCGCGGATGTCACCGGGCGGATCAAGGCGGGCAATCTTTATGTGAACCGGAACCAGATCGGGGCCATCGTGGGCAGTCAGCCCTTTGGCGGGCAGGGGCTTTCGGGCACGGGTCCGAAGGCGGGCGGGCCGTCTTACGTGCCGCGCTTTACGCGTGCAGCCCAAGGTCAAGTTCAAGGTCAGGGCCAAGACATGCCGGGGGCCGCCGCCGACCTCGCCGCCGCTGCCCATGACTTGCGCGTGGCAACGCCTGCCGACAGGACGCTTACCTCCGTTGATCTCCCCGGCCCAACCGGAGAGACCAACCGCCTCACCTCCCACCCACGGGGGCGTGTCCTCTGCGCAGGCCCCGGAGAGGCCGCCGCCCGCGCCCAGGCGCGGCTTGCGTCCGTCACCGGCTGCGCCCCCGTCCTCGCGCCGGACCTGCCCGCCGAGGCCTTGGCGAAGCTGCCGCCCTTTGACGCGCTCATCTACTGGGGGGAGGCGTTGGAGAAGCGCCGCTACCGCGAAGCCCTGGCGGCGATGGACGGCCCGATCCTCCCGCTCATCACCGAGGCGGACCCCACGCCACGCCTGATTATCGAGCGTCACACCTGCATCGACACCACCGCCGCAGGCGGTAACGCGGCGCTATTGGCGGCGGTGGCCTGACCCGCGGCGCCCGTTGCGCCCGGGAGGTGACGCACCCCGTGGGCCGTCATTGCTCCATCGCCGCGTCCCATGCGGCGAGGAAACTCTCCCGGTTCAAACGGTCCAGATAGACCATCAACGCCGGTCCCAAGCGGATCGGCCCGAAGGGCGATCTTTCCGCCTGGCCCCGCGATTGCAGCGGCGGAAGGACCGGCTCGGCCGGACCCTCTCCCATTCCTTCTCGCAACAGCGCGTCCAGCATCGCGCCCGCGGCCGCCACCTCCGTCGCCGTCACCGGGATCAATGCCGTGCGCAACATCACGTTTGCAAAATCCTCGACCGGCAAGATCGCCAATCCTTCGTCGCGATCCAACCGCTGCACGGCGTAAGAGCCAAGGACGTTGTAGGCCAGCGCCAGATCGCCGCGCGCCACCGCGTCCAGCATTTGTCCAGAGCAGCAGAAAAGCTGCGCATCCAGCCGCCCCATCACCTCCGTCAGGCGCCAATAGGCGTCTGAGGCGCGCGCCTCTTGCGTGGCGAACAGATACCCAAGGCCCGAGGCGTGAAGGTCATAAGTCCCCAAACGGCCCGAAAACCGCTCCGGATTGTCGCGCAACAGCGTCACCAGCTCCGCACGGGTGCGGGGCAGGGCAAGGCCGTTGAAAAGCGCCTCGTTGATCACGATCACGGCGGGCTCTGCGGTGAAGGCAAAGAGTTGATCGTTCCACCGCGCCCAGTCCGGCAAGATTTCGGTCACGCCGCTGGCGTAGCGCCGCGCATAGCCGTCATTTGCAAGCGTGAATTGCAGATCCATCGCCGAGGACAACACCAGATCAAACGCCGCCCCGCCCCGGATCGCCCGGTTCAACTCTGCCGAGGATGCCGTGACATAATCGATCCCCACTTCGGGGTTTGCCTCTTGAAAGCGCAAGATAAACGGCTCGAACACATCCAGATCCGCGGTCGAGATCACTCGCAGAACGGCCTGACCCGTGCCGGGATAGGCCCGTCGATCCTCGATCTCGAATTCTTGCCCCTGCGCCCCTGCCACTGGAAGCGATGAAAGCACGGTCGCAAGAATAGCCGCCCTCAAGCCGCTGGCAAAATCAGCCATACGCATGCGCCCCCCCCCTCTGCCAAACCCAACTCCAGGCGCCCGCCATGGGCACGCAACGCCAACTCCGCGATGGTCAATCCCAGGCCCGAACCTACGATGCCCTCCACCTTGTCGCCGCGTCGAAACCGTTCGGTCAGATGCGCGGCAGAGCCTTCGCCAAACCCGTCCCCCTCATCGCGGATGCTGACGCGCGCCTCGTCCTTGACCCGCGCCACGTCAATGCGCACCACCGTCTCGGCAGGCGAATACTTGATCGCATTGTCCAACACGTTGCGTAGGGCGTTTTGCAGCACGATCGCATCCCCTTCGACCGAGACGTCTGAAAGGTCCATCGCAATATCGATGTCCTTCATTTCTGCCGTGGGGCGCAAGGCATCCACGACCGCGCCGACAAGCGCAGGCACGTCCACCCGGTCCCGGGCCAGATCATCGGCACGGAACGACACCATCGCATGGTCCAGAAGCTGTGACGCTGACCGTGACGACTCGTCCACGGCCCGGATCACCCGGCGCAATGTCTGCTTCTGCCCCTCTTCCTCGACCGAATGCAGCGCTATTTCCGCCTGCGTGCGCACGATCGCCAGTGGGGTGCGCACCCGGTGTGCCGCCTCGGCGATGAAATCCTCGGATCGCTTGATGGAGCCCTCAAGCCGCTGCATCAACCGGTTGAGCGCCCGTACCAACGGCATCAATTCCGGGGGACCGCGTCGGCGCAGCGGCCGCAGATCTGAGGGCCCCCGCGTCGCCACGTTCAGCGCCATCGTATTGAGCGGTCGAAGCGAAGCGCGCACCGCGACGGCCGACATCCCCACCGCCAGAAGGAACACGCCGACCGACAACACCGCCGCTTGCCGTGACAGCCCCGCCGCAATGCCCTGCACCCCGTCGCGCGTCTGGGCCAGCGTCACCGTGATCGGCACCGCCTCGCCATCGGACAAGATCACCCGCATGACCGAGACGGCGCGGACCGGCACATCCCGGTACTCCACCGTCGCGAACTCCACCTCTCCCGGAACCACGTCCGGCCCCTCCAGGTCGGCGTAGCCCGTCAGCACATCGTCTCCGGTCGCGACCCGGTAGAACACCCGATCCTCACTGATTGCCCCCAGCATCGAGAAGGCGGCATAGGGAAGTTCCAATCGCACCTGTCCGCTTTCCGAGCGCAACGTCTCGGCGATGGCGGTGGCCGAGGCCGCAAGGATATTATCCTGCGTCCGCCCCGCCGCTTCTAGCGCGAAACTTGTCACCATGCCCCAGCTGATCAACGCCAGCAGGGCCACGATGGCTGCAAGGAAAAGGGTCAGTTTCCGGGCGATGGGCCAGCTTGGTGTCGCGCCGGAGGCGCGCTGAGCCGTCGCGCCGGAGGCGCGCTGAGTTGCCCCGCCGGAGGCGCGCTGGGGCTCTCTGTCACTCACAGGGACATCCGGTAACCGGCCCCGCGCACCGTCTCGATCTTCACGCCGACCCCATCCAGCTTGCGCCGCAAGCGACCGACATAGACCTCGATCGCATTCTCGGTGACATCCGCATCGTGAGAGAACAGGCGATCCATCAACTGGGACTTGCTGAGGATGTGGCCCGGATTGCGGGCGAAAACCTCAAGCAGCCGGATCTCGCGGTTGCGCAGCTCAACCAGGGCGTCGCCTGCGCGCAGGGTTCCCGCCGTGGGGTCGAACACGGCCTGTCCCAGCGCGACTTCATTCTTTGCCGCGCCCCCCCGACGGCGCAGCACGGCACGGCAGCGGGCCTCCAGTTCGCTGAAGTCGAAGGGCTTGGTGATGTAATCGTCGGCCCCCTGATCCAGCGCGCCCACCCGGTCACTGATCTGGCTGCGCGCGGTCAGCACGATCACCGGCGTCTCCAGCCGATCGCGCCATTGTGCCAAGCGGTCGCGGCCATCGCCGTCGGGCAGCATCACGTCGAGCAAGATCAGGTCGTATTCCGCCACCGCTAGGCAATCCTCGGCATCCGCGAGCGTGCCTGCATGGTCCACGGGGTGGCCGTCCAGCCCCAGCCGCGCCATCACGGCCTCGGCCAGTTCCGCATTATCCTCCACCAGTAAAAACCGCATGATATCCCCCCGAGCCACAACTTGCCGCCCACGGGGCGCAGGTGCAAGCGAGCATCCACAGCATTGGGGCCCTGTTCGCCGATCTTCGTGGCCTCGATGGCAAGCCCAACACGACGAACATTATAGTCCCGTCATGCCCACGCGCGAAGCCATGGTCTTGCCTCTCGCTTCTCCTCCAAACTTTTTTGCTCACGGCCCTGTCGGGCCTCATGGCCGCCCTGGCCGTTGCCCAAACCCCACGGTTTTGCCTGTCTCCACTGATTTCAACCATCGACGACATCCCGAGGTTTCGCCATCACGTCGCAGGCCCGCAGGCCCGCAGGCCCGCAGGCCCGCAGGCCCGCAGGCTGACGGTGATCTGTTCGTCCCGCAATTGACCCTTGATGAGCCGATCATGCGCCTAGTGGACGGCACGCGCCTGGTTCCGATTGGCCAAAGCGGTGTCACCCCCTTCGCCTTTGGTGACTTTGTTTCGACCCCATCCGGAGAGATCTATGCAACAAGCTGGGGGCGTGATGGCGCCTGGCTGCTACGGTTCGATCCCGCAGCAGATCACTTTGCGACAGTGTCGCCAGATGGCTCCTCCGATCCGATCCCGGCGCGTACGATCAGTTGGTCTACCCCGATGCAAGCCCTTTTGGTTGCTGAAGGCGGACACGGGGACGACCCACACCGCGCTTCTGTTTCAACATTTGCCAATGGGACGCTCACGCGGATAGGTGGGCTGTCGGGGGAGGGCTGGATCACCAACATCACCAACTTTCCCGACCACAATCTGACCGTCATGATCACCGAGGATGATCATACCGTCTACACCATCGACGCCACGCAAACCCTGACCCGTGTGGGCGACCTGGGCCTCTACCGCCCGCGCAGTATCAGCGGGGTCACGTTCCTGCCTGATCCGCCGCGCCTTGCGATTGCCACCCATAACACCAACCATCTGTTTCAGATGCGCCTGACGCAAACAGATGGCATCTGGCGCCCGGCCGATGGGCCGATTTCGGGCGATGTTCTGGCCATTCTGGAACCCAACAATACCATTCGGGGATTCTTCCGACGCACGGTGTTTGATGCTGTCTCATCGACCTATCTGACCTATGGCTTCCGGTTTGAGAACGGTTTGCATCGCTGGCGCACGCGGCGGTCCGAGACCGTTCGCCAAAACGCCCTTGGTCTGTACCGCGTGGCGGGGCAGGGTCTTGTTCAAATCGACGCGACCGATCCTGCTGTTCTTACCTCACTGCCCCCATGGCTGCACTATCAGATAGAGGGCGCAACACTGCCTGTCCCGACTGCGGGCCTGAGTGCGGGCCTCACGCTGATACTCGACCTCGATGATCTCCATGTGCGCGACGCGTCGGGGGAGCTATACGAGATCGAAAATCTTGAGACGCTGGAAGCAGCCCTTACGGCACAGGCTGGTACGGGGCGCGTGTATCCGGACCGTGTTTTGCCGTTTTCGAATCGTGCGGATGCCCTCTTCTCCGTCGGAGTTCAGGTTTTTCTCCTCCATGACCGCACAAACGCAGAGGTATATTCCTGTCAATCAGGCCGCTGACACTGCGTTTTCGCCCTTATCATGCCCCTATCAGCTCCATGTCAGGCCTGTGTCAGCTTCAGATGCAACGATTAAGAAATGGGCGGCATATGATCGCCTGTCAAATGGGAGGAATACCAATGAAACTGACCCGTCGGGTTATGATGACCGCTGCCGCCGCCATGGTGGCTTTTTCCGGTGCTGCGCAGGCCGATGGCCACCAGCAGATGGAATCCCTTCACTTCCTGATCCCCGGCGGCGCCGGTGGCGGTTGGGACGGCACCGCGCGCGGCACGGGCGAAGCCCTGACAGCGTCGGGCCTTGTCGGCACGGCTTCTTATGAGAACATGTCCGGTGGTGGCGGCGGTGTCGCGATTGCCCACATGATCGAGAACGCCGACAGCATGGGCAACACGATGATGGTGAACTCCACCCCCATCGTCATTCGCGCCCTCACTGGCGAGATTTCGCAGAACTTCCGCGACCTGACGCTGGTTGCTGGCACCATCGGTGACTACGCCGCGATCGTGGTGAACTCCGACAGCGAGTTGGGTTCCATGGATGATCTGCTGGCGGCCTACCGCGCCGACGCGAACCGCTTCGCCATCGGCGGCGGTTCGGTGCCCGGCGGCCTGGACCACCTTGTCGCGGCCCAGGTGATGCAAGCGGCGGGCGAAGATCCCACCGGCTTCAACTACATTGCCTACGACGCCGGCGGTGCCGCCATGGCAGGCCTTCTGTCCGGTGAGATCGCGGCCCTGTCCACCGGTCTGTCCGAGGCGATCGCCTTGGCAGAGCAGGGTGAAGTCCGCATCCTCGGCATCACCTCGCCCGAGCGTGTGCCCGCCTATCCCGATGGCATGACCATGGTCGAGCAGGGCATCGACACCACCTTCGTCAACTGGCGCGGCTTCTTCGCGGCACCGGGGATCTCCGACGAAGATCTGGCCGCGTTCCAAAGCGTCCTGGCCGCGATGTATGACACGCCCGAGTGGGAAGAGGTGCGCGCGCGCAACGGTTGGGTCAACATCTACAACAACGGTGACGACTTCCGGACCTTCCTTGAGGCGCAGGAAACCGAGCTGCGTGACCTGATGACGGCTCTGGGCTTCCTGTAATCCCACCCGACACGAAGGGTGCGCGGGGACCCCTCGCGCACCTGTTCCGGGGCTCGGTTCGTGCCCCATACCACTGAAAAAATCTTGGGAGGGGACATCATGGCGCTGGATCGCTGGATCGCGCTGGTTTTTGTGGGGGTCTGCATTGTCTACGGATACGCAGCCTTCTTCACGATGGACCAGGGCCTGCCCCCCTTCATGCAACGCAATCCCGTGTGGCCCTCGACGTTCCCCAAGATCCTCAGCGTCGCGGGTGTGATCTGCGGCATGATCGTTTTGCTGGGGCTTGAGAAATCCGCCGTCGAGAAAGAGCCCTCGGCAACCGATATCAACTACCGCCGCCTGGGCGACTACAACACATGGTCCGCCGTGGGTCTGCTGGCGCTGATGGTCGTTTACGCCCTGGCGCTGCGCCCGATTGGCTTTATCGCCTCGACCATCCTTTTTCTTTCCCTCGGCGGTGTCATTCTGGGGGAACGGAAATTCCACATCCTGATCCCCGTCGCCGCCGTTGCCACCTTCATCATCTGGTATCTCGTGCAAGAGGTTCTGGGCATCTTCCTGCGGCCTTGGCCGTTCTTCCTGGCGTAAGGGGACCGAACAATGCTTGAAGGACTCATGATCGGCCTGCAAACGGCCATCAACCCGTTCAACCTCGGCATGGTCGTTTTTGGCTGTGTGATCGGCACCTTCATCGGCATGTTGCCGGGTCTGGGGCCCATGTCGATCATCGCCATCATGATCCCGATCGCCATCACGTTGGGTGATCCCACCGCGGCGCTGATCCTTCTGTCGGGCGTCTACTACGGTGCTATTTTCGGCGGCTCCACGTCGTCGATCCTTCTGAATGCGCCGGGGGTCGCGGGGACTGTCGCCACCGCCTTCGATGGCTATCCGATGGCCCAGAAGGGCCAGGCGGGCAAGGCGCTGACCATTGCCGCCGTGTCGTCTTTTGCAGGCGGCACCATCGGCGCGATCCTTCTGATGATCTTTGCTCCGGCGCTGTCGTCCGTGGCGCTGCTGTTCCACTCGGCCGAATACTTCGCACTCATGGTCGTCGGCCTGTCGGCGATTGCAGCTTTCGCAGGCTCGGGGCAGGTCGGCAAAGCGGTGATGATGACCCTTCTGGGCCTGATCATGGCCACCGTGGGCGAAGGCGCATTGTTCCCCGCGCCGCGTTTCACCGGCGGCATCATGGAGCTTCAGTCCGGTTTTGGTTTCATCACGCTGGCGATGGCCATGTTCGCCCTGCCCGAAGCGATGTTCCTTGTGATGAACCCCGCGCGATCCTCCCAGGGCGGGGCTGATGACAAGTCCGGCAAGATCGAGAACATGCGCATCACCCGGTCCGAGGCCCGCGCGATTGCCCCGGTGGTCGGCCGCCAATCCATTCAGGGCTTCTTCATCGGCGTCCTGCCGGGCGCAGGGGCCACCATCGCGTCGTTCCTTGGCTACGCCGTGGAGCGAAACCTCGCGACGAAAGAGGAACAGGCGGATTTCGGCAAGGGCTCCATCAAGGGTCTCGCCGCGCCTGAAACGGCCAACAACGCGGCCTGCACCGGGTCCTTCGTGCCGCTGCTGACCCTGGGCATTCCCGGATCAGGCACCACGGCGATCCTTCTGGGCGCGCTTCTTGCGCTCAACGTCACGCCGGGGCCGCGCCTGATGGTCGACGACCCGCAGGTGTTCTGGGCGGTCATCATCTCGATGTATATCGGCAACCTTGTGCTGCTGTTCCTCAACCTGCCGCTGATCCCCTATATCGCCAAGGTCCTATCGATCCCGCGCAACTACCTGATCCCGTTCATTTTGTTCTTCACCCTGATGGGCGCCTACATCGGCCAGAACAATGCTACCGAGCTGTTGATCTTGGTGGCTTTTGGTGTGATCGCCACGATCCTGCGGTTTGCGGATTACCCGCTGGCACCGTTGCTGATCGGCTTCATCCTCGGCACGATGCTGGAGGATAACTTCTCACGCTCCATGCAGCTCTATCAGGGTCTGGGCTTCATTCTGGAGCGTCCGATGACGATGGGCCTGCTGGCGCTTGCCGCCATCCTCGTGGTGTTGCCCACGTACCGCGCGGCGCGGTCACGCAACCGGGCAAAGGGCGTGGCGGATGGGGATTGAGCCGCTCAAGGGCGTCCGCGTCCTTGACCTGACCAACGTGCTGGCAGGCCCCTTCGCCTGCCATCAACTGGCGCATCTGGGGGCCGAGGTCATCAAGGTCGAGAACCCCAGGGGCGGGGATCTCGCCCGCAATCTGGGGGTCTCGCCCGAGTTATCCGCCAAGGGCATGGGCATCAGCTTTCTGGCGCAAAATGCAGGCAAGAAAAGCCTGACGTTGAACCTGAAACGCGCTGCGGGCAAAGAGGCGCTGAAGCGGCTGGTCGAAACCACCGACGTTCTGGTCGAAAACTTTCGGCCCGGCGTGATGGATCGCCTTGGCCTTGGCTATGACGTGTTGAAGGCCGTCAAACCCACGCTCATTTACTGCGCCATCTCGGGCTTCGGCCAAGGTGGCCCGTGGGCGGGCAATCCGGCGTATGATCAGATCGTTCAAGGTGCATCCGGCGTCATGTCGATCACCGGAACCGGAGAGCCCACCCGCGTCGGATACCCCCTGTCGGATACCATCGGCGGGCTAACCGCCGCAATGGCCATTGCCGCCGCCCTGAACGCGCGGCCGCGCGGCACCTTCATCGATGTGAGCATGCTGGAGGCGACGCTGGCGACCATGGGCTGGGTGGTTTCCAACCACCTGATCGGCGGGGTCGCGCCGCAAGCCAACGGGAATGAAAACCCGACCTCCGCGCCCTCCGGCACTTTCGAGGCCCAGGATGCGCCGCTCAACATCGCCGCCAACAAGGACGAACAATGGGAGGCCCTCGCGCCCCTCCTCGGTCGTGCCGACCTCCTCGCAGATGCGCGTTTCGTGACACGTGAAGATCGCAAGGCAAACCGCCACGCCTTGCGGGCGGAACTTGAAACCGTTCTCACGACCCGGTCTGCCGCCCATTGGGTGGCGCGTCTGAACGCCAATGGCATCCCGTCAGGTCCCGTCCTCAGCGTGCCGCAAATCCTGTCGCACCCCCAGGTCGCAGACCGGGGCCTTCTGGCCCGGTTCGACAACACCCCCGGCCTCGACACCCCTATCGACGTTGTCTCCACCGGGTTTCAACTGGACGGCACCCGCCCCACCGTGCCAACCCCGCCGCCCGCACTGGGCCAGGACACCCGCGACATCCTTCATGACCTAGGCTACCACGAAGACGACATCCGACACCTGGCCGAGGAGGGGGTGATATGAGCGACGCGAAAGATGATGTCGCAGACTGGTGGCGTACCTCCATCATCGATATGGAACCCGGCCGCATCACCATGCGCGGCACGCCCATCGAAAAGCTCATCGGCACCCAAAGCTTTGCCCAGATGATCTGGCTCATGGTCATGGGCACACCCCTGTCGCCCCCCCAGGCCGCTCTGTTCGAGGCCGCCCTGGTGGCCGCCGTCGACCACGGACCCCAGGCCCCTTCCATCGCGGCGGCTCGTATGGCCGTGACCTGCGGCGTTGGCCTGAACAACGCGATGGCCACGGGCGTGAACATGTTGGGTGATGTCCACGGCGGGGCAGGGGAGCAGGCCGTGGCGCTCTACCACCATGTCCAGCAGGCGGGGCCTGAAAGCCTTGCCCAATCGCTTGACAGCTGGCGCGCTGAGCATGGCCGCTACCTTCCCGGCTTCGGTCATCGTTTCCACACCCCCACGGACCCGCGCGCGCCGCGCCTTCTGCACCTCGTCGACGAAACCGCCAAGGTCGGGGCCGCCTCGGGGGCCTATGCCCAGATCGGCCGTGCGATCGAGGCCCACCTTGCCTGCGAACGCGGCAAACCCGTGCCGATGAACATCGATGGCGCCACCGCCGTCATCTACGCGGAACTCGGCTGCCCGGCTCCCCTGGCGCGGGGGTTCTTCTGCCTCTCGCGCTCGGTCGGCATCCTTGCGCACGCGTGGGAGCAAACCCAACAAGGCGGCCGCAACAAAGGGCCCACGCCCCCCGCCTACCGCTGGACGTTCGACGACACCTAGACACTGACCCTAAGACACTGGCACCTAGACACTGGCCGCCGCCCTGCTACGTTCCCGTCAACCACAATCGGAGGGGACTATCATGGCGAAACTGGCATTTCTGGGACTTGGCGTCATGGGCTACCCAATGGCCGCGCATCTCGTGAACGCAGGCCATTCGGTCACCGTCTACAACCGCACGACAGCCAAGGCCGAAAAGTGGGCATCCGACATCGGCGGCAGCTTCGCCCCGACCCCCCGAGAGGCTGCCGAGGGCGCGGATTTCGTCATGGCTTGCGTCGGCAATGACGACGACCTGCGCTCGGTCGTGGAGGGCGATGACGGCGCGCTTGCAGGCATGAAAAGCGGCGCGATCTTCGTGGATCACACCACGGTTTCAGCCCTCGTCACCCGCGAACTCGCGGCCGTCGCCGCGCAGCAGGATGTCGGCTGGGTCGACGCGCCGGTTTCGGGCGGCCAGGCCGGTGCCGAAAACGGCCAGCTCGCGATCATGTGCGGCGGCGCGGACGACCATTTCGCCGCCGCCAAACCGATCATCGCCGCCTACTCCAAGGGCACCGTCCACTTTGGCGACGTGGGCTCTGGACAGTTGACCAAGATGGTCAACCAGGTCTGCATCGCAGGCGCCATTCAGGCGGTGTCCGAGGGGCTTTACATGGCGATGCAAGCAGGCCTCGACGCCAAAAAGGTCGCTGACCTTGTGTCTCAAGGGGCAGGGGGAAGTTGGCAGCTTGCCAACCGCGCCGGGACCATGGTGGACAACGAATTCAACCATGGATTTGCCGTGGATTGGATGCGCAAGGACCTCGGGATTGCATTGGCCCAAGGCAAGGACATGGGCCTTTCGATGCCCGTCACCGCGCTGGTCGACCAGTTCTATGCCGAGGTGCAGCAGATGGGCGGTGGCCGTTGGGACACGTCTTCGCTGATCCAGCGCTTCCGCAAGATGAACGACGAGATCTGAGGGGAGGGCTTACCGGAGCACAATGTCGGCACTGCACACTTGCTGCCGCTCGCTGCGCCTGCGCCAATGTTTGCTTCAAAAGACCGATTGTAGGTTTCACAGCGGGCAACTGTTGGGCTGCCCGCAATGATGTTGACCATCGGCTTGCTACTCCATTGAGTTGAAGCCGATCATGTTCCCCTCAGTGTCTTGGCAAAGAAGGACCCAGCCGAAGTCTCCAATCGAGAATTTTGGCCGAACCACGGTGCCTCCAGCTTTCACGGCGCGTTCTTGCTGTAAGGCGCAATCCTCGACCATGAAGTACACAATGGTTCCACCAACGCCCGGACCCGCATGAGGAGCCTTGGTGAGAGCGCCACCTGCGCCATAGACGCTCATTTCAGCAGGAAAGCTTTTCATCTGCGTCTCGCCTGTTGGATCGCCCATTGGCTCAAGTGCCGTCCCGAGCATGGCTTCATAGAAGGCCACGGCGCGGTCCAGATCGTCCACGTAAATGTCGAACCATCCGACTGCGTTCATTTTTGTCATTCCATATTCCTTTGTATTTTTTGTGATCAAGGTGTTGCCGCGGTGGACTAGGCAGCCGCGTCTTGCGATTGACCGTCTGCTTCAACGGTGCTTTCGAGGTGCCAAATCTTGGAGACGATCTGCCAGCCGTCCGCGCCCCGCACGAAGCCAAGGTGATCGACGAACACGCTTTGGTGTGCCCTTATCCGGATTTTGACTGTGGCGCTGATCGGGGACAGAAAATCGACCATCAGGACCTCGGCTTCGCGGTCTTGACCTGTGCTGGCAGGTGATACACGTCCGCCCACATCGCGGCTGAAACTGTCGATAGGCTCGACAAAAACAGTGCCATTGTCGGCGTCGAACAGGCTGGATTGCGGGTGAAAAACTGAAGCCAGCTTCCCTGTGTCACAGAAGTGAATCGCATCGAAATAGGTTTCGATTGCGGTGAGAAGGTCGGTTTGAATTGTCATTGTCATGTCTCCGTTTTGATGTGTCGAACATGACTTGCCAGTCTCGGATTAATCGCGATACTGGCGATATTGACAATATGCGGTCGAATTCTGCCAACATGACGAAATGTGCCTCTTTGCCCGAAAAAAACGCGCTGGTGTGCGCCATTGCCTATGACGGATTGTGCACATTTGAATTCGGCATCGCCGTAGAGCTGTTCGCCTTGCCGCGACCTGAGTTCGAGGATTGGTACAGGTTTGCTACTGTGAAGGCAGAGCCAGGACCCATTCGCGCTTTGGGTGGGATTACGCTGGAGGCCGAAGAAGACCTCGGCCTGTTGCAAGATGCCAGTCTGATTATTGTGCCGGGATGGCGCGGCGCAGATACGCCTGTCCCAGAGGCGCTTTGCGCGGCATTGCGTGCAGCCTACGACCGCGGCGCGCGTGTCGCATCAATCTGCTCTGGTGTTTTTGTTCTGGCGGCAGCGGGCCTGTTGGATGGCAAAGCTGCGACAACCCATTGGCGCTACACTGACAAGCTGGCAGATACTTACCCAGGGATCGAGGTCGATCCGGACGTTCTTTTTGTTGAGTGCGACCGTGTGTTTACCTCTGCAGGATCGGCGGCAGGGCTGGACCTTGGTTTGCATATTATCAGGCAGGATTTTGGTGCGCAGGTTGCCGCATCCGTGGCCCGACGTTTGGTCCTGCCGGCACAACGAGATGGAGGCCAGCGGCAATTCATACCTCGTCCGGAACCAAAGGCCCGCGTTGGATCTGGGTTGGCGGCACTTCAGGATCGCATTAGGGCATCAATTGACGAAGAATGGCCTGTCGAGCGCATGGCCAGAACTGCGTCCACGAGTGGCCGAACTCTGGCGCGGCGATTTCATGAAGAGGCCGGAACGACCCCGCAGAATTGGCTCAAGATCGAAAGGGTATCGCGGGCCGCAGAGTTGCTTGAAAACGGAACAATTCCACTGTCGGATGTCTGGGAGGTTTGCGGGTTCGGGTCCGCCGAAACCTTTCGCCGTGAGTTTCGAAAAACGATGGGCGTCCCCCCCGTTCGCTACCGAGAGCGCTTGGGGGTTCCCCAAGTTGGTTAGCCTACAAATTTCACCCGACCAGCACTGTGGCGTTTGGCTTCTGAAAATATGCAGGAATGCGCAATCGCCAAGACCGGCATTCGCGCATTGCGCATCATCGGAAAAAATGGGTTCCAAGCGGCCCTTCGCTGCGGCCCCCGATCGCAGCCTTTTCTATGGCACTGCCTCCAGGCCGCCCCCGCCGCCGGGCGGGCGCGGCAGGCCTGCTTACGCCAGATAGGTCCGGAACCACGCCACCATGCGCTCCTCGGCCAGCGTCGCGGCGTCTGCGTCGTAGCGCGGCGTCGTGTCGTTGTGGAAGCCGTGGTTCACGCCCGGATAGATATGCGCCTCATAGATTTTGTCATTGGCCTCCATCGCCTGTTGAAACGGCGGCCACATCGCGTTGATCCGTTGGTCCAGCGCCGCCAGTTGCACCATCAGCGGTGCCTCAATCCCCGCGACCTGTTCGGCATCGGGGAACGAGCCGTAGAACGGCACCCCCGCCGCCAGTTCCGGGTAGGCCGCCGCCAGTCTGCTAACCACGCCGCCGCCATAACAAAAGCCCGTAGCGCCGACCTTACCGTTGGTGCCTTCCAGCGCTTGCAGGTACTCGAAGCCTGCGAAAAAGTCGTTCAGCAGCGCGCTTTGGTCCAGCGTGCGCTGCATGTCTCGCCCCGCGTTGTCGGTGCCCGGATAGCCCCCTAGCGAGGACAACCCATCGGGCGCCATGGCGATGAAACCGGCCTTGGCAAGACGGCGCGTGACGTCGCGGATATAGGGGTTAAGGCCCCGATTTTCATGGACGACCAGCACGGCAGCGGGCGGACGGCCAGGGTCGATGTCGGCAGGCCGCACGAGGTAGGCGGTGATCTCTCCGGTACCATCGGGGCTTTGGTAGGTGATGTCCTCGCCCACGATGTCTTCGTCATCTTCGGCCACCTGCTGCGCCAATGCGTAATTCGGCGACAGCGTGCTGAGGATCGCGGTAGCAGTCAGCCCACCCACGGCCCATTTGCCCGCCCGGTCCAGAAACGCACGTTTCGAGATGTGGCCGTGGGCGTAGTAATCATAGAGGTCCAGCAGTTCTTGGTCGAAGTCGGCTGCGGTCAGGCGGTCAGGCGATGTCTGGTCTTTCATGGCGGGGGCTCCTTTTGATGGTTCATAGTTAGCACGTCGTGGCCCGCCCGCGATCACAGAGGTGTGATAGGACCGGTAGCGGCCCGGCCCCAGGCGCCAGAATGAATGCGGTCTGCGCGCCTGCACGAGCACTGGAAGGCATCAAGAAAAGGTCAAATGTTTGGGATTGTGTTTTAAAATCAGTATGTTGAACCTTGCTCTCATAGAGATATCGCCACTTCTCAGAGGCTCCCTTTGACCTCTCCTCCAATCTCCTCTACGCCAACTCCATGGCCTACACCCTGACCGATTTTCCCAGCCTGCAAGCCGAAGGCTTTGACACCATCATCGACGTCCGTTCGCCTGCGGAATTCGCCGAGGATCACTTGCCGGGCGCCATCAATATGCCGGTCCTCTCCAACGAGGAACGCGCCGAGGTGGGCACGATCTACACCCAGGAAAGCCCGTTCAAGGCCCGCAAGATCGGCGCCACACGAGTGGCGCGCAACGCCGCGATGGCGATTGAAACGCACCTGCTGGACTATGAAGGCGGCTGGCGACCGCTGGTTTACTGTTGGCGGGGCGGGCAACGCTCGGGCAGCTTTACCTCGATCCTGCAACAGATCGGCTGGCGGGCGCAGGTGCTGGAAGGCGGCTACCAAAGCTGGCGCCGCCATGTGGTCGCGCAGCTCTACGAGGGCACGCTACCGTTCAAGATCATCCGGCTCGATGGCTACACCGGAACTGCAAAGACCAAGCTGATCAAACGCGTCGCCCTGCTAGGGGTGCAGACTCTGGACCTCGAAGGTCTGGCCAATCACCGCGGCTCCGTTCTGGGGGATGTCGACGGCGATCAACCAAGCCAAAAAGGGTTTGAAACGGCGCTGTTGACCCACCTCTCGGTCTTCGACCCCTCCAAACCGGTTCTGGTGGAGGCCGAATCCGCCCGTATCGGCACCCTCCGCCTCCCACCCGCCCTTTGGGTCGCCATGAAAGACAGCCCCCGGATCGTGGTCGAGGCTTCGCCGCAGCACCGCGCCCGCTTTCTTGCGGACGCCTACGCTGACCTTTTCGCCGCCACCCAAGCCCTGACCGACCGCCTCAATCACCTGCGCCCCCACGCGGGCCATGCCACCGTCGACCACTGGCTTACCCTCCTGCAAACGAACCAAGCCCAAGCCCTCGCCCTGGCCCTGATCAGCGACCATTACGACCCGGCCTACGCGCGCCTCGCCAAATCCAAATCGGCCGCACCGCTTGCCACCATCGATGCCGGCGACCTGACTGACGTGGCCCTCGCCGCCGCCGCCCGTGCCATAGTCGCTCATCTGGGCTGACCCCCTCCTTCCCCGTTCCGAAAATATCCCCCCCGGAGGGTTCCTCCGCCTGCCACTGGCACGAAACGCCCTTCACCTCCTGCGTCCCATCCGTTACTCCCCTGCCCAAGTGATCAAAGGGTGAGACCCATGGAAAAGACGTTCAACGCAGCCGAGGCCGAGGCCCGGATTTATGCCAACTGGGACAAGGCCGGGGCCTTCAAGGCCGGGGCCAATGCCAAGCCGGGGGCTGAGCCCTTCTCCATCATGATCCCGCCCCCCAACGTCACGGGCGTCCTGCACGTGGGGCACGCCTTCAACAACACCCTGCAAGACGTCCTGACCCGCTGGCACCGGATGCGCGGCTTCGACACGATGTGGCAACCCGGTACGGACCATGCGGGCATCGCGACCCAGATGGTCGTCGAACGGGAACTCGCCAAGCAAGGCATCGCTCGCAAGGACCTGTCGCGTGAGGAATTCCTGGCTCATGTCTGGGACTGGAAGAAGAAATCCGGCGGCACCATCCGCGAACAACTCAAGCGCCTTGGCGCGTCGTGTGACTGGTCGCGCGAAGCCTTCACCATGTCCGGCGCGCCGGGCGCCCCTGAGGGGGAAGAGGGCAACTTCCACGACGCCGTCATCAAGGTCTTCGTGGAGATGTACAACAAGGGCTACATCTATCGCGGCAAACGGCTGGTGAACTGGGATCCGCATTTCGAGACGGCGATCAGTGACCTGGAGGTCGAGAACATCGACCAGCCCGGCCACATGTGGCACTTCAAGTACCCGCTCGCGGGCGGGGCCACCTATGAATACGTCGAGAAGGACGCAGACGGGACCGAGACACTGCGCGAAACCCGTGACTACATCTCCATCGCCACCACGCGGCCCGAGACGATGCTCGGCGACGGCGCGGTCACGGTGCATCCCGATGATGAACGGTATGCCACTATTGTCGGACAGCTCTGCGAAATCCCGGTCGGCCCAAAGGAACACCGTCGCCTGATCCCGATCATCACCGACGAATATCCCGACCCCACATTCGGGTCGGGTGCCGTGAAGATCACCGGCGCCCACGACATGAACGACTACGGCGTCGCCAAGCGCAACGACATCCCCTGCTACCGCCTGATGGACACGAAGGCGCACCTGCGGGATGATGGCGAACCCTACGAAAAGGCAGCCAAAATCGCCCAAGCCGTCGCCAATGGCGAGATGACGTTGGGTGAGATGGAAGTCGACGCCCTCAACCTCGTCCCCGACCACCTGCGTGGCCTCGACCGGTTCATCGCCCGCGACAAGGTCGTGACAGAGATCACCGCCGAGGGTTTTGCAGTCATGACGGCGTCAGATGACCCGCGCCTTGGCCCGAAGCCGAAGCTGAAGAAGGGCGAGGAAGAGCCGCCCGTCACAACCGTGCCGCTGGTGGAGGCGAAGCCGATCACCCAGCCCTTCGGCGACCGCTCCAAGGTTGTGATCGAGCCGATGCTGACGGACCAATGGTTCGTGGACACGGCGAAGATCGTGGAACCCGCGCTGGACGCCGTCCGCACGGGCCGCACAAAGATCATACCCGAACAACACCGCAAGGTGTACTTCCACTGGCTGGAAAACATCGAGCCCTGGACCATCTCCCGCCAGTTGTGGTGGGGGCATCAGATCCCGGTTTGGTACGGGTTTGATCTGGGCACCCATGGTTTCGTTGACGATGAGGGCGATGGCCAGATCGATATCGTCGAGATGCTTGGCCTCTTGTCGGCGCAATCCCTGCTCAAGGGCGATGAGCGGCACCACGCCGCCCCGGATTTCGCGTCCGTGTCCGAGCAGTTCGTCGACGTGCTCGCTGGATTGCCCTCGCCACTGAACCACGCGCAGGTCGTCGAAGTCGCCAACCGCGATGAGGCTGCCCACGCCTTCGCGGCGAGCCTTGCCCAATACAATATTTCCGGCGATCCTACGCATCTGGTCTACCCGGTTTACCGCGACCCCGACGTCCTCGACACATGGTTCTCCTCCGGCCTCTGGCCCATCGGCACCCTTGGCTGGCCGGAGCAAACCCCCGAACTCGAAAAGTACTTCCCCACCTCGACCCTCGTCTCGGGCTTCGACATCATCTTCTTCTGGGTCGCCCGGATGATGATGATGCAGCTGGCCGTCGTCGAGGACATCCCCTTCCGCGACGTCTACGTCCACGCGCTGGTGCGCGACGAAAAGGGCCGGAAGATGTCGAAATCCATCGGCAACGTCCTCGACCCGCTGGAGCTGATCGACGACTACGGCGCCGACGCGCTGCGCTTCACGCTGACCGCCATGGCGGCCATGGGGCGCGACCTGAAGCTGTCGACAGACCGCATCCAGGGCTACCGCAACTTCGGCACCAAGCTGTGGAATGCGGCTCGGTTTGCGGAGATGAATGAATGCAAGCCCGACGCCGATTTCGACCCCGCGTCGCCCCGGCAGACCGTCAACAAATGGATCGTGACCGAGACGGCAAAGGCCCGCATGGCCCACGACGAGGCGCTGGAAAACTATCGTTTCAACGACGCGGCCAATGGCCTTTACCAGTTCGTCTGGGGCAAGGTCTGCGACTGGTATCTGGAATTCGCCAAGCCGCTCTTCGCCTCCGGTGACGATGCCGTCATCGCGGAAACCCGCGCCACCATGGCATGGGTCATCGACCAATGCCTGATCCTGCTGCACCCCACCATGCCCTTCATCACCGAAGAGCTTTGGGGTGAGATCACCGCGCGCGACACCATGCTGGTCCACGCCGATTGGCCCACCTACGGCGCTGAAATCATTGACGAAGCCTCCGAGCGCGAAATGTCCTGGGTCATCAATCTGATCGAGTCCATCCGCTCTGCCCGTCAGCAAATGCATGTGCCTGCGGGCCTCAAGGTGCAGCTCCTGCAAACGGATCTGGATGCCGCAGGTCAGACCGCTTTCGACAACAACAAGGCCATGATTACGCGCCTCGCGCGCCTGTCCGAGGTCACGCCAACGGACGCCTTCCCCAAAGGCACCGTCACCATCGCCGTGGACGGCGGCACCTTCGGCCTGCCGATCGCGGACCTTATCGATGTGGGCGAGGAAAAGGCGCGGCTGGAAAAAACTCTCGGCAAGCTGGCCAAGGAACTGGGCGGGTTGCGCGGGCGATTGAACAACCCCAAGTTCGCCGAAAGCGCTCCGCCGGAAGTGGTCGAGGAAACCCAAGCCAACCTTGTCGCCCGCGAGGAAGAAGAAGCGCGGATCAAGCAAGCGCTCGCGCGGTTGGCCGAGGTCGCTTAATCGCCGTGGCGGCCAAGGTCCGACGATGGGGGATGCGCGCGTTTGGCATCTTCCTATGTTTCGGGGCTTGGTTGATCGCCATGGGGCTGTTCAGTCTAGGGCAAGGCTGGTTCACCGAGATCGTCCTCGTGCATGGCCTTGGTGATCTGTTTTTGCATGGTGTCGTGCGTGTCCTGGGTGCTACCGGCGGTGCAGTGTTCTTTTTTCTCGCTGGTATTCTTGTCCTGTGGGCCTTTCTGACCTCCGAGCGGACGTGGGGTAAACCTCCGTACGGAAACCCTCCATTGAGAGAAAGCCGCCGGTTGGGTGATGGTTGGGGCATCAACGCCCCTTTAACACACGGACCCCAACCCATGCGTACCCTCAAAACTCTCGCCTTCGCCGTCAGCGCCGCCCTCTCTGTTACTTCCGCAGCCTCTGCTGATGGCTACACCCCCAACGGCTACACCGGATACAACAGCCCTGCCGTTCAAACCTATTATGCCCCCGGCAGCGGCTATGGCCCCGTGAACATTACCTACCATGGTCAGGGCTACGGAAACGGCAATGGCTACGGCAACCAAGGCGGCCACGCGGTCACGTTCTATCGCGTCCACGGCGTGTCCTCCCACGATCACCTGAACGTCCGTCACGGCCCCGGCGTCCGCAATCACGTTGTCTATCACTTGCCCTACAATGCCCGTGGCATTCAGGTCGGTAACTGCGCGCAGATCTCGACCTCTTATGGCCCCGCGACGTGGTGCACGGTCGCCTACCAAGGCTACCAGCGCGGTTGGGTCAATGCCCGCTACCTCGCTGTCGATCACCACTGAGAAACGGCGCGCTTAGGGCACAATTCGGTCCACGGCGCGCATCATTCCCAACCCCTTGTCGTAGACAAGTGTCAGCACGCGCTTTCCCCCGGCGCGTGCTGCAAGCGTTGGGGCCAGGCGCGCGGCTGTCGCGGCGGCGACAGAAAGGACGATGAATTGGCGGCGAGTTTGGGTCATGGTGGATAACATGCCTGAAGCTGCCCCTTGCAGGACGGGGAAAAATCCGCAAACGCTGACGCCATGACTGATCCTCGCTATACCGCCCTCGTTCAATCCTTGCCTGCCACCGTTCCCTTCGTGGGCCCCGAGACGCAGGAGCGCGCCATGGGGGCGCCGTTCGTCGCACGTCTTGGCGCGAATGAAAGCGTCTTCGGCCCTTCCCCGAAGGCGCTCGACGCGATGGCCAAGGCCGCCTCGGGCGCTTGGATGTACGGCGATCCAGAGGTCCATGACCTGCGCCATGCCCTTGCGGCACATCACGCAGTGGCCCCAGAGAATACAATCGTGGGCGAGGGGATCGACGGCCTTCTGGGCTACCTCGTTCGGCTTCTGGTGGGGCCGGGCGACGCGGTGGTGACATCTGATGGCGCCTATCCGACCTTCAACTACCACGTCGCGGGGTTTGGCGGCACGCTGCACAAGGTGCCCTACCGCGACGACCATGAGGATCCCGACGCCCTGATCGCCAAGGCCCGCGAGGTCGACGCCAAGCTGATCTATTTCGCCAACCCCGATAACCCGATGGGGTCCTGGCATTCGGCTGCGGTCGTCCAGCGGATGATCGACGCGCTGCCCGAGGGATGCGTGCTGGCGCTGGATGAGGCTTACGCCGACACCGCGCCGTCTGATGCTATTCCGCCCCTCGACGTCACCCACCCACGTGTGATCCGGTTTCGCACGTTCTCAAAGGCTTATGGGCTGGCGGGGATGCGTGTCGGCTATGGCATTGCGGCGGCAGAGTTCATCACCTCCTTCGCCAAGATCCGCAATCATTTCGGGATGGGTCGGGTGGCGCAAGCTGCTGCGTTGGCGGCCTTGGAGGATCAGGATCACTTGGCCAATACGCTTGCGCTGATTGGTGCCGGCCGTGACCATATTGCTGAAATCGCATTGTTAAACGGTCTCACGCCGCTACCCTCGGCCACGAATTTCGTCACGATCGACTGCCGCAAAGACGGCGATTATGCCCGCAGCGTCGTGGCCAAACTAATCGCCCAAGGCATCTTCGTCCGCATGCCCTTCATCGCGCCGCAAGACCGCTGCATTCGCGTGTCCTGCGCGCCCGCCGTCGCCCTTGATGCTTTCGCAGCAGCCCTGCCAAGAGCGCTCTAGGTCGCCTCGGCCACCACCCGCATCGCGGCCTCAACTCCCGTTGGGCCGTGCGGGATCTGAAGCGCGGTCATGCCTGCTTGCAACCCGGCCAACACGCCCAGAACCATCTGGCCGTTCACATGCCCCATATGCCCGATCCGCAGATAGTCGTCTGGATTTTCAACGCCTTCCAACGGAATGCCAAGGGTGACGCCGTAGGAGTGTTCCATCCAGTCGCGCAGCTTCAACCCATTGCCCGGTCCGAAGTTCACCAGCGTTACCGCGTGGGACCGCTTCTCTCGCTCGGTGATATTGGCGCGTATTGGTCCCGCTTGACCCCAGACCTCCAGCGCGGCCCAGATCGACTCGGCCAGCACCTTGTGGCGGTTCCAGACCGCATCCAGGCCTTCTTCGTGGACGATCATGTCCAGCGCCGTGCGCAGACCATAAAGATGATGCGTAGGGGCGGTGCCGAAGAAATACTTGTAGAAGTAGTCCGGATCGACACGCATCCGCCAATCCCAATAGGGCGTCACCAGATCAGCGGTCTCTCGTGCGGCGTCCGCCTTGTCGTTGAAGTAGACGAAGGCCATGCCCGGTGGCGTCATCAGGCCCTTCTGCGAGCCCGTGATCATCACGTCGACACCCCAGTCGTCCATGTGGAATTCGTCACAGCCAAGGCATGCGATGTTGTCGGACAACAGCAGTGCCGGGTGCCCCGCTGCGTCCAGCGCCGCGCGCAGGCCCAATACGTCGTTCTTCACGGAGGTCGAGGTATCGACCTGCACGATGAGAACGCCCTTGATCTCTTGCGCGGTGTCGGCCTCCAACACCTCTGCCACGCGGGCCAGGTCCACGTCCGCGGCATTGCCGAAATCCAGCAGGTGCGTGTCGATGCCAAGGGCTTTGGCCAAGTCGCCCCACCCGTTGCCGAAACGACCCGTGCCCAGGACCAGAACCTTGTCGCCCCGCGAAAAGCAGTTCATCAGCGAGGCCTCCCACACGCCGTGGCCGTTGCAGATGTACATGGCGACGTGGTGCTTGGTCTTCGCGATGGCCTTGAGGTCCGGAACGATGGTCGCGACCATGTCGGGCAACTCTCCGCGATAGATGTTGGGTGCGGCCCGGTGCATCGCTTGCAGCACCCTGTCGGGCATGACAGAGGGGCCTGGAATGGCAAGGTAATGGCGGCCGTTGGCAAGGGTCATGGGGGGCTCCAAAGCATGGGTGGCCCCACAGGTATCGCGACCCATATGGGGGGTCAACGTTGCGCGGCAGGCGCACGATGATTAGCTGTGATGTCGGATATCAACGGAGGCGAAGATGATCGGTGAACGCGCGGAAGACCGCACAGTGCTACGCTTGTCGGGGGCGGATGCCCACGACTTCCTGCAGGGCCTCGTGACGCGTGATCCGGGGCAGGGCTTGACCTATTCGGCGCTGCTGACACCGCAAGGCAAATACCTTGCGGATTTCTTTCTTCTGGATCGGGGCGACGACCTGCTGTTGGACGTCAGATCCGATATCGCAGCCGCCGTCGCGCAGCGCCTTTCGATGTACCGTCTTCGCGCAGATGTGGTGATCGAGGAGGCTGAGATCCCCGTGAGCCGAGGCCTTGGTACCCCCCCCGAAGGTGCCTTTGCCGACCCGCGCGACGCGTCGCTTGGCTGGCGGGCATATGGGGTGGAGGGTGGCGAGCCTGGCATCGATTGGGACGCCCTGCGCGTCGCCGCCTGCGTGCCCGAGACGGGGATCGAGTTGATCCCGAACGACACCTATATTCTGGAAGCGGGATTTGATCGTCTGTCTGGCGTGGACCACCGCAAAGGGTGCTACGTCGGACAGGAGGTGACCGCCCGAATGAAGCACAGAACCGAGTTGAAGAAGGGGTTCGTGACCGTCGACGTTGAGGGCCAAGCGCCCATCGGAACGGAAATCCTCGCCGGTGATAAACCCGCAGGCACCCTCTTTAGCCAAGCGGGTGGCAAGGGCATCGCCTATCTGCGGTTCGACCGTGCGAAAGGCCCGATGAGCGCCGGTGAAGCGTCGGTCATATGGACCAACAACCCTGTGGATAAGAATTAGCGAAGGCGGGGATACGTCAAGTATTCCGCTATATCAGCACGCCTGCCGCCCCTTCATGTCGCAAAAGCCATACTTTTGTTTCCACACCTCCAAGGGCGGAGAAGCCGCCGAGGCCCGTGGCTGACAACACCCGGTGGCAGGGTATCAGGATTGGGATGCGGTTCGCTCCGCAGGCTTGGCCCACGGCTTGCGCAGGTAGGCCGACCTCCTTTGCGATGTCCCCATACTCTCGCGTATCGCCCAAGGGGATCGCCTGCATCGCGTCAAGCACGCGGCCCGTTGCGTCGTCGCGACCGTGCCGGATCGGCACTGTGAAGCGGGTCAAGGTGCCGTCGAAGTAAGCACGCAATTGCGCCGCTGCCGCGCGCAACAACGGCGTGTCACCGGGCGCGTACACAGCGCCCCAGCCAGCGGCCACAATCGCGCCATCGTCCTCTTCAACCCAGATCGGGCCGATGGGGGTTTCGATGGAAATGCGCTTGGTCATGGCAGAATTCTGCGCAGCGCGCCGCCCCAGATCAACCCGGATCCTGCGCAACTCGAACCTGTCGGAGGGCTACCATGGGTAGACCGGGCCTTGGCCGTGGGCCCCGCCCGCAACCGCGCGGGACCCGTCCCGAAATCCTCAGCCAATCTTGTCTTGGGTCTTGGTCAGGAAATCCTTGGCCGAATGCCGCTCCCACAACTGCTCATGGGGCTCTCCCGAGGTCCGGTTGACCATCTTGCCCCGCACAGCACCCGGGCGTGCCGCGATGCGTTCGGCCCACGCCAGCAGGTGAGTGTATTCGTGCACCGAAAGGAACTCTCCGGCGTCGTAGCTTTCGCCCATGACCGTGCGCCCGTACCAAGGCCAGATCGCCATATCGGCGATGGTGTATTCGCCTCCGACCATCCATTCGTTTTCGGCCAGATGCTTGTCCAGCACATCCAACTGGCGCTTCGTTTCCATCGCGTAGCGGTTGATCGGATATTCCATCGGGTAGGGGGCGTAGGCGTAGAAATGACCGAACCCGCCGCCCAGGAAAGGGGCCGATCCCATCTGCCACATCAGCCATGACAACAATTCTGCCCGTGCGGATTTCGGCCCCTGAAAGGCGTCGAACTTCTCGGCCAGATGCATCATGATCGCGACGCTTTCGAACACACGGACCGGCTTTTCGCCGGTCATGTCCCACATCGCGGGGATCTTGGAATTGGGGTTGGCCGCCACGAAGCCCGAGCCGAATTGATCGCCATCCCCGATACGAATCAGCCACGCGTCATACTCGGCGTCAGAGTACCCCGCTTCCAGCAATTCTTCGAACAGCACCGTCACCTTCACGCCATTGGGCGTGCCTAGGGAATAAAGTTGGAACGGATGTTCGCCTACCGGCAATTCCTTGTCGTGGGTTGCGCCTGCGATGGGTCGGTTCAGCGACGCCCACGCGCCGCCGTTCTCCTTGTCCCATGTCCAGACGTTCGGGGGGGTGTAGGTCTCGGTCATGGAGGCTCCTTTGTTGAATACTCTGCCCAACATAGAGCCTACTGCCCAAAACCCAAGACAGCATGATCATTGATCTATTTCGGAGACACGGTAGCGTTGTCGTACATTTTCATCGGGGGATTCAAAAATGCGTTTCGTACCTTCAACCAAGATCGGGTCCTTGTTGGTCGCCTCCATTCGGGAGGCCGCAAAAATCAACAACGTCGATCCCGAGTTGACCCGACAGGAAGTTACGGCCGCTCTGGAGGCCGCGCAGGCGTATGAACACAACAAGATGAACAAGGGCGATTTCCAGGAACTCAACCATGAGATGTCGGGAATGCTGATCGATTGGGCCGAAGCCCTGGCCAAGGGAAATGACCAACTGGCCAATCAGCTTGAGGCGAAATTGAATGGCCTCGCCGCCAAGCACCCCTTCAGCTACGCCGACAGTATTCGCATTCTCGGGTGTCATATGCACTGCTCAAGCACGGCCCACGCGCGCCAGACTTATTACCGCGCTTGGGAGGGTAAGAATAAGGTTCCGGATTTCGCGAAGGTCAAGAACGAGGTCTCGGGCTCCGACAAGGTTGCGGTGATCGGCGATTGGGGCACCGGCGAGCCCGACGCCGACGCCCTGCTCAGGGCCGTCATGGCCCACAAGCCCGACGTGATCCTGCATCTGGGCGATGTCTATGAGGCCGGTCTGCCTGCCGAGATCGAAGAGCATTTCATCGCCCCCCTCGACCGCGTCTGCGGCACAGGCCGCCCGCCGATCCTCACCATCCCCGGCAACCACGAATACTTCTAATGCGGAGAGGGGTTTTTCCAGCTTATCGACGTTCTCAACGGCGGCCCGCGGTCGGATTGGAATCAACAGGCAAGCTTCTTCTGTCTGCGCAGCGATGATGGCAAATACCAGTTCCTGGGCGCTGACAGTGGATTGGGATGCATCGACCATGCCTCTTCCCCCACCCTCGACCAGACCGAGATCGATTGGCACCGCGCCCATATCGCGGGGTTCACGGGCAAGACGATTTTCATGACCCACCACCAAATGATCGCCGTGGATCATGAGATCAACGGCCATGCCCGAGGGGACCCCAACGGCTACGGATACTTCAATCGCCATTTCGTGGATGCCTTCAACGAACAGATCCCCAATACCAATGAGACCTACTTCGACCGCATTGACCTCTGGCTTTGGGGGCATGCCCATTGGTTCATCCCCTTCCGCCCGAAGCGGACCATTCCCGTCCCGGGCGCTAGCACCTTGCCGACCCTCAAGCGTGGGCAACTTCTGAGCGGCTCCGCGCGCGAAAAGACCTACCGCGCGCCCGACCCACGCTACGATCCGCACCCCGGGGTGGAGGGCATGGTTGCCCCTTGGATCGTGCATAAGACGGATGTCGATCCGATCGCGCCACCGGTCGAATTGCTGGTGCCCCAGGCCACCAACGGCGACGGCTGTGGCGGCCACCTCTACAACCACACTTTCGCGATCCTGGATCTGGCCGCAGGAGAGGAGGCTTACTACGAGGTGCCGTCGTGGACCGATGACACCCCCAAGCCGCCAGCCGACAAACAGCTTCCAAAGGCGCTTTGGCACCATCTCCTGTAGGCGCAAAGGCTGCGGCGGGGAACATCCCCCGCCGCATTTCGCATCTACCCAAGCGCGTCGTTGCAGCGCCCGCAAACCCCCGCGTGGGCGTGGTGGCCCACGTCCGGCAGGATCTTCCAGCAGCGCTGGCATTTCGCGCCGTTGGCTTTTTCGAACACGACCCCGATGCCTTCGACTTCTGGCATGCGGAAGGCCTCGGCCGGGATAGGATCGCCCGTCAGCGCGATGTCCGACGTGATCGTGATGTCGTCAAATGGCACCGTCTTCAACGCTGCAAGCACCTCTGCGTCGCGGGCGTGAACCACGGGCGCGGCCTCCAGCGACGCGCCGATGACCTTGTCCCGGCGCTGGATTTCCAGGGCCGAGGTAACCACCCGCCGCGCGGCGCGAACCTTGGCCCACTTCGCGGCTAAATCCGCGTCTCGCCACGCGTTGGGCGTCTCGGGGATGTCTTCCAGGTGGATCGAGGAGGCGTCGCCCGGGAACCGTTCCAGCCAGACCTCTTCCATCGTGAACACCAGTACCGGCGCGAGCCATGTCGTCAGGCGATGGAACAGGATGTCCAACACCGTCCGCGCGGCGCGGCGGCGGTCTGTATCGCCATCGCAATACAAGGCATCCTTGCGGATATCGAAGTAGAAGGCCGACAGGTCCGTGGTGGCGAAGGTGAAGACCGCCTGAAACACGCCCTGGAAGTCATACTTCGCGTAGCCGTCGCGCACGACGGCGTCCAACTCGGTCAGGCGGTGCAAAATCCAACGCTCCAACTCGGGCATTTCCGTTGGTTCCACGCGGTCCGCTTCGCTGAAATCAGCAAGCGAGCCAAGCATGAACCGCATCGTGTTGCGCAGTCGTCGATAGCTGTCGGCGGTGCCTTTCAAGATCTCATCGCCGATGCGTTGGTCGTTGGTGTAGTCGGTCTGTGCCACCCACAGGCGCAGGATATCGGCACCGTATTGCTTGACGATCTTGTCGGGTTCGATGGTGTTGCCGATGGACTTGGACATCTTCATGCCCTTCTCATCCAGCGTGAAGCCGTGGGTCAGTACGCCCCGGTACGGCGCGCGGCCTTGGGTGCCCACCGATTGCAACAAGGAAGAGTGGAACCAGCCGCGATGCTGGTCCGTGCCTTCCAGGTACAGATCTGCGATGCCATCCTCGGACCCGTCCTCACGGTCGCGCAGAACGAAGGCATGGGTGGAGCCTGAGTCAAACCAAACGTCAAGGATATCAAAGACCTGTGTATAGGCGTCCGGGTCCACGTCATTGCCCAGGAACCGCTCTTTCGCGCCGGGTTTGTACCACGCGTCCGCGCCCTCGGCCTCGAACGCCTCCAGTACGCGAGCGTTCACGGCCTCATTGCGCAGCAGGTAATCCGGGTCCGTGGGCAGTGCGCCCTTCTTGGTGAAACACGTCAGTGGCACGCCCCACGCGCGCTGGCGCGACAGGACCCAATCGGGCCTTGCTTCCATCATCGAATAGAGGCGGTTGCGCCCCGAGGGCGGCGTCCAAGTGACGTTGTCGATCTCGGTAAGTGCGCGCTCGCGGATGGTCTTGCCGAACTGGTCCTGGCCATCGCCTACCGGTTTGTCCACTGCTGCGAACCACTGTGGGGTGTTGCGGTAGATGATCGGCGCCTTGGAGCGCCACGAATGCGGGTAGCTGTGGTGAACCTTGCCGCGCGCCAGAAGCCCGCCGACCTCTACCAGTTTGTCAATCACGGCCTTGTTCGCGTCGCCCTCGCCGCCCTTGCGGTTAAGGATGTACTTGCCGCCGAAAAACGGCAGATCTTTGCGGAAGCTGCCGTCGTCCATCACGTTGTAGGTGATCACCTGCTCCAACATGCCGAGGTCACGGTAAAGCTCGTACTCCTCCATCCCGTGGGACGGCGCGCAGTGGACGAAGCCCGTGCCTTCTTCGTCAGACACGAAGTCACCATGGCGGAAATCGCGCGGCTCGTCCCATTCGCCGCCCGCGTTTTCAGCGCCGGCGAGGGGGTGGGAGAGGGTGATGCTTTCCAGTTCGGCCGTCGTGACGTCGCGCAGGCGGGTCCACATGCCGTCGTCCAGCCGGGCACGCGCCATGACGTCGCCCGCGCGGGTGTCGGCGAGGATGTATCTATCACCGACCGATGCCCAGGATTCGTCCGGCGTGCCGGTGACTTCATATAGCCCGTAGGCGGTGTCCCGCCCGAAGGTGACGGCCTTGTTGGAGGGGATCGTCCAAGGCGTTGTGGTCCAGATGACGACATATGCGCCGTCCAGTCCCGTGTCGCCGTTCGCTGCCGCAACCTTGAACTTCACCCAGATCGTGAAGCTGTCTTTATCGTGGTATTCCACTTCGGCCTCGGCCAGCGC
Organism: Gymnodinialimonas phycosphaerae; assembly: GCF_019195455.1. Classification (NCBI taxonomy): domain Bacteria; kingdom Pseudomonadati; phylum Pseudomonadota; class Alphaproteobacteria; order Rhodobacterales; family Paracoccaceae; genus Gymnodinialimonas; species Gymnodinialimonas phycosphaerae. The sequence continues at coordinate 2,206,460 of NZ_JAIMBW010000001.1, read as the reverse complement.
CGTCTGCTCCACTGGCGACCACATCACGGGCTTGGAGCCCTGATAGAGCGTCCCGTTCATCAGGAACTTCTGGAATTCCTCCGCGATGATCCGCTCGGCGCGGAAATCCATCGTCAGGTAGGGCTTTTCCCAATTCCCGGTCACACCAAGGCGCTTGAACTCCTCGCGCTGGATATCGACCCAGCCCTCGGCGAACTTGCGGCATTCCTGGCGGAAGTCGACGACATCGACGTCGTCCTTGTTGCGACCCTTCTTGCGGTATTGCTCTTCGATCTTCCACTCGATCGGAAGGCCGTGGCAGTCCCAACCGGGGATATACCGCGCATCATGCCCCAGCATCTGCTGGCTGCGCACGACCATATCCTTGAGGATCTTGTTGAGCGCGTGGCCGATATGCAGGTGGCCGTTGGCATAGGGCGGGCCGTCGTGCAGCGTGAAGGGGGGACGGCCTTCCTTGGCGCGCAGACGGTCATAGATCCCCATCTTCTCCCACCGGGCCAGCCACTCGGGCTCGCGCTTGGGCAGGCCCGCGCGCATCGGGAAATCGGTCTTGGGCAGGTTCAAGGTGGACTTGTAGTCCACGGGCGTAGGTTGGTCGGCGCACATGTCGGGCGCTCCTCATTTTCGAATGTCATAGGGGGTGTAGCAGGGCGACGCGGAGGCTCAAGCCCCAACACGACGCGAAAATCCCGGCGTCTCTGCTCAGAGCGCCGGGGTGCTAATTCGAATGATGATGCCGAATTGCCGTGTCATGGGAACCCTATAGCGCCCCGCGCAGCAGAGGTCAAAGGGGCCTCAAGTAACGCGAAGCGTGGTAGGCCAAGGAACCTGCCTCAAGTAGCGCCAAGCGCGGTAGGCCATTAAAGCTGATCCTCAGCAGGAGCCGCCTACAATACCAAGGCCCAACAGGACAAGGAAGATACCGGCCATCGAGGCCCCGCCCGAGGCGATCAGGTTGGCAATGCGCGTGTCGCCCAGTCGCAGGGCTGCGACCTCTCCCAAACCGCCGATCATGATCGCGAGTCCGCCGAAGATGACCTTGCCGTAGTCGATGTAGCTGCACGTATAGACACCGTCCGACGTGCTGGTGTTGGTTATCTCGAAGCTGACGATCGCGCCCGCAATCACGAGCCCGATGGCAAGTTTGGAAAGTGTGGTGAGGTCCGAAAATTTCATGGTCAGGGTCCAAAGAGTAAGGGGTGTGCCAAGACAACACATGCCCAGCTCCCTTCGCAAGGCGGGTTTCCCGCCGTCCGGACGCCGGGTCGCATGGGCGCAGGCGGAGCGCGCCCTAAGGTGCAGTTCATGAAGATGACACTTGGCATTGCAGGCGCCGGGATCGGCGGCCTCGCGGCGGCGGCACTTTTGGCGAGGGACGGCCACGAGGTCGTGGTGTTCGATCGGTTCGCGGCACCCCGTCCGGTGGGGTCTGGCCTTGTGATCCAGCCCGTCGGAATGGACGTGCTGGACGCATGCGGTGCCGCTGCGGAAGTCGCGGCACGCGGCGCGCCGATCCAGCACATGTTCGGGGATGAGGCCGACAGCGGCAAAACGGTCCTCTCCGTGGCCTACGGCAAAACGCCGGACCGGCAGGGTCTTGGCATTCACCGTGCCGCATTGTTCAACGCGCTTTTTCAGGCGGCCAAAGGGGCGGGGGCGCGGATTGTGGCCTCCAGCCCGGTCACGGGCCGAGACGGGCAATACCTTGTTGTGAATGGCAAACGCGAGGGCCCGTTTGATTTGATCGTGGATGCCCTTGGTGCGAACTCGGCCCTGTCCCCCCCTGCGTGCGCGCGCACTGTCCTACGGGGCGGTTTGGGCCACCGTCCCTTGGCCGAGGGACGCGCCGTTTGCGCAGGATCGCCTGACCCAACGCTATCGCAAAGCCAACCGGATGCTCGGCATCCTGCCGGTCGGCACCATGGCTGACGCGCCGGCGCAGCGCCTTGCCGCGATCTTCTATTCGCTGCCCGTGGATGGCATAGACGCCCACTTCACGCGCCCGTTTGCCGACTGGCGGGCCGAGGCCGCGCAGCTTTGGCCAGATTTCACGGCGTACCTTCCCGACACCTTGTCCCACAAGGATTTCACCGCCGCCCGCTATACCCACGGCGCGTTGCGCAGGCCCTATGACGACGGCCTCGTCCATATCGGAGACGCCGCCCACCGCGCCTCTCCCCAGCTTGGACAAGGCGCCAACATGGCGCTTCTGGACGCCCGCGCGCTGCAACTTGCGCTGCGAGGAGCCCCGAAAAGGGGCGAGGAGGGGCTGCGGCGCTACGCCCAGGCCCGTAGGTATCACGTCGCGCTCTACCAAGCCTTTTCCGCCGCGTTTACGCGGCAATATCAATCCGATAGCGCTGTTTTGCCGATGCTCCGGGACCATGTCCTCGCGCCGCTCAGCCGGACATGGCCGGTGCCGCGCGTTCTCACCCGCCTCGTGTGTGGCGACATCATCCCGACGATGCCTGCTTTGACGCCGCGTCCACGGCGGGAGCCGCCGCTTCAGCCGCAAGAGCGCGGCTAAGCGCGCGTTCACGGAACACGATATAAAGGCCCGAGGCGATGGTTACCGCAATCCCCATCGCCGCCAAGCCATTGGGCAGATCACTGAACATCGCAAAGCCCACCAGGGTCGCGACCGGGATCTCCAGGTATTGCATCGGCGCGAGCGTGGCCGAGGGGGCATAGCGCAGGGACCACGTCATCAGCAAATGGCCGATGGACCCGAAGATCCCAAGGGCCACCAACAGCCAGACCTGCGCGCCCTGCGGCGTGACCCAGCCCGCCAGGGGGGCGACATCGGCGACCGGGAAAAACAGGAACGGCACGACCAGGGGCAGGGCGACAAGGCCCGACGCGCCCTGCAAGGCCAATGGGTCGATCTCGCGCGACATGGCGCGGGTCACCAGCATGAAGAAGGCGAAGGCAAAGGCCACGCCGATGGGCAGCAGCGCGGCCCACCCCACCGCGGCAAAGCTGGGTTGGACGACCATCAACGTGCCGATGAAGCCCACCGCACAAGCGATCAGGCGGCGGGGACCGACCTCTTCATCCAGGAAGAACCGCCCCAGAAGCAGCATCAGGAAGGGCATGACGAAGGCAATGGCCACGGCGTCGGCCAGCGGCAACACCCGCAGCGCCGAGAACATCAGCAAGAGCCCCGCGATTTGCAGGCAGGCGCGCAGAAGCGTCAGCCCCAAGACGCGGCGCGACGGGAACAGGTTGATGCCCGCCAAGACGGCCAGAGGTACGAACAGGATGGCCTGGGTCGCGAAGCGGACCACCACCAGTTGCAAAAGAGGGAAGTCCGCGCCCAACACCTTTGCCAGCGCGTCCGAGAAGGGGATCACGACGCAGAACCCGACCATCAACAAGATGCCAAGGAGCGGCCGATCAGGTGTCTGTGTCAGGGTGCCCATGGGGTTGCATGGCACGGACGCGGGGCGCTGTCAGCCCTCTGTCTTGCTGATGATCCCCGTCAGGGCGCGGCGGATCAGGCCAGTGACGCTGGGACGTCGGCCCTTGCCAAAGGGCAGTGGGCGGCAAACCTCCATCGCGGCGAGGCCCACGCGCGCGGTCAGGGCACCGTTCACCACGCCCTCGCCGAACCGGCGCGACAGCTTGGACAGGACCGAGCCGCCCAGGGCCGAGCCCAACAGATCGTCACCGATCGCCACTGCCCCCGTGGCCACCAGGTGCGTCATCACCGCCCGTGTCAGGCGCCAACTTCCCAAGGTGCCCGCGCGCCCGCCGTAGACCTCTGCGATGCGGCGGATCATGCGCAGGTTGGCCGTCAGCGCGACGGCAACGTCGGCCAGCGCCAAGGGAACCAACGCTGTCACGGTGGCGACCTGCCGCGCGGCGGCCTCGATCTCAGCTGCGGCCGCCTGGTCGAGCGACGCCATGACCTCAGCCTCGGCAAGCGCGAAAAGCGAGGCTGCGTCAAACAGGTCTTCGCGCTGGCGGTCCAGGGTGTCGCGCCCCAAACGTAGTTCGGCCCGCCCGGCATAGAGCGCCGAAAGCTGCCCCACGACCGCCCGCGCGCCTTTCAGATCCCCCTCCGCCAGCGCCGCCTCCGCCGCGCGGTGGACCCGGTCCAGCCGCCCAAGCCGGGAGAACGCGGCCAATTCACGCAGTGCGATCAGCACCAGCGCCAACAGCACGGCAGCGATCAGCCCGAAGGCGATCCAGCCCAGGATGGGGTTCGCCGCCAATAGGCCTGTTACGAAATTCCATGCCGCCAAAGAGGCCGCGAAGCCGATCAGGCCAAGCACCGCGGACCAAAAGAAGCGCGCCAACCGCGATGGGCGCTTGGCCCCCAACGTGGCGACCACCTGCATCGCGCGGCCATCGGGGGCGACAAGGCCCGCATCCGGTACCGGTGCCGCGGCCTCTGGCCCCGCCTCGGGGGCCTCATCCAACTCGATCAGCACGGGGCCTTTGCGCTCAGTCATGGGCATTGCCTTTCATCGCAATTTATCCCCGATCAGGAATTCCGCCGCCCGGTCCAGCCGGATGTGCGGCGGCCCATCGCCAGCGCGCAAAGACAGCGGTGCAGGGGCAAAGCGCATGACACCGAAATCTCCGTCCAACCAAGCCTCGGCGCCGGCACGGGCGGGCGTCAGCAGAACCGAGGGGTCCAGCGGCAAATCGCCCGGATGCAGCGCCGCTTGGCGTCCGTCTTCCAGGAGCGCGCCGCGCACCACGCCCAAATCGGCGCCGTCCACGCGCCGCGTCTCTTCCACCGTGGCGCGCAGCGCAGCGATTGCCATCGCGCCTGTGGCCGCGCCCGAGAAATCCGCGCGGCCCCGTGCATCAGCCACCAGGGCCTCCATGATCGCCTGCAAGCGCCCGTGCTGTTCATGGTACAAATGATCCGCCTTCGTCGCCGCGAACAGGATCTTGTCGACCCGCTTGCCGAGAATCGAGGACAGGAACGTGTTCCGTCCCGGGCGAAAGGTTGCCAATATGCCCGACAGGGCCTGCCGCAAGTCCTCGACCGCGGGGGGGCCGTTGTGGATGGCACCCAGCGCATCCACCAACACCACCTGCCGGTCGATCCGTGCGAAATGCGCGCGGAAGAAGGGTTTGACGACCTGGGATTTATAGGCCTCGTAGCGCCGCGCGAATTCGCGCGCCAGGCTGCCGCGCGGCGCGGGTCCGTCTGGCAGGGGCGCAAAGGTCAAAGCGGGCGAGCCTTCCAGATCGCCGGGCAGAAGGAAGCGTCCGGGCGTGCAGTCGGAATAGCCCGCCTCGCGCGCGGCGACCAGGTAGCGCGTCCAGTCGCGGGCAAGATCGGTGGCGGTGGCCTCGTCCAGCTTCGCCGAGGGGTCCAGCGCTTCGAGCCGCGCGATGAACCCTGCGCCTTCGGTCCGTGCGCGGGCCTTGGCCAGCGCCTCCGCCGACCACTGCGCGAAACTCTGCTCCAGCAGGCCAAGGTCCAACAGCCATTCGCCGGGGTAATCCACGATATCCAGATGCACCGTGCGCGGGCCCGACAGGCCCGACAACAGCCCCTTGGGCCGCACCCGCAAGGATACCCGCAATTCCGACACCGATCGCGTGCTGTCGGGCCAGAACGGGGTCTTGCCGGTCATGGCGGCCAGATGGCTTTCGAATTCAAAGCGGGGCACCGTGTCGTCAGGTTGCGGCTGCAGGTATGCCGCCTCGATCCGGCCCGAGGACGCGGCCTCCAGCCCCGCCATGCGGCCCCGGTCCAACAGGTTGGCCACCAACGAGGTGATGAAAACCGTCTTGCCGGACCGCGCCAGCCCGGTGACGCCCAAACGGATCACCGGCTCGAAGAATGCCTCCGACACCGTGTCCGACACGCTTTCGATCCCCCGTCCCAGGGTGTCTGCAATGGCTCCGATCACCAAGGGGGGCATCCTCTCGCGCTTGTGATTGCCCAGACATAAGCTTTCCGCTCAAAGGTTTCGAGTCTTGGTCAGGGCCAATGGACGGGGAGAGTTTCTTGGGTTAGCCCCGTAACATGCCCCGCTATGCCTTCAAGATCGAATATGATGGCCGCCCGTTCAAAGGCTGGCAGCGCCAGACCGACTTGCCCTCTGTGCAAGGGACGGTGGAAGCGGCCTTGGCGAAGTTGCAGAGTGATGTCCCCGGCATCGCTGCGGCGGGGCGCACGGACACGGGCGTGCACGCCTTGGGGCAGGTGGTTCATGCCGATTTACGGCGAGAGTGGGAGCCGTTTCGCCTGGCCGAGGCGTTGAATTACCACCTCAAACCCGCGCCGGTGGCCATCACCGCTTGCGCGCAGGTGACCGAGGCGTTTCACGCCCGGTTCGAGGCCACATGGCGCAGCTATACCTACCGTATCATCTGCCGCCGCGCGCCGTTGGTCCATGAGAGGGGTTTTGCTTGGGGCTTGCGCGGCGGCCTTGACGTGGCGGCCATGGCTGAGGGCGCAAGGCACCTGCTTGGCAAGCACGACTTCACCACCTTCCGCGCGACCCATTGCCAGGCGAACTCTCCGGTGAAAACGCTGGACGAGATATGGGTCGAGGCCGTGCCTTTGTCGGCAGGCCAGGAGGTTCGCTTTCACCTCAAGGCGCGTTCGTTCCTGCACAATCAGGTGCGCTCCATCGTTGGGTCACTGGAACATGTCGGATCGGGCGCATGGGCACCAGACGACATGCGCCGCGCGCTGGAAGCCTGCGACCGGGCGGAATGTGGCACCGTCGCCCCGCCCGAGGGGCTTTACATGACCGGGGTCGGCTACCCCATGGACCCGTTCACGGACGGCTGGAGAGACAGATGAATCCGATCCCCATCGTCAAAGAGCTGGTATTTGCCGGCGGCGGCCATACCCATGCGCTGGTCTTGCGAAAGTGGGCGATGAAGCCGGTGCCGGGGGTGCGCGTCACGGTAATCAACCCCGGCGCGACGGCACCCTATTCCGGGATGTTGCCGGGGCATCTGGCGGGGCACTACGCCCGCGAGGATCTGGATATCGATCTGGTGCGGCTGGCGCGCTTTGCCGGTGCGCGGCTGTTGATCGACCGGGCCGTGGCGATTGATGCAGGGGCGAAGGTCGTGCGCTTGGCCTCGGGCCGCGCGGTGCCCTACGACATCATGTCGCTCGATGTGGGGATCACCTCCGAGATGCCGTCGCTGCCCGGATTTGCGGAACGTGGGATTGCGGCGAAGCCTTTGGGCAAATTCGCGGACATCTGGGCCGCGACCTGCGCCGGGGAGGGCGCGATCACGATCGCGGTCATCGGCGGCGGCGTTGCAGGATGCGAGGTGGCCATGGCCGCTGTGCACCGGATGCGCGTGCTGGGTCGGGAGGTTTCCGTCAGCGTGATCGACCGGGGCGAGGTGCTGTCGTCCGTCGTCCCCTCTGCGCGCAAGACATTGCTGGCGGCGCTCGCAGACCATGACGTCAGACTGGTCGAAGGCACGGCGATTGCCTCGGTGGAAGATGCGGCGGTGGTGTTGGAGGACGGGCGGCGGATCGCCTCGGACCTGACAATCGGCACAGCAGGGGCCACGCCCCAGCCCTGGGTCGCCGAAAGCGGGCTGCCTTGCAAGGATGGCTTTCTGGAGGTGGATGAATACCTGCGCTCACCGGCGGATCCCACGATCTATGGGGCGGGCGATTGCGTGCATCTGGTGCATGACCCACGCCCCAAGGCGGGCGTTTATGCGGTGCGCGCGGCGCCCGTTCTGGCCCACAACATCCGGGCGGATCTGTTGGGATTGCAGCGCAAGGCGTTCCATCCCCAGAAGGATTTCCTGAAACTGGTGTCCCTTGGCGGGCAGGTTGCGTTGGCCGAAAAATCGGGCTTCGCCCTCTCTGGCCCCGTGATGTGGAAGTTAAAGAACCGCATCGACCAGAAATTCATGGACAAGTTTCGGCACCTGCCTGACATGCCTGTGCCAACCGCGCCGCGTGGCGCTGCCAAGGGCGTCGCGGCTGAAATGGCCGGACCCGCCCTCTGCGGCGGATGCGGGGCCAAGCTTGCCTCCGGCGCGCTTTCAGGCGTGCTTGCGCAGGCCCATGGCGCTTCGCGCGACGATGTGAGTGCGGTTGCAGGGGATGATGCAGCGGTTTTGCACATGGGGGGCGCACGGCAAGTGATCAGCACGGATCACCTGCGCGGTTTCGCCCTGGATCCGGCTTTGGTCGCCAAGGCGGCAGCGGTTCACGCCTTGGGCGACATCTGGGCCATGGGGGCCGCGCCGCAAGCGGCGTTGGCACAGGTGATCCTGCCACGCATGGCGGCGCGGTTGCAGGGCAAATGGCTGGATGAGGTGATGCAGGCCGCCGGAGAAATCTTTGCGGCTGAAGGCGTGGCCATCGTCGGCGGGCATTCTTCGGGCGGGACGGAGTTGACCGTGGGGTTCACGGTTACGGGGCTGTTACAGCGCGATCCGATCACGCTGGAGGGCGCCAAGCCCGGGGACGCGCTGGTCCTGACGAAGCCGATCGGCACCGGCGTGGTCCTGGCCGCCGAAATGCAGACGAAGGCCCATGGCGAGGATGTCCTTGCCTGCTGGAAGGCCATGACGCGGCCCTCGGGCGAGGTAGCACGGGCGTTGGCGCCCTTGGCCCATGCGATGACTGACGTGACGGGGTTCGGCCTTGCGGGGCACCTTGGCAATATCTGCGCGGCCTCTAGCGTCGGCGCGGATATCGTACTGGATGCCGTGCCACTGCTGGCCGGTGCCCACCCCTTGGCGGCGCAAGGCATCCGGTCGAGCCTTTGGGCCCAGAACCGGGCGTCGATCCTTTGCGAGGTCCCGGACACCCCACTGGCCGACCTGATGTTCGATCCGCAAACAGCGGGGGGGCTGCTGGCGGCCATGCCCGCGAAGCAGGCCGACGCGATCCCCGGCGCCATCCGCATTGGTGAGATCACCGACCGTCCGGGCCTGCGGTTCAGCTAGGCACGGTGGCCTCTGGACACTGCCGCCCTTGGGCCTAAGGTTCCCCAAACCCATGACCTCTTTAGAAAGGCTTGCCAGATGTCGAAATTCGGCTCCAGCCAATCCGTGACCCGCGTTGAAGACACCCGCTTCCTGACCGGGGCGGGGGGCTATGTGGATGACATCGCGCCCGCAGGCGCGCTGCACGGCTATGTCCTGCGCGCAACCATGGCCCATGGTGCGATCACCGGGTTGGACGTGGATGAGGCCCGCGCGGCCCCCGGCGTCCACGCCGTGATGACCGCCGCCGATCTCGCAGAGGCGGGCGTGAAAAATGCGATGCGCTTCTTCCGAGCCGACAATCAGGACGGCACCAAGGGCAACGCCGCCCCGCGTCCAATCCTGGCCGAGGGGCGCGTGCGGTTCGTGGGCGATGCGCTGGCCTTCATCGTGGCCGAGACGCCGCAACAAGCGAAGGACGCCGCCGAGATGATCGTGCTGGACGTCGATGACCTGCCGGTGAAGCTTGACATCACCCCCGGTGGCCCGGTGATCCACGAAAGTGCCCCCGATAACGTCGTCTACGACTTCGCCATGGGGGATGAAACTGCGACCGATGCCGCCCTCGCGGCCTCCGCCCATGTCGTGACGCTGACCAGTTACGATAACCGTGTCATCGTGAACTCGATGGAGCCGCGTGGCTGTTTCGCGGAAATGGAGGGCGACCGCCTGCATCTGGCCGTGAACGGGCAGGGCGTTTGGGGGATCAAGAAGGACCTCGCCAAACTGCTGGGGATGGACGCGGGCCAGATCCGCGTCACCAACCCCGACGTCGGCGGCGGTTTCGGCATGAAGGCGATGGGCTATCCCGAATATCTGCTGGTGGCGCTTGCCACCAGGCAGCTTGGCCGCCCCGTCCGCTGGATGGCGGAGCGCACGGAGGCGATGCTGTCCGACAACGCGGGCCGCGACCTTAGCGTGACCTGTACGCTTGGCTTTGATGCCGACCACAAGATCACCGCTTACAAGGTCGATAGCCTGTCGAACATGGGGGCGTATAACTCGGAATTCGGGCAAGGCATCCAATCGGCGCTGTTTTCCAAGGTTCTGGCCGGGGCCTATGATGTGCAGGTCACGCACTTCCGCAACCGGGGCGTGTTCACCAACACCACGCAGGTCGATGCCTACCGGGGCGCGGGCCGACCCGAGGCGATCTATGCGCTAGAGCGGGTGATGGATTTCGCCGCACGCCAGTTGGGCGTGGACCCGCTGGAACTGCGCCGCAAGAACTTCATCGCCCCTGACGCCTTCCCCTACACCTCGGCCACCGGAGAGCTTTATGACGTGGGCGAATTTGCCCGTGTGATGACCCGCGCCGAGGCCGAGGCCGATGTCGCAGGCTTCGCGGCGCGGCGAGCGGCGGACGCGGCGCAAGGCAAGCTGCGCGGCCTAGGCGTGGCGTTCTACATCGAAAGCATCCTCGGCTCGCCCGAGGAAACCGCGACGGTGGAATTGACCGACAAGGGCGCCACGCTTTACGTCGGCACCCAGTCCAACGGGCAGGGCCACGAAACGGTCTATCGCCAGATCCTGCACGATCAGACCGGGCTGCCGTTCGATCAGATCGAGGTCGTCCAAGGTGACAGCGACCGGATCGCCCACGGCGGTGGGACCGGCGGATCACGCTCGGTCACAACGCAGGGAACGGCGATGCGCGCGACGGCGGATGTGTTAATCTCGGGGTTAGCCGCGTTTTTGGAGGATGACATGGACGCCCGCGACATCAGTTTCGACGCAGAGGAGGGCGTATTCCGCGCGCCCGGCTCGAACGTCGTGGTGACGTTGCTGGAAGCGGCCGCGCGGGCCAGGTCTGCGGGCCGTGCGGAGCTGGCCCGCGCGTCAGAGACGACGACGCTGCCCGGCCGCTCCTACCCCAACGGATGCCATATTGCAGAGGTGGTGATTGACCGCGACACCGGAGAGACCCGCGTGGACCGCTATACCGTGGCCGACGATTTCGGCATCCTGATGAACCCGATGCTGGCCGAAGGGCAAGTCCACGGTGGCGTGGCCCAGGGCATCGGGCAGGCACTCATGGAACACACGGTCTTCGACGAAGACGGCCAGCTTCTGACTGCGACCTTCATGGATTACGGCATGCCGCGCGCCGACGATGTCCCGATGATCGGCTTCCATACAGAGGTGATCCCCTCGACGGCGAACGTGCTTGGCATGAAGGGCTGTGGCGAAGCCGGAACCGTCGGTGCCCTTGGGGCTGTGGCCAACGGGGTGCAGGATGCGCTGTGGCCCCTGGGCGTGCGGCAGGTGGACATGCCCTTCACGCCGTCGCGGGTTTGGGGGATGTTGCAAGACGCCCCGGATGAGGTGCCCATTGCCGCGCAGTGACGGCATATGGGGCTGGCTGCCCCGCGTGTTTGGCGGCTTTCGCCAAGCACCGGAGCCCGCGCCCACCCCGCAGGAGATCTGCACCCATGTGATCCTTCTGGACGGCACGATGTCGTCGCTTGCGCCGGGGGATGAGACCAACATCGGGCTGACCTACCGCCTGTTGATGGATCTGCCCCGCGACGCAGGCGTGCGGATCTACTATGAGCCCGGTATCCAGTGGCGCGGCCTGCGCCGCGCCCACGAGGTCATGGCAGGCATCGGCATCAACCGCCAGATCTGCCGTGCCTATGCCTGGCTGTCGGCGTCCTATCGGCCCGGTGATCGGGTGATCCTCATGGGGTACTCACGGGGGGCCTATGCGGTCCGGTCCCTTGGGGGGCTGATCGACCAGATGGGGCTTCTGCGGCCTGAAGCCTTGAACCAGGCGCGGGTGGAAGAGATCTATGAACTGTACCGCACCGGCCGTGATCGCACAGCGGTGGCAGAGATGACGGCGGCCTATTGCCGTGCCGACGTGCCGGTCACGTTTCTGGGCATCTACGACACCGTGCGGGCGCTTGGCATCCGTTACCCGTTGGTGTGGCGTTTCCTGCCGCTGCCTCACCCCTACCACACCCATACCCTCGGGCCGCATATCGAGGTAGCCCGCCAGGCGCTGGCGCTGGATGAAACGCGGGTCGCCTATAGGCCGATCCTTTGGGATACCTCCGGGGCCGAGCCGGGGCAAAGCGTGGTGCAGATGTGGTTCAAGGGCAGCCATGGCGACATTGGCGGGCAGTTGAACGGACGCGCCGAGGCGCGGCCCCGTGCGAATGTGGCCCTGACGTGGATGCTGGAGGAGGCAGAAGCGACCGGCCTGCGGCTGCCGCCCGATTGGCGCGCCCGGTTTCCGGCCGATCCAGATGCGCCATCGGTGGGTAATTTCACCGGGTTCGGGAAGTTTTTCTGGGAACGTCGTCGCCGCGAGGTGGGGCGCGACGCATCCGAGGTGCTGCACCCCAGCGCGGCGGCATGGGCAAAGGCGCGGGGCATCGAGCTTGTGGACCTCGAAACCGCCCTTAACTGAAAAGACTGCGCATCGTTTTGGCCCTAGGTGCCGCGCGGCTTCACGCGCAGCGTCGGATCTGCCTCCCGCGGGTCCTCGGGCCAGGGGTGGCGCGGGTAGCGGGCGCGCATGTCCTTGCGGACATCGGCGTAAGAGCCATCCCAGAAGCCCGGCAAGTCGGTCGTGACTTGCACGGGCCGTTGCGCTGGCGACAGAAGCGTGACCTTCAGGGGCAGTCTGTCGGGGCCGATCAAGGGATGCTTAGTTGTTCCGAAGACCTCCTGCAGGCGCAACGCGACCTCGGGCGCATCGCCTGAATAATCGATTGCAATCCGACGGTTCATCGGCGTCGTCCAGACTTCCGGGGCGAGGCGGTTGACCTCCTGCAAGGCGTCCCAGCCAAGCCACGCCTCAAGGGCCGGGGCCGGATCGAAGCGCGCCAGGTCGGCCGCCGACCGAACACCGGAAAGGAAGGGGGCCGCCCAATCGGACAGCGCGTCGGCAAGCGCCTCGTCCGACACATCCGCGACGCCCGAATAAGCCACCCGCGCCCGCAACAGACGCGCGCTTTTGGACCAGCCAAGTGCCGCGATCCCAAGGTCGCGGATGCCGTCCATCGCGGCCCCGATCATCGCATCTGCGGGGGCGTCCTTCCATGCCCGGTCCGCCAGAACCAGCGCGCCAAAGCGCTCTTGCTGGCGGGTTTCCACCCGGCGGTGGCGCTTGGACCATTGGCAAACGTCGTGCCAGCCGATCTGGTCGGCGTAAAGCCTGCGCAGATCATTCTCCGAGACCTCAACCCCCAGTCGCACGCGCGCTTCGCGCGGGTTGCCATCCAGATCCGTCGCCACGATCAGGCGCGCCCCGCTTAGCCCATCGCCATCGGACAGCACGGCCCCTTTCCCGCCCGAAAGGACATAGCGCGGCTGGTCGCCTGCGCGGCGCAGGCCGATACGGTCGGGATAGGCCAACGCGGCCTGCGCACCGACGCTTTGCTGCGCGCCGCCTTCAAACCGTTTTAACCGCTTGGCGTCTTGACGCACGCGGGCCAAAACGCCCGCATCGCCGTCTCGCGTGTCCAATGCCCGTAAGCGCAGGGTCAAATCCGCTCCCACCCCCCTGAGCGGATCACGCTCGGCCATCAGTGCCGCAAGCCGCGCCGCGCCGGGGCCGCCTTGGGTCACCATGTGCGCCAGACGCGGGTGCAGGGGCAGGCGCGCCAGCTTGCGGCCGTGGGGCGTGATCGTGCGGCCGTCGAGGGCCCCCAACGCTTGCAACAAGGCCCGCGCTTCCCCCAGCGCGCCCTCGGGCGGCGGCGTCAGAAATGCCAGCCCGTCCGCGTTGCCCCAAAGCGCTAGCTCCAGCGCCAGCGAGGTCAGATCCGCGGCCTCGATCTCGGCGGGGGGAAAGGCGGGCAGGGCGCCCTCGGCCCCTTTGGTCCACATCCGGTAACATACGCCCGCCGCCACACGGCCCGCGCGGCCCCGGCGCTGATCGGCTTCGGCCCGGCTGACCGGCTCTGTCACCAGCCGCGCCATGCCAGAGTCGGGGTCGAACCGCGCCCGCCGGGCGCGCCCCGCATCGACCACGACGCGGACGTCTTCGATGGTCAGGGAGGTTTCGGCAATGGACGTGGCAAGCACCAGTTTGCGACCCGCGCCCTCGGGCCGGATCGCCGCGCGCTGGTCGGCCAGCTTCATCGCCCCGAACAGGGGCCGGATGACAACGTCCTTCGGCAAACGGCCCTGCAACGCGCCCTCGACCCGGCGAATCTCGCCCTCTCCGGGCAGGAACACAAGGCAGCCGCCCGCGACCTCTTCCATGGCCAGCACGACCAGATCGGCGACCGAGGCCTCGAACCGCGTGTCGCGGTGGGGGGGCTTGGACAGCCACCGCGTCTCGACCGGGAAGGCCCGCCCCTCGGACGAGACAAGCGGCGCATCGTCCAGCAAGGCGGCCACGGGCCCCGCGTCCAATGTCGCGGACATGACCACCAGCCACAGGTCATCTCGCAAGGCGCCGCGTACCTCCCAGGTCAGTGCCAAACCCAGGTCCGCGTTCAACGACCGTTCGTGGAACTCATCGAAGATCACCGCGCCGACGCCCGGTAATTCCGGGTTGTCCTGCAACATCCGTGTCAGGATGCCCTCGGTCACCACCTCGATCCGCGTGTCGGGGCCCACGGCGCTATCGCCGCGCACGCGGTAGCCGACGGTTGCGCCCACGTCCTCGCCCAAGGTCTGCGCCATGCGCTCTGCCGCTGCGCGGGTGGCAAGGCGGCGGGGCTCCAGCATCAGGATCTTGCCCGTGACCTCGGGCAGCAATGCCAAGGGCACCCGTGTGGTCTTGCCCGCGCCCGGGGGGGCTTGCAAGACGGCGCGTCCCTGCGCGCGCAGGGCTGCGACCAGTTCGGGAAGGATGGCGTCGATGGGCAAGTGCATGGCCTCCGCGATAGGGGGCGGGCGGGGCTGCGTCAACGGCTGGACACGGGCCGCACCAGTGGGGCATGTGGAGGCAGCGGAAGGAGCACGCATGACCGACGATCTGGCAGAGCGGATAGCAAAGGGGGAACGCCGTGCACTGGCGCGGGCGGTGACGCTGGTGGAAAGCACGCGGGCCGATCATCAGGCGCAAGCGGCAGTGCTGTTGGAGCGTTTGCGCGGGCTGAACCGACAGGCCTTGCGCATTGGTCTTTCCGGGACACCGGGCGTGGGCAAATCGACCTTCATCGAGGCGTTCGGCATGGCGCTGGTCAAGGCGGGATTGCGCGTGGCGGTGCTGGCGGTGGATCCCAGCTCGGCCCGGTCCGGCGGCTCGATCCTTGGTGACAAAACGCGGATGGACCTGCTGAGCCGTGAACCGGGGGCGTTCATCCGCCCATCCCCCTCTTCGGCCGCTTTGGGGGGCGTGGCCCGCCGCACCCGCGAGGCGATCGCCCTATGCGAGGCCGCGAACTTCGATGTCGTCTTGATCGAGACCGTGGGCGTCGGCCAGTCCGAGACGATGGTGGCCCAGATGTGCGACCTTTTCGTGCTGATTCTGGCTCCCGCGGGCGGGGATGAATTGCAGGGCGTCAAGCGCGGTATCATGGAGATGGCGGACCTGATCCTGATCAACAAGGCTGATGGCGACCTGAAAGCCACCGCCACCCGTACGGTCGCCGACTACGCAGGCGCCCTGCGGCTGCTGCGCAAGCGCCCGCAGGATCCGGAGGGCTTCCCGAAAGCGCTTGCCGTGTCAGCGGTGGAGGGCACCGGGTTGGAGCAGGCGTGGGACGAGATGCAGACGCTGGCGACATGGCGCCGCGACACCGGCCATTGGGACCGCACCCGCGCGGAACAAGCCGCCCATTGGTTCGAATATGAGGTCCGTGAGGGCCTTCTGGCGCGTTTGCGCGAAGACGAAGACGTGAAATCCGCCATGGCTGAAATGGCCCATGCGGTCGCACAGGGGCAGGCGACGCCCACCGCCGCGGCGCGGACCATTCTGGAGCGGTTGGCTTAGGCGGGCGCCAACTCGCCCTTGTAGCGGATGATCAGGCCCAGGCCCCGCACGCTGGCATGCACATCGAAGGTGATCTTGCCGTCCTGCGTGACGCCCTCGACCCCTTCGGCACTGCTGAGAACCCAGGACGGCATCGGCAGGCCGAAGCCACGCAGGCCGATGATCGGAATGCGCAGCTTGTGCCCGTCGACCCTTGGCTGCATCAGGAACGCGCTTGTGCCAACCCGCTCGGCGACGACCCCATCCGAATGCAGCCATTGCAGGGACCGTGTCATGTGGCCGTCGAAATTCCGCTCCCATATCTCGGACTTGCCATCGCGGGTGGCGCGGAAACTGAACGGCATCTCTCCGGATTTGCTTGGCATGCCGCCCGACTTGGCGATCATCCGGCTAAGGGCATTGTCATGGGTGACGGTGACGTGGCCCTTGTAGAATATCGTGTTTTCGACGGCATGGAACGCCTGCAACGGCGTGGGCAAATCGAAGAACGCATCGCCCATGACACGGGGATACAGCATCAGGCGGCCCCGTCGATGAACCGCGCCCGCAGGCCTGCGTCGGGCATCATGCAGGTGTCATAGCGCCCGAACATCGCATAGCGGTTCCGGGCGATGCGATAATAGATGAAACTGCGCAGGGGTTCGGGGATGAAGCGGCTGACGGCCAGCGCCCTGTAGGGCCAGCCCACGGCGGACATCGCGGCGGCGAATGCATCGAGGCGTTCATGGATCATGCCGTCCACGATAACGAGATTGGTGTCGAAGTCATCCACTGGCATGCCGAGGGCGGCGTAAAGCTGCGCCCCAAGGGCGGATTGCGCATGGGCGAAGTGAAACCGCTGCGCCTTGTCCGTCCGCACGATGAAGCGGAAAAAGCCCGAACAGAGAACGCATTCGCCGTCGAACACGATCAGATCGCGGCCTTCTAGCGTGGCTTGCAGGTCAGGGGGCAGGGCGGCGGTGGTCTTCACCGGAAAATGCTGTCGCCCTGCTGATCGATCAGCATCTTGGCCTTGAGCAGCGCGGTTTCCGAGGCCTCTTCCATCGACTGGCACTTGTCGGCGCGGATCATCTGGTGGGTCTTGGTCTCCCCGTCGATGTCCTTCTCGATCCTTGCCTGCACCTGAAAGCCGCCCTGGGCTTGGGCGGGATCGGGGAAGATGCGGTAATCATTGTGGAGGGTGGGTTCAGCGGCGGGTTTGGGTTTGCCGCCGAAAAGCTTGGAGAGGATGGACATGCGGGCTCCGGGTCTGGTTGGTGTTGGGGGAAGGTAGGGCCCGGCGGGCGGGAGGGGAAGGCGGAGCGGGCTATCACGCGTGATAAGGGGGGTAAGTAACGGATATCGCGAAAGAGTTAGTGTGATGTTAGGGTTCTATTAACAGTTTGGAGCGGGGGAACTGCGGGTTTCAGCGCGTCTGGCGGGGGCTGACAGCGCAAGTTTTTGAATGGCTTGCCTCGGGGCAAGGCGCGCTCGTTTGGCGGGTGTGCGTGAAGGCACGCGGTGGGGGTTGAGTTTTTTTGGCAAGATGAAGGGGGAGGACGGCGCGTTTCCGGCTGGCGGCGGGGGACGTGGCTACGGGGATTTGAGCGCTGCTGCGCCCGAGCCGCAGGCGAGGGCGCCGGGGCCCCGCTGGCGGCGCGCGCGACGGGCGACGACGCAGTCGGCGCAAGTCCGCTGGGGGGGGAGCTGAGGGGTTGTGGGTGTTCAGCCTTGGGCAGGCGCCGCTGGTCGCGCCGTCGGCTGATTGCTCTGGCCGGTTGGTGCCCCGCGAGGCAGCCTGACCGCGCAGCCGTTGCGATCAATTGGCCCCGTCAAAGGGGATGGGCGCCGGGTAGCCGAGCGCCTCGAAATCCTGCCTGTAGAGTGCGCTGATCAAATCTGTGTTCTCAGGCGTGAGCAGGGCCGCGCGGTTCGTGGCCGCGCCTGTCCTATGGGCCACGCGATCGGTGCGGGCGGTGAAGCCGCCGAAGAGCCGGGTGCAGATCACCTCGAGATCGGCGTCCAGCGTCTCGATGCGGCCCACGTGATCCATCGCGCCCAATCCGCCGGGGATCATGGCGGTTTGCGGGATGAAATGACCGTTCTTGCGATAATCCCCGTCACGCAACTCCTGCAGGAAAGCCCCAAACGCGTCAGGTCCGAACCCATCGGCGTCGCGGGCCACCTTGTCCAGATAGCCGGAGATGACCCGATCCGTTGGATCGCGCACGACCGTGAATTTGAAGGCCGCGTCGAACTGGCGCTTTGTCGGCAGGCGGTTCAACCGCTGCTTATCTGCGGCCATGCTCGCCGCCGATGCTGTCGGGTCGATGTGGCGGATCAGCGTCGAGACGACGGTGGAATTGCCCGCCTTGGGGATCCGCGCGAAAAAGAATTTGTGCTTCGGATCGTAAGCCAGCCGCATCATCACCGGACGGTGGTAGGCAGGGTCGATCCCGGCGAAGAGCGGATAGCGATGGACCGCGCCGTAGCGCACGATCAGCCGCGCCTCCATGCGACGATTGCGAGAGAATTTGCGTGCGATCCAGGACCGACGTTCGGGTTGGGCCGTCACTGATCCAAGAACGACCGCAGCTTCCGTGACCGGCTCGGGTGCTTCAGCTTCCGCAACGCCTTCGCCTCGATCTGGCGGATCCGTTCGCGGGTCACGCTGAACTGTTGGCCGACTTCTTCCAGGGTGTGGTCGGTGTTCATGCCGATACCGAAGCGCATGCGCAACACGCGTTCTTCGCGGGGCGTGAGCGACGCCAGCACGCGGGTTGTGGTTTCTTTCAGGTTCTCCTGGATGGCAGAATCCAACGGCAGGACGGCGTTCTTGTCCTCGATGAAATCGCCAAGCTGTGAGTCTTCCTCGTCGCCGATGGGCGTCTCAAGGGAGATCGGCTCCTTGGCGATTTTCATCACCTTGCGGACCTTCTCCAGCGGCATTTGCAGCTTTTCGGCCAATTCCTCGGGCGTCGGCTCCCGGCCGATTTCGTGGAGCATCTGGCGGCCGGTGCGGACCAGCTTGTTGATCGTCTCGATCATGTGGACCGGGATACGGATCGTGCGGGCCTGGTCGGCGATGGAGCGGGTGATCGCCTGACGGATCCACCACGTCGCATAGGTGGAGAACTTGTAGCCGCGCCGGTATTCGAACTTATCGACGGCCTTCATCAAGCCGATGTTGCCTTCCTGGATCAGGTCGAGGAATTGCAGGCCGCGGTTGGTGTATTTCTTGGCGATGGAAATCACGAGGCGCAGGTTCGCCTCGACCATTTCCTTCTTGGCCTGACGGGCTTCTTTTTCGCCCTTCTGGACCTGGTTCACGATGCGGCGGAATTCAGGGATATCGAGGCCGACGTATTGACCGACTTGCGCCATATCTCCGCGCAGTTCTTCGATCTTGTCCGACGAGCGTTCCATCAACGCCTGCCAGCCGCGACCGGATTTCTGCGTCATCCGCTCCATCCACGAGGGGTCGAGTTCCTGACCGCGATATTCCTCGATGAATTCGCGGCGGTTGATGCGGGCCTGGTCGGCCAGCTTCACCATGGAGCTGTCGATGGACATGATCCGGCGGTTGATGCCGTAAAGCTGATCGACCAGCGCTTCGATACGGTTGTTGTGCAGGTGCAGCTCGTTCACCAGTTCCACGATCTCGGAACGCAGGTGCTGGTATTCTGTCTCTTCCGTCTTCGAAAAACTGTTGTCTTCGTTCAGGGTCGCTGACAGGCGGCTGTCCTGCATTTCCGACAGCCGGATGTAGTCGTTCGCGATCTGATCGAGGGTCGCCAGAACCTGCGGCTTCAGCGCCATTTCCATGGCCGCCAGCGACATGTTGGCCTGCTCGTCCTCATCCTCATCGTCGTCCTTGGCGATGGGATTGCCGTCGGCGTCCAGCTCTTCGGCCGGTTCTTCCTTCTTCGGCTCGGGCGTCACGGGGGCGATGCCGGGCGGGGTGGAGCCCACGCCTGCGGGCACGACGGGCGTATCCGCGTCGTCGCCCATGGTGCGGCCAAAGGTGGTGTCGAGGTCGATGACATCGCGCAGCAGAATGTCTTCTTCCAGAAGTTCGTCGCGCCAGATGGTGATGGCCTGGAATGTAAGGGGGCTTTCGCACAGGCCCGCGATCATCGTGTTGCGGCCCGCCTCGATCCGCTTGGCGATGGCGATTTCGCCTTCGCGAGACAGCAGTTCGACGCTGCCCATCTCGCGCAGGTACATGCGGACGGGGTCATCGGTGCGGTCGAGCTTCTCGGTCTCGGTCGCGGCGACGGCGACTTCGCGAGAGCCTTCGGTGGTGACCAGTTCGCCGGCGGCCTTGTCGTCGCCGTCTTCGGCTTCGTCATCCTCGATGATGTTGATGCCCATTTCCGACAGCATCGACATCACGTCTTCGATCTGCTCCGAGCTGACCTGCTCGGGCGGGAGAACGGTGTTGAGCTGGTCGTAGGTGATGTAGCCGCGAACACGGGCCTCCGCGATCATCTTCTTGACGGCGGCTTGGCTCATGTCGAGGCCCATCTCTGGCTCGTCGCCGTCCTGCTTACGATCGTCGGTGTCTTTGGCCATTATCGTCTACCCCTTTGGGCTTGGATTGTTTCGGGCGCGCCCGAATCATTTCGACTGCAAGCATACTTTAAGCCGAATCACTGATTCGGGTAGGCCTACATCCCTTTTTTCTTGCCCTGTCCGGCGGTCGAGAGCAACTGGTGGAACGCGGATCGCGCCTGGGTGGTCTCCCCAAATTGTTCAGCGTTCTCTTCACCCTTCGGGTTTTGGGCGGCGTGTTTGCTGCGCAGGGCCTCTTTCATGCGGTAGGCCAGCGCGGGATCTCCTTCGTCGGGCACGTCGGCCATGTCGTGGCGCGCTTCGGCCATCTCTTCTTCAATGGCGCGTGCGGCGGCCAGCTTGGTGAATTCCTCTTCCAGGCATTCCTCGGCGCGCACAGCATCGCCATTGCCAATCAAGAAGGGCGTGATGGCGAGATGGGAAAGACCCAGCAGGCTTTCAAGGGCAGGCGCGAGGGGGGAGGCATTTATTTCGTCCAGAAGCGTGGCGGCGTCGCGTGTCGCGGTGCGCAACAGATGCGCGACAAGGCGGGCGTGGTCCGGGTCGCGGGGGGGCAGGCGGTCCAACTGTGGCTCGAACAAATCGATCAGGTCGGGGAAGCGAATACACGTGGCCACGATCAAGCCCGTGCGCAACGTCTCGCCGTTCAGCGCGCCGACACGGGCGCGCGTTGCGGCCAGTGGCGCCTGCGCTTCGGCAAAGCCGCGCCCTTTCCACTTCCCCTTCGGCTGCCATTTCCCGCGACCGCCGCCGGGTTGCCACGGTTGCGAGGCCGGGCGGAACAGGGCCCGGCGCAATTCGGCGATGGCGTCGGCATAGTGGCGGCGCAGGCCCTGGTCAGTGATCCGTTGCAGGGTCGCGCGCAGACGTCCATCCAGCGCCGCGCGCCGCTCGGGGCTGTCAAAGACCTGGCCCTCGGTCTCTCGCCGCCACAAAAGCGTCACCATCGGCTCGGCCTTGTCGAGCAGTGCCTGCATCGCCGCAGGGCCTTGGGCCCGGATCAGATCATCGGGGTCCTGCCCCTCGGGCAAGACAACGAAACGCAGGCTCTTGCCGCCTTCCAGCAGGGGCAGCGCCAGATCGACCAGGCGCATCGCCGCGCGCAGGCCCGCCGTGTCGCCGTCCAGCGCAATGATCGGCTCGTCGGTGATCCGCCACATCAGGCGCAGTTGATCTTCGGTGATTGCGGTGCCAAGGGGCGCCACCGCCGCCCCGAAGCCCGCCTTCACCAAGGCGATGACGTCCATGTAGCCTTCGGCCACGATCAGGGGCTGGCCCTTGCCCGCCGCTTCGCGGGCGGGGCCGTGGTTATAAAGCGCGCGGCCCTTGTCAAACAAAGGTGTCTCGCGCGAGTTGAGGTACTTGGCCCGCGCATCCGCCGCCATCGCGCGGCCGCCGAACCCGATGCAGCGCCCGCGCGCGTCGCGGATCGGAAAGATGATCCGGTCGCGGAACGCATCATAGGGCGCGCCGCCGTCATCGGGCTTGGTCGAGAGGCCCGCCAGCGTCACATCCTCGGCGCGCATGCCCTTGCCCACCAGTGCCTGGTGGATGCCTTGGCGGGCATTGGGGGCAAATCCGATCTCGAACCGGTCCAGAGTTGCAGCGTCCATGCCGCGCGCTTCCAGATAAGCGCGCGCCTCGGCGGCGGCCTGGGTCTTCAGTTGCAGGCGAAAGTGCTGAACGGCGGCTTCCGTCACCTTGGCCAGTTCAGCGTTCTTGTCTGCCTTTTCCTGCGCCATTGGATCACGCTCGGGCATGGGCATACCGGCCTCGGCGGCAAGGATCTGCACCGCTTCCATGAAGCCCACATTCTCGGTTTCCTGCACGAACTTGAACATGTCGCCTTTGGCCTGACAGCCGAAGCAATAATAGAAGCCCTTGCGGTCATCGACGTGGAAACTGGCGCTTTTTTCCTGATGGAACGGGCAGGGTGCCCACATGTCGCCCTTGCCCTGGTTGGACTTGCGATTGTCCCACATCACCTTGCGGCCCACCACTTGCGCGATGGAGGTGCGGGTGCGCAGTTCATCCAAGAATCCGGGGGGCAATGACATGAACGCAATATCGGCCCGCGCGCGGGCGAAGTCTAGGGCTGGCCGACCCTGATTGGTTAACCCACGCGACCCGCTAGATATTTAGGTCGGCGAGAGACGCGGACGGGTCAGACGAGGCTTTGGCGCGCTGCCACCATCGCCATCGCGCGGGTCAATTCATGCGTCGCCGTCTTCGCCATGGAGCGGAACACCATGACCTCATAGCGATCGCGGGTGGGGCGCATCACAATGCAATTCATATGCCCCAGCACCGTCCGTGCGGCGTGGCCGACCTTGAACACGTCCGCGCGCAGATCGATGGGCACAAGCCGGGAAAGGACATCGCGCGCGTCCGGGCCGATTATCGCGCAGCAAGCCCAGGCGCTGGTCTGATCCGACAGCGCCGCCCCGGTCAGCGGCCTGAGCGGCTGCCCCAGAACCATCGCTTGCCCCGGGCCGGTCCAGACGGCGGGGCCGCTCATACGGTTCGGCTTGGGGAAGGGCGCCTGGATCTGTTTTTCCAACGCCTTGGACACCGCGACCGCCTTGCCCCTGGCGGGCGAGACCCAGGTGATCGCGTCATGGGTCACCTCTTCCAGCGTGGCGGTGCCTGCGGTGATCGGAAGCAGCCCGCCAAAAGCTGTCTTTTGGGTCAAACTAGCCACGGGCGCGCCCTCCGTCAGGATCGAAGAAGACCGGATCGCAGATTTCCACTTCGGCGGTCACGCCGCGCAAATGGTCGACGATTTTCATGTGGTGCCCGATGCGGTTGGGGCCGTCGCGCAGGAACCCAAGCCCGATGAAATGCCCCAGCGTGGGCGAGTAGCCGACGGAGGTGACATAGCCCAGATCGTTCTGGCGGGTGGGTGCTGCGTCGGCTTCGAAAAAATGCGCCCCGGCGGTCAATTCCTTGACTGCGCCCACAGGTTTCAAGCCCACCAGACGCTCTCGATCTTCTTCCAGCAGGCCGGGGCGCGTCGCCGCCGCCTTGCCGATGAAATCCTTCTTTTTCGACAGCATGCCTTGCATGCCGACATCAAAGGCCGTCACCCGCCCGTTGATTTCCGAGTGGGTGATAAACCCCTTCTCGATCCGCAGAACGTTGAGCGCCTCCATCCCGTAGGCGCCGCCGCCCAGGGCCTCGGCGCGGGCCACGAGATCGCGATAGAGCGCGTCGCCATAGGCGCTGGGGACGGCAACCTCATAGGCGTGCTCGCCGCTGAAGGAGATGCGGAAAAGGCGGGCGCCGATGCCGTGCACCTTGACGGCACCGCATTGCATGAAGGGGAAGCTGTCGTTGTCGATCGGCTGATCGGCGATGCCGTTGATCAGGTCCCGTGCGCGGGGCCCGGCGACAGAGAACTGCGCCCATTGCTCTGTGACCGAGGTGAAAGCGACGTCCCATTCCGGTTTCAGGACTTGGCTCACGAACTCCATATGGGCCATCACCTGACCCGCCGCAGCGGTAGTGGTGGTCATGACGTAATGACCCTCGGCAAGGCAGGCGGTGGTGCCGTCGTCCATGACGTGGCCGTCTTCACGCAGCATCAGGCCATAGCGCGCGCGGCCCGGTTTCAGGGCGGAGAAGTTATTCGTGTACAAGAAGTCGAGGAACGCGCCCGCGTCCTTCCCGAAGATCTCGATCTTGCCCAGGGTCGAAACATCGACGACGCCAACGGCGGTGCGGACCATGGTGACTTCTCGGTCGCAGGACTGCCGCCAGTGGGTTTCACCGGGCTGCGGCATGTAGGAGGCGCGATACCAGAGGCCCACGGCGATCATCGGCGCGCCGCGCGCGCGGGCGGCCTTGTCGGAGGTGGTGAACCGCTCGGGCGCGAAGCCCTTGCCCTGCGCGCCTGCGGCCATGGTGCCGAGGGCCACGGGCGTGAAGGGCGGACGGTAGGTGGTGGTGCCGGTCTCGGGGATGCCGCGGCCTGTGGCATCGGCCAGCACCGCCAGGGCCCCGATGTTGGAGGATTTCCCCTGATCGGGCGCCATGCCCTGCGTGGTGTAGCGCTTCATATGCTCCACCGATTTGAAGCCTTCTGCGGCCGATTGCTTCACGTCCTTCGTCGTGACGTCATTGGCAAAATCAAGCCAGGCCCGGCCTTTGGCCTCAACGCTCCAGAGGGCCTGGGTCGCGCCTGCGGCGTCCTCTGCCTGCGGCAGATCGGGTTTTCGCACGCGCCGCCCGAGCGCTTTGAGCGCCTCCTCTGCGGCCTGACGGCCTTCTCGCAGGCACCCTTCGGTGTGCAGGGTGCCGTTGCACGCCCCTGCGGGGCGCAGGCCCGCTATCGCGTTGGCCTTGGGGACGAAAGCATGGATGCCTGCGTCCCATTCGGGGCGGGCGCCGAGGTGGCAGGTCAAGTGCAGGGTCGGGTTCCAGCCGCCGGACAGACCGAGGCAGTCGGTTTCCAGCCTGAACTCGGAGCCGCCGCTGCGCACGGTGATTTCGCGCAGGGCCTGACGGCCCCTGGAGCCGACAACTTGCGCGCCACGATGCAGGCGATAGTCGCCGATGGCTTGCGCATCGGGGCGGCTATCGATGACGGCTGCGACGTCCACGCCCGCGTCCAGCAATTCGAGCGCGGTCTTGTGGGCATCATCGTTGGCGGCGAAAATCGCCACCTTCTCACCCGGCGTGACCCCATAGCGGTTGATATAGGTGCGAATGGCCGAGGCCATCATGATGCCGGGGCGGTCGTTATCGGGAAAGGCGATGGGGCGCTCCAGCGCGCCTGCGGCAAGCACGGCCTGGCCCGCGCGGATGCGCCAGAAGCATTCCTGCGGCAGGTCATCGGCACGGGGCACATGGCTGCCCACACGCTCCACGGCGCCGAAGGTCAGGCCGTCGTAGACACCCGTGGCGGTGGTGCGGGTCATGATCCGCACGTTGCCCGTTTCTTTCAGCTTTTCGACGGTTTCCGAGACCCAGATGTCGGCGGGAATCCCGTCGATGACGTCCCCGTCCGACAAGAGCTGCCCGCCAAGATCGGCGGTTTCCTCCAGCAAGATCACATCCGCGCCGGACATCGCGGCGGTCAGCGCGGCCATCAGGCCAGCGGGTCCGCCCCCGATCACGAGCACGTCACAGAAGGCGAAGGCGCGCTCGGACGGGTCCGGGTTTGCCGCAAGCGTCATGCGCCCCAGACCGGCGGCGCGGCGGATCGCGGGCTCGTAGACGCGTTCCCAGAAGGCGCGGGGCCACATGAACGTCTTGTAGTAGAAGCCTGCGCTGAGGAAATTCGGGAACAGGTCGTTGACGCTGAGAAGATCATAGGCGAGGGGGCCCATGTGGTTTTGCGAGGACGTCTCCAGCCCGGTGAAGACCTCTTGCACCGTGGCGCGGACGTTGGGCAGCATCGCGTCGCCTGCGCCCACCTGGATCAGGGCGTTGGGTTCTTCCGATCCGGCGGTCAGCACGCCGCGCGGGCGGTGGTATTTGAACGAGCGGCCCATCAGCTTCACGCCGTTGGCCATCAGCGCCGAGGCGACGGTGTCGCCCTTGAAGCCGGTGTAGGGCTGGCCGTTGAAATGGAACCTGCTCAAGCTTGAGCGGTCCACTAAGCCTTGGTTATCTAACCTCATTCCAAAACCTCGCGCGCCAATCGCGTGCCGAACACCTCGTGCGTGGTGGTATCGCGGTCCACCACCAGCCACGCACCGCAGCCGCCGGAGTGATACCACAGCTCCTCCGTGCGGCCTGCGGGGTTGTCACGGTTGTGGATGAAGTCATCCCAGGCGTCAGACCAGACCTCGCCCTCGGGGCGGGCGGCGCCCAAGGCGTGGCCTCGGACGGTGAATTCCCGCAAGTCGCGGTCGCCGCAAAGGGGGCAGGGGATTTGCATGGTGCGTGCCTCCTTAATGCAGGTTGTGCTGGCTGCCCGTCGCTTCTTCATCCATCAGGCCACGGCCAGTGGTGAAGCGATCAAGGCGGTGCCTTGTGGCGGCGGGGTGGGGCTGGTCGGTGGCCATCAGATGGGCGAAGCAATGGCCCGAGCCCGGCACCGCCTTGAAGCCGCCATAGCACCAGCCGCCGTTGAAATAGAGCCCCTCGATATGGGTCTTGTCGATGATCGGAGAGCCGTCGGACGACATGTCCATGATCCCGCCCCAAGAGCGCAACATCGTGGCCTTTCCGATCATCGGCATGAGCGTCATCCCCGCCTCTACCACATGTTCGGCCATGGGCAGGTTGCCGCGCGCGGCATAGGAGGCGTAGAAATCCAGATCGCCGCCAAAGACCAGCCCGCCCTTGTCGGACTGGCTGATATAGAAATGGCCCATGCCGTAGGTGATGACATTGTCGATGGTCGGTTTCAGGCCCTCGGTCACGAAGGCTTGCAGGACGTGGGATTCAATCGGCAGGCGCAGGCCGGCCATGGCCGCCACCTGAGAGGATCGCCCGGCCACGACCATGCCCACCTTACGCGCGCGGATCGCGCCGCGCGTGGTCTGCACCCCGCGCACGGCGCCGTTTTCGATATCGATCCCGGTGACTTCGCAGTTCTGGATCAGGTCGACCCCGCGCTGATCTGCACCACGTGCAAAGCCCCAGGCCACGGCGTCGTGACGGGCGGTGCCGCCGCGCGGGTGGTAGAGGCCGCCGAAGATCGGAAAGCGGGTCTGTTCGAAGTCGAGGTAGGGCACCATGCGGCGCACGCCTTCGCGATCCAGCAGGATCGCATCGTCACCCTGATTGATCATCGCATTGCCACGCCGCGCGTAGGCGTCGCGCTGGCCGTCAGAATGGAACAGATTGATGATGCCGCGCTGGGAATGCATCACGTTGTAGTTGAGGTCCTGCTCCAACCCCTCCCACAATTTCAGCGAATGGCTGTAGAACTCGGAGTTGCCGGGCAGCCCGTAGTTGGCGCGCACGATGGTGGTGTTGCGGCCGATGTTGCCGCCGCCAAGGTAGCCTTTTTCAAGGACGGCGATATTGGTGAGCCCATGTTCGCGGGCCAGGTAATAGGCGGTCGCAAGACCATGGCCGCCGCCACCGATGATGATGATATCATACTCGGGCTTGGGATCGGGATCGCGCCAAGCGGGCGTCCAGCCCTTGTTGCCTGTCAGGCCCTGCCAAAGCACCTGAAGCCCGGAATATCGCATGGTCTCTCCGTTCAAACGGGTAGGGTTCGGGCAGAGGTTATGCGCAGGGCGGGGAAGAGGAAAGACCCGCGGGCGACATGAGTTGGGTTAGAGGCGACGCCCCGTTTCACCGGCGTTCGGTAGGGAAAACCACCAGTCGCCGGTGGCGTTTTCTTCTTTGGGATGCGCGGACGGCTTGTTATCCTGAACACATTCCAAAGCAAATGCATTCATCCCCTTTTGAAAGGAGCAAATCATGTCTGACAAATACAAAACGCAAGAGCTGACCGATGCGGATCTTGAAGGCGCGCAGGGCGGTCTGGGCAATTTCGAGATCCAGGACCTGATGGCACGCAAATCGCAAGCCATGCAGCCCGGCCGCACGGGTGTCGTGGATCACAAGGCCGATGATTTCGCGCCCATCAAGGGCAGAACCGGCGTGGTAGACCACAAGGCGGACGACTGAACCGCCACAAAGCGAAGGGAACCGGCGTCAGGCGACGCCGCCCTTCACCATCTGCCTTATAGACCTCAGCTCGACGGCGGGGTCATTTCGTCGTCGTAGGGGACCTGTCCCGCGTAGCGCGGCCGGGTCAGGGTGAAATTGTCGAAGGTCAGGTCGTTCAGGCCGACGTTGAAGGCGGGGTCGTAGTCGACGAAGCTTTCCACCAGCACGACACGCTCGCCGTTGGCCATGTCCGGCAGGCGGTCTTCGACCCCTGCGAGGCTGGCGGTAAACAGTTGAGCCTGGGTGCCGGTCGCATGGCTCCAATCCACCTGATAGTTGCCGTCGTTGTCACGCAGGATCTGCGTCACGCGCATCTCGACCCCATCGGTGTCGCGGATCATCGCCTCCAGCATGCGGGCCATGCCCTCGATGTCATACCCGTAGACCGTGGAGGTCTGGCGCGAGATCAGGTCCGCAATCGTGAAGGTTGCCTTGATCGATGTGTTATAGACGCGGTAGGCGTCGAAGAAGGCAAAGGTTCCGATCCAGGCCCAGGTCAGCAGCGGGAACACGATCACGGTCTCGAACGAGACGGCGGCCGAGGTATCGCGGAGGAAGTGCTTGAACAGGCGTTTCATGGCAGGCGTTCCTCAATCCGGTTCGTTCACGAAGATCGTGGAGGCCATCATGTGCATGCCTCCGCTATCGTCGCGGGTCAGGTTCAGGCCGAAGCCCGAGAACGGCAGGATCCGATCCACGATCAGACAGGTGCGGATCAGCAGGAAGTCGTTGTCGGCGCCGACCTGGAATTCGTTGTCGGGGGCGATGACGATGTCTTCGCCGCGCCCGGCACAAACCTGATCGTTGGACGGCATGTCGTAGACATCGCGGTCGATGATCTGAAGGTCGATGGTGAGAAGCGTATCGCAGTTGGGCAGAAGGTTGGTGTTGGCGCACATGGTATCACGCACCGTGTCGGCGTCGGTGATCACGCCCTGGGCCAGCCGCAGGACCCGCGTCGACATATCCAGCGTCCGCTCCAGCATG
Source organism: Gymnodinialimonas phycosphaerae (assembly GCF_019195455.1). NCBI lineage: Bacteria > Pseudomonadati > Pseudomonadota > Alphaproteobacteria > Rhodobacterales > Paracoccaceae > Gymnodinialimonas > Gymnodinialimonas phycosphaerae. The sequence goes on along the minus strand of NZ_JAIMBW010000001.1, from coordinate 2,177,431 downwards.
ATCTGGCGCGTCAGGATCAGCGCCGTCTCGAAGGCGGCGATGAAGACGATCATCAGAAGCGGGAAGACGATCACGAATTCCAGCGTCGCCGTGGCGGACTGATCCTCCCAGAACTCTTTGACGCGGTAGCGCAGGGGAAACATCATTGGATCAATCGCAGCTGGTTGATGGTCCGCGCGATGGAGGCGAAGGCCTGAGAGATCTCGATCCCGTCCACGTCATAGTAATGGGCATCGGACGAGGCGCAGTAGCGCATCACTTCCTGGCCCCGGTCAGGCGCCTCGAACCCGATGGCGAAGACAATGATGCCCGCGCCGTTGGCCGCGTCGCAGACTGCGCGCAGGTTGGTGTCGGCCTGGCCGCCGCCTGCATAAAGGTAGCTGGCGTTGTCGGCTACGAGATCGTGGAAATCCCAGTTGCCCGAAGCGCGGGCCGGTTCCTCGAACCATTCCTCGGCGATATTTTCGGCGGTCAGCATGCCCCAAAGCCCGGGCCAGTTCATCACCGTTCCTTGCAGGTCGTCGGTGTTGCCATCGCCATCGCGGTCCACCGTGGGATCGAATGCGTTCGCCCGCTGGGTCTCCCAAGTGTCCACGACCTGCCCATCGTCCGGGTCGAGCATGCCGTAGGCCGCCCATCCGCCGTAGGGTTCATTGGACCAGTAGCCGCCCGCGTCGCGGGGATCGCCCGTGGGGATCCAGAACTGGCCGGTTGCGCCGCGATCTTCCCACCAGATCGAGAAGCGGTCATCGCCAAAGCGCCAGCGATCGCTGTTGGTGTAGCCGTTCGACAGGACGCCGTCGGCACCTTCATGCCGGAATATCGGAGCCCGCCCCGTGCGCAGGCCGATATAGCGGGCCGCAGCCGGCGGGGTGGAGCCGTTGAAGTAGTAGGTGCCGTTATGCTCCCACACATCGCGCAGGTCATTTTGGTTGGTGTTGTCGCCGTCCGTCATCAGGACCACGACCTTGATCGTTTCGTCATCCAGCGTCGTGTTCGGGTCGCCGTCGCGGTAGGGGGCGGGGCGATCTTCGAATTCCGAGTGCACATTGTTGGAGGCGATCAAGCCGTCCACGGCAGGCCGTGCCGCCGGGTCCAGCAGGGCCACGGCCCAGTTCATGCCCAGGTCAATGGCGGTCCAGCCGCCGGTGTTCAGCGCGTTGATATGGCTGTGCAGAACGTTTTCACGATATTCCCAAGGCAGGATCGCGCCGTATTCGTCGGTTTGACAATGGGGCGAGCCGAACAGCTCGTCATCGCCCTCGTCATCGCGGTCCCAGTGGGAAATCCGCTGGATCGCGACGGCGGGGTCAATCGCTGTCGTCTGGAAATCGGCCGCGCTGAAGCGCGCGCAGTTGGATTCGTCATGGACATCGTCGAAGGTGAAGACGCTTTCGATCAGGTCGCCACCGTTCACGCGCCCGTTGTAGGGCACGATGGAGACGGACACGAGAAGCTCGTTGTTGACGTTGTTGTTGGCGTTCAGGACCTCGGTCACGAATTCCCGCGCGGCGGGGCGCATGTTGGTCATCCGGCTGTTGTTGCCCATGGAGCCCGAGATATCGAGGACCATGGAAACCTCGATCCGGCGCACCCGTTCCTCGGCTGCGCCAATCGCGGGCGATGTCATCACGCGCACGCCGAAAAGCTGCATGAACAGCGAGCGCACTTCAAGCTCTGCATAGGCGTGCACGCGGCGGAAGTTGATGCCTTCCTCGACGCGGACGTCGAGGCGGTAGCCCTCGATTCCGGCGATGGAGAAGTAGTCGCGCACCACACCTTCGGGGTCATAGGGCTGGGTCAGCGAGGCCGCAGCCAGAACGGCGCGGTCCAATGTATACTGCAACTGGGTGCGCTGTGTCTCGTAGCGCATGACATCAATGGCGATGCCGCTGGCACCGATCATCAGCACGAAAAGCATCACCGCGAAGGCCGTAACCGTCCCGTCTTCGCGCTGCATGTAACGGCGCGGCGCCAGAGACGATCCCAATCGGGCGGCCATCGCCCCGGCGGAACTTTGCATCTTGTGGAAGAGGCCAAACATGCCTTCTCTCCTGCTGATAAACCCAATCGGCCAAGGACTATCCGGGGGACAGACCCATGGCACCGAGGGTCCTTGTGACGCGAAAGCAAGGCAAAAATGGGGCGCAGACGTGGAGGAAACGGGTTCTTTACCAACGCGTCGTAACACGGGGTGCACAATGTTTGTGCACCTCAAGGTTGCGCGGCGTCCCATGCTGTGGCCTTGTGGCCATGGGCGCGCGGGGCCCCACGCGCCTGAACGCTGCTGCTGTTTTGCAAGCCGGGGGCAACCGCGAAGGGAGACGCGCCATGACGACCAACCGGGTAGAGCCCAGTTTCCGAGAATCCGTTGACCTGATGTTCAACCGCGCTGCGGCACTTCTGGATTTGCCGCCCGGGTTGGAAGAGAAGATCCGCGTCTGCAACTCTACCTACACAGTGCGGTTCGGCGTGAAACTGCGCGGCGAGGTGCGGACGTTTACCGGATACCGAAGCGTCCACTCCGAGCATACGGAACCGGTGAAGGGCGGTATTCGCTACTCGCTTGGCGTGAACCAGGACGAGGTGGAGGCGCTGGCCGCCCTGATGACCTATAAATGCGCGTTGGTGGAGGCGCCGTTCGGCGGCTCCAAGGGGGGGCTGTGCATCGATCCGCGTGAATATGATGTGGACGAACTGGAAAAGATCACCCGCCGCTTCGCCTATGAGTTGATCAAGCGTGACCTGATCGACCCGGCCCAGAACGTCCCCGCCCCCGACATGGGCACCGGAGAGCGTGAGATGGCGATCATGGCCGATCAATACGCGCGGATGAACACCACCGACATCAACGCGCGCGCCTGCGTCACCGGCAAGCCGCCCCATGCGGGCGGCATCAAGGGCCGGGTGGAGGCAACGGGGCGCGGCGTGCAATACGCGCTTCAGGAATTCTTCCGCCATCCCGAGGATATCGCCAAGGCGGGCATGACCGGCACGCTCGACGGCAAACGCGTCATCGTCCAGGGCCTGGGTAACGTGGGATATCACGCCGCCAAGTTCCTGAGTGAAGAGGACGGCGCCATCGTCACCCATGTCATTGAACGTGACGGGGTGATCCATGACGATCACGGCATCCATATCGAAAGCCTGCACGACTGGATCGTGCAGCATGGCGGTGTGAAGGGCTATCCAAACGGCCACTATCTTGAAGACGGCAAGGCGGCGCTGGAAGAGGCCTGCGATATCCTGATCCCCGCCGCGCTTGAAGGCGTGATCAACATGGAGAACGCCGCACGGATCCAGGCGCAGTTGATCATCGAGGCCGCCAACGGCCCGGTCACGGCAGGGGCCAACGATATCCTGATGGAGAAGGGGACAGTGATCATCCCCGACCTTTACGCCAACGCAGGCGGTGTGACCGTGTCCTATTTCGAATGGGTCAAGAACCTGAGCCACATCCGCTTTGGCCGCATGCAACGCCGTCAGGAGGAATCGCGTCACCAGTTGATCGTGGACGAGTTGGAGCGTCTGGACCGCCACCTTGGCGGCGCGTGGTCAATGACGCCGGACTTCAAGTCAAAGTACCTGCGCGGCGCCGGAGAGTTGGAACTTGTCCGCTCGGGCCTCGACGACACGATGCGCGAGGCTTACGCCGCCATGCGCGAGGTCTGGCACGGCCGCGAAGACGTGCATGACCTGCGGACGGCGGGGTTCCTGGTGTCGATCAGCCGCGTCGCGGCCAGCTATCAGGCGAAGGGCATCTGAGGCGTCTCGGACCCGGCACGTACCCTCTGGAGGTGGCGCCTGTTGCAACGGCGGACCCTCCGGGGGGAGTTGTATTTGGCAAGATGAAAGGGAGCGTGGTGCAAGAGCCCGCATGTAACGTGAAACCTTTCGTTGCGAGGCGGGCAGGCAGCGTAGGGGCTTGATCCAGGGAGGAGCAGCGTTCAGACGTCTTCGCCGCGCTCCACCAGCATCACGATCATCATGTCGGCGACGTTCTTGCCATCTTGCCGCGCTGTCACGCCGCCCACGGCCACCGTGCGCCCCGCGCGCCACCAGACGCCCGGCGCATAGGTGCGCGGGCCTTCGGGCTGTTTCAGGCGGATCAGGAAGCCGCCCGCGGGTTTGAACGCGAAAGCGCCGCGATCCACGCGGGCTACGTTGTCGACGCGGCACAGCACCCGGCCCCCGACCTCTCGCAACTCGGACCGGGTCAGCTCGATCTCACGGGCCGAGGCCTGCCACATCCCGTAGGCCAGCCAGAAACAGCCCGCGCCGAAAAACACGAGAAACAGCATGTAGCCGAAATGCTCGGGCGGGCGCGCGGCGGCGACTGTCCAGACGATCACGGCCAAGGCCGCGACGAAGCCAACCGCCACGACCCGGCGGGCCGGGCGCGGGACGATGGAGGCCAAATGCTCATCCGGGTCGATCTTCTTCTTCCGCGCCATTGCACACCTTTCGTGCCTCCGTGCAGGATAGACGAAGGCTGAGCCCGGTCCTACCTATCGTGAAACCACGCCGCAAGGAGGCAAGCCCATGTCACTTCGTCCCATTCTGGAAACACGTTCCGCACAGCCCACCATGGAGGGCGCGGGCGTCCACCTGCACCGCGCTTTCGGGTTCCACGACCCGAGTGAGCTGGATCCGTTCTTGTTGTTTGACGATTTCCGCAACGACGACCCGGCCTTCTACGCCAAGGGCTTCCCGTGGCACCCCCACCGGGGCATCGAGACGATCACCTACGTGCTGGAAGGCACGGTGGAGCATTCCGACAGCCTTGGGAACACTGGCAAACTGGGGCCCGGATCCGTGCAGTGGATGACTGCGGGCTCGGGCATTTTGCACCAGGAAATGCCATTGGGGAACGCCAAGGGTCAGATGCACGGGTTCCAGTTGTGGGGTAACCTGCCTGCCGCTGACAAGATGACCGCCCCGCGCTACCAGGACATCACCGGTGCCGATATTCCCGAGGTGACCGATGACGATGGCACCCGTGTGCGTGTGATCACGGGCGCGTTCTGGGGCAAGCGCGGCCCGGTCGATGGCATCGCGGCGGACCCGCAATACCTGGACATCAGTGTGCCCGCAGGCGTGAAAAAGACGTTCCGCATCGACACCTACCGCCGGGCTTTCGCCTATGTGTTCGAGGGCGCGGGGGCCTTTGCGGATGCCTCGGGGCCGGAAGGCGTGTTGCTGGAGAAAGAGGTTATGGGCCAGGAGGTCAACATCCGGGACCTGTCGGGCGACAGGACGTTGATCCGCTTTGGCACCGGCGATGAGGTGACGGTGCAGGCCGGTGCAGAGGGCGTGCGCTTCCTGCTGATTTCCGGCGCGCCGATCGAGGAGCCGGTGGCGTGGCACGGCCCGATCGTGATGAACACGCAGGAAGAGTTGCGCACCGCGATGCGAGAGCTGAACAACGGGACGTTCATCAAGCCCGCGCACTAGGGGGCTTTCGCTCTGCCTTTGGCAGAAGCGACCAGGCGAGGGGGGAAGGCCCCCCGCGCGCTCCCCCATGGCGCATGTTGCGGGTGTTCAGACCGGCCCCTGCCACTGCATGAAGGCGAGGCCTGCGCCGATCACCACAAGCGCGCGGAAACCAATCTCGGCGGCCAGAAGGCTGCGCTTCTGACCGGCGCGGGCGCCGGGACGATGCCGCATGAGCGCGTAGCGGACCGTCTCGGCGGCGCGCGTTGCTTGCGCCGGATCGGTGCGCGCGGCCAGTTTGGGGTGGCTCAGGCGGGTCTCCAGCGCGATCAACTCCTGCGCGGCGGTGCGTGCGGGGGCAGGCAACAGCCGCCCGGCCCGGCGCACAGCGCGCGGGAACGTCCGCCCCCGCACCGACAAACGCTCGGCCATGAGGCTGCGAAGCTCTTCGGTCAGGGCTTGATACTGCACGTGATCCATCGAATCGGCCTTCCCCAGTCTGGCACCGGCTAAGGGTAGGCCTTGCGCCCCTTCCGCTCAACCCGCACCGCCCGGCTGGAAATCGGCCGTGATCGCGCGTACTCCTTGCCCCATGTTGGAGACCTACACTTTTGGCGCCGAAACCGCCGCCCCCCCGATCCTGATCGTCCATGGGCTTTTCGGCTCGGCCCGCAACTGGAACGTCATCGCCAAGCGCCTGTCGGAGACGCGCTTCGTGGTCAGCGTCGACATGCGCAACCACGGCCACAGCCCCTGGGCCGCACCCCATGACTACGCGGCGATGGCCGATGACCTGGCGGAGATCGTGGCGGAATTCGGCGGGGTTGCCGATGTGGTCGGTCATTCCATGGGGGGCAAGGCCGCGATGATGCTGGCCCTGCGCGCGCCTTTGGCCGTGCGCAAGCTGGTCGTCGCTGACATCGCGCCGGTGGCCTATGGGCACACGCAGCAGGGCATGATCGACGCGATGCGGGCGGTGAATTTGGCCGTGATCGAGGCGCGGGGGGATGCGGACCGGCAGTTGGCCCTGGCGGTGGACGACCCGGGGGTGCGCGCGTTCCTTCTGCAATCGCTTGATGTGAAGGGGCGGCGCTGGCGGCTCAACCTTGATCAATTGCAGGCCGACATGGCCCAGATCCTGGGGTTTCCGCCCGTTGACGGCGCGTTCGGCGGCGATGTTCTGATGCTGTCGGGCGGGGCCTCGGACTATGTCCAGCCAGCGCACCGGGGGGAGATCAAACGCCTCTTCCCCGCCGCCCGCTTCGCGAAAATTCCGGGCGCGGGGCACTGGCTGCACGCGGAAAAGCCCCGGGAGTTCGAGGCGGCTGTGGGGGCGTTTCTTGGCTGAGATTTGAGGGGCTGTGCAGGGGTGCTCAAGCTTGAGCAGGGTTTTAAGGTGTTGGTTTTGTGGGGTATTTGGATTTTATATAAGAATTGGGGTGGTGTGATTTCCAGGGTTGCTTACGGTGATTTGAATGGGTGGCGGCACGGGGACATGGTACTTCGCGAGATGGCTTTGTAGGGTGCGTCGAACACCAACGATCAAGAGAATTTACAATGTTCTACACTAGGATCGGCAGCTTCATTGCCGCAACAGTCTTCGTCCTTTCTGTTTTCTCAATTGTCTTTGCAGTTGGGCTGCTGTGGAGCGGAAGCGCGGTAGAAGCAATCCAGCAACGCTCTGGAATGACGCCGGGCCAAGCGATTGATCGGGGCATATACGGCATCGTGTTCAGCGTGGCCTTGGGTATTCTCACGGAAATCAGTGGGAAGGTCGGCTACATAGAGGAGAAATTGCCAGAGTCGCCGGAGTAGTGGGCTTAGGAAAGGCCATTTCGGCAACTAGGGTGCGGTTCGACGAGGACACGATGTGGATGGGCCTGGAAAAAGGCCGGACGCTAGGCGTACCGCTGGTGTGGTTTCTTCGGCTACTGGGGGCGGACGCGGCGGCGCAGGAGATTGTGGCGTTCAGGTTGCAGTGGGGGGCGCTGAACAAGGATGTGAGCGTTGTGGAGTTGTTGGAAGGGAAGCGGGGGGCGGCGGCTTGAGGTTGAGGTGGGTTGCACTCACCCTAAACCTGTTGCACTCCGTCACTGTTTAAGCATACCGAAATTCGCTCAGTCCACGTTAGTCGTAATACTAGGTCTTATGCAATGCCATCTATACTGCTGAATCCCGCTGGAGTTTGCATTTATTGCGGTGCGACTGACCAGAAGTTGACCCTTGAACATGTTATCCCGGCGGCGTTTTCTGGGCATATAAGACTTCCAGAGGCTTCCTGTTGCGTTTGCCAGCGACTAATAAATGCCAGTATTGAAGGGAGCTATATCAACCGCGTTGTTGGTCCTCACCGTGCACGTTTACGTCTTAAATCAAGATCAAATAGCATCCGGAGACGGGTTTCATATCCGGTAACGTTTATTTTGGGTGATGGATCTGAAGTGGAGAGATACGTTGATATCGCGGACTATCCCCCATTATTCAGCAGGGTATCGTTTGACGTTCCTTCTTACATACAACAGATTTGGCAAGCTGGGTCAGTTGTTTTTAGTAGCGCTCACACCGAAACTGTAGAATTTCCAAGAACACTTGTTAAGCTCAAAAACAGGTATGAGCCCGAAGCGGTTCAGGTTAAGATTCGAGCATATTTTGAGCAAGAAAAGCTTATAAGACTGCTCTATAAAGTGGCTGTCGGCCTATTCTTTGACTTTCATCCGCAAGGCGTAATGGATTTTCGACTCGGGTCGAAGGTTATAAGTGAATACTCTCGTATATTCAATTCGGAAGATTTATGGATCGCAGAAGATGTTTTCTCTCTCCCATTCAGTTATGAGAGTACCGAACAAACCGCGAGCTATGCCGAAGTGTTCGAAACGCAAGATCATGGAAACCGGGTGATTTACGCGTCATTCCGATTTGTTCCGCGAATTTTTCCCGTTACCTATTTCGTACGAATTCCGTCACCGCTGAACGGCGCATACAAGAAAGTTACGTATGGCCGTAAGCGCAAACAGTTCTTCCGAAGTGAGCCCTGGTAGCCAAAATTCATGTAACTTGAGAACGCGGTGTCTAGTTTGCTGAAAACCATTTACCCATCCATCTTCAACGCTGAAATAAACGCCGACTGCGGGATCTCCACCTTCCCGAACTGGCGCATTTTCTTCTTGCCCGCCTTCTGCTTATCCAGCAGCTTCCGCTTCCGCGACGCATCCCCGCCATAGCACTTCGCCGTCACGTCCTTGCGCATCGCGCTTAGCGTCTCGCGGGCGATCACGCGGCCGCCGATGGCCGCCTGGATCGGGATCTTGAACATGTGGCGGGGGATCAGTTCCTTGAGTTTCTCGACCATGGCGCGGCCACGGGTCTCGGCGCGGTCGCGGTGGACCATGATCGACAGCGCGTCGACGGGCTCATCATTGACCAGCACCTGCATCTTGACCAGCGCATCCTCGCGGTAGCCGATCATCTGGTAGTCGAAACTCGCATACCCTTTGGTAACACTTTTCAGCCTATCGTAGAAATCGAACACCACCTCGTTGAGGGGCAAATCGTAGACGACCATCGCGCGGGTGCCGGCATAGGTGAGGTCCATCTGGATGCCGCGCCGGTCCTGACAGAGTTTCAGGACGTCGCCCAGGTATTCATCGGGCACAAGGATGGTGGCCTTGATCCGAGGCTCCTCGATCCGGTCGATATGGGCGGGGTCGGGCATGTCGGCGGGGTTGTGCAGCTCCACCATAGAGCCGTCGCGCATGTGGACGTGGTAAATCACGCTGGGCGCGGTGGTGATCAGGTCGATGTCGTACTCGCGCTCCAGCCGGTCGCGGATCACTTCAAGGTGGAGCAGGCCCAGGAAGCCGCAACGGAAGCCGAAGCCGAGGGCGGCTGATGTCTCCATCTCATGGGAGAAGGAGGCATCGTTGAGGGCGAGCTTTTCGATGGCGTCGCGCAGGTCTTCGAACTGATTGGTGTCCACGGGGAAGAGGCCACAGAAAACAACGGGTTGGGACGGTTTGAAGCCCGGAAGCGGCTGCGCCGCGCCGCCCTTGTCGTGGGTGATCGTGTCGCCCACGCGCGTGTCACGCACCTGCTTGATGGAGGCGGTGAGGAAGCCGATTTCGCCGGGGCCAAGCTCGGCGATGTCCTGCATCTTGGGGGTGAAGACGCCGAGGCGGTCGACGGGATATTGCCCACCCGTCCGCATCATCTTGATCTTGTCGCCCTTCTTGATGACCCCGTCGATAACCCGGATCAGGACGACGACGCCGAGGTAGCTGTCGTAGTAGCTGTCGACCAGCATGGCCTTGAGGGGGGCATCGCGGTCGCCCTTGGGCGCGGGCAGGCGGGTGACGATGGCCTCCAGCACATCGGGGATGCCGATGCCGGTTTTGGCCGAGATTTCAACGGCTTCCGAGGCGTCGATGCCGATGACATCCTCGATCTGTTCGCGCACGCGGTCGGGTTCGGCGGCGGGCAGGTCGACCTTGTTGAGGACGGGCACGATCTCATGATCCGCATCGATGGCCTGGTAGACGTTGGCGAGCGTCTGCGCCTCGACCCCCTGGGAGGCATCCACCACCAGAAGCGAGCCCTCGACGGCCTGCATGGAGCGGGAAACCTCATAGGCGAAGTCCACGTGGCCGGGCGTGTCGATGAGGTTGAGCACGTAGGTATGGCCGTCCTTGGCGGGGTAGAGGATGCGGACGGTGTTGGCCTTGATGGTGATGCCGCGCTCGCGCTCGATATCCATCTGATCCATGATCTGCGCCTGCATATCCCGCGCGGCGACGGTGCCGGTGAGCTGGATCAGACGGTCAGCCAGGGTGGATTTGCCGTGGTCGATATGGGCCACGATGGAGAAGTTGCGGATGCGGTTGAGGTCGGTCATGGGGACGGCCTTGAAGCGTTGCGTTGCAAGGGGATGTAGCGTGTGGAGGGGGGGGAGGGAAGGGTTAGAGTTCCAACTTGCCCTGCGCCTTGGTGTCCTGTTCGCGCGCGGCCTTTTTGAAGGTGTCGTCGCGGCGGGCGGGCAGGCGGACGGCGCGGTCGCGCAAGCTGAGGGCATCCTCGACCGAGACGATCTGAATGCGCGGCACCGGGTCAAAGCCGTCTTCATGGTGTTGGCCCGCCGCCGCCGCCTCGGCCACCATGGGCTTGGTGGGGGGCGTGAGGGTGAGGAAGATGCCGATCTCGGCGCGCTCGCGCTCGATCACGCCGCGCAGATCTCGGATCATGGCGACGCCGACGTTGTCGCCCGCCTTCACGGACACGATGGCGCGAGAGGTCTTGGCGAAATAGACGTTGCCGTCGATGCCCTTGTCCGCGCCTTTCTTCGAGAGGTTTCCGGGTTGGGCGTTGATCAGCGACAGGGCCCATTTCTCAAACTCGAAATAGTAATTCTTGTCGGTGCGGCCCCGGTTCGCCATGTCACGCGCACCGGAGATATCCTGAGGGACGCCGTGGGTGGTGAACTCGACCTTGGGAAACGCATCGCGCAGGCGCTTTTCGATGAGACCGATGGCGAGGTGGGTGACGTCGATGCCGATCCACTGACGGTCGAGTTTTTGGGCGGCATGGACGGTGGTGCCGCAGCCGCAGAAGGGGTCCAGCACCACGTCGCCGGGATTGGAGGAGGCGGAAAGGATGCGTTCGAGAAGCGCCACGGGTTTTTGGGTAGGGTAGCCGAGGCGTTCTTTTGCTTGGGAGTTGAGCGGAGGGATGTCTGTCCAGATGTCCCCCATCACGCCGCCCTCCATCTCGTTGAGGTAGCGTTTGAGTTGGGGGCGACGCGATGTGTTGAATTCGCCGGTCTCCGTAGTTGGATACCAAATACGGCCCTCGTCATCCAATCGCTGCATGGTTTCGCGTTGGTAGCGCCAGCCCTTTTCAGGAAACGGAAACCCGCGCCATTCATACATCATGTTGGGCCGTGGGCTTGGGCTTGTCATGTTATCGAGGCGATAAGGACCGAGCCCATCGTTGTCGTCTCGTCCATACTTGGACTTGATGTATTCGGCGGAATGAGGTTCGCGGGGTGTATTCCAGATGAAATCTTTTTCAGACTTCGCATAGAATAGGATGCAATCTGCGTTATTGCTCCACGTCTTTGCATCGCTGTGAGTGCTGGTTCGCTTCCAATCAATTTCGTTCTTGAAATTCTTCGGCCCAAACACCGCATCCAGCAGGATCTTGAGGTAGTGGCTCGCCGTGGGGTCGCAGTGCAGATAGAGGCTCCCCGTGGGTTTCAACACCCGGTGAAGCTCCAGCAGGCGCACGGCCATCATCGCCAGATAGGCCATCATGTCGTTCTCACCCAGAAACGACCGCATCGCCCGCAGCATTTCCGCCGCCGCGCCATTACCCGATCGCAGGACCTCGCCAAAGGCCTCCTCCGCCGTGTCGTTCCAGCTCCATGTGTCGTCGAACGCCTCGATCTGTGCGGCACTCTCGTTGCCCGAGGGGCCTTTGAACAGCACGTTGTAGGAGGCATTGGAGTTGAACGGCGGGTCGAGATAGATCAGGTCAACGGTTTCGTCCGCGATGCTCTCGCGCAGCACGGCGAGGTTGTCGCCGTAATAGAGGTGGTTCATCTGCTCTCTCTCCGGCTTCTTGCGCGTTCGGCGTTAGATTTTGTTGGCCGAAGCCTGCAACCTGTGGCGCACGGACGCAAGGCCCCCGGCACGGTGATTTGGCTGGGGCTGGGTGCTTCGAATGGGTGGAGAGCTTCCGTGGCTGCCATAAAGTGATATGAACGGAGGTTGTATCGCCGCACTACGGCCCGCCGATGGCGCGGCGTGAATTGTCGGTGCATGTGGGAGGCTGCGTGTTAGGCTCCACCCAAACCAAGGAGCGCCCCCCATGCCGAACCCTGTCCCGCTGCGAATTGCTGACATCTATGTGCCCGGCCCGCGCAAGAAGACGTTGGAGCCGGACAAGGTGGAGGCCTTGGCCAATGACATCATCGAGAACGGGCAGACGACGCCGATCCGGGTGCGGGAAGGAAAGGGCAGATATGTGCTGCTGGAAGGCCTGCACCGGTTGGAGGCGCTAAGGGCGCTTGGGGAGGAAAAGGTCGTGGTCTACATCACCCAGGCGCGGTTGCACTGAGGGGGCCCTAGCCCCAGACCAGATGCGTCACGTGGTAGAACACGGGGGCTGCGAAGATCACGCTGTCGAGTTGGTCCAGCAGCCCGCCCTGTCCGGGGATCAGGTGGGACCAGTCCTTGACGCCCTTGTCGCGTTTGATCGCGGCAAAGACGAGAGAGCCGAACATGCCGGTGAGCGAGGCCAAGGCGGCCATGGCCGCCGCCCCTGCAACGCCGAAGGGGGTGGTCCAGCTGAGGAGCGCGCCGATGAGGGCGGCGGCGAGCACGCCGGTCACCATCCCCTCGACCGTTTTGGGCGAGAGGGTGGGCGCGATGCGGCGGCGCCCGAAACGGCGGCCTGCGTAGTAGTCGAAGAGGTCTCCGAACTGGACGACCATGGCGAAGAAGACGATCAGCAGGATCGAGCGGTCAGAGCCGTCGGGCATGTCATAGGTCAGAAGCGCGGGCACGTGGCTGATGCAGAAGACGCAGATCATCAGGCCCCATTGCGTCTCGGCCACGCGGGCCAGGAAATTCTGGCTGTCACCGCGCAGGGCGCTGACGATGGGCAGAAGCAGGAAGGCATAGACCGGGATGAAAACGGTGAAAAGCGCGGTCCAATCGAGCGCCACGAAGAGGTATTGCAGCGGCAGGATCACGAAGCATCCCAGCGCCAGCGACAGGTGATCGGCGCGGCGTTTCACGGCATAGGTCAGGTATTCGCGCAGGGCCGCGAAGCTGGCGAAGGCGAACAGAAGGATGACCCCGATGCGCCCGCTGATCACGGCCAGCGACAACAGGATCGCCAGGCCCCACCAGGTGTGGACGCGCATCACGAAAGCCTCGACCACCGGGTTGGAAGTGCCGCGCGGCTGGCGCGCGCGCAGGGCCTCACCCACCAGGGTGAAGGCCAGAAGGATGCCCGCAACGGCGAGGCCCAGGATCAAGATGTCGGTGGTGGTTTGGGAGGTCACGGTCGCGGCTCCGGCGGGGCGAGGGCTTTGAGCGCGTCGGCGGCGCGGGTCAGGAAGGCGTCCTTGCCCTCGCCTTCGGCCACATGGATCGGCGCGCCGAAGGTGACAGTGCAGATCAGCGGCAGGGGAATGACCTCTCCCTTGGGCATGATCTCGTTGAGGTTGGCGACCCAGGTGGGCACGAGGTCCACATCGGGGCGCGCCCGGCCCATGTTGTAGAGGCCCGAGCGGAACGGCAGCAGCGGATCGTCGGTCATGTTGCGGTTGCCTTCGGGAAAGATGATCAGCGAGGAGCCTTCATCGAGGGCTTCGAGGATCTTTGCCATCGGGACTTCGGTCCGCGCCTCGGGCCTGCGGTCGATCAGGACGCAGTTGAACACCTCGGGGCCGATGAAGGCGCGCATCCTGGTCTTGAGCCAGTAATCGGCGGCGGCGACGGGGCGGGTCTGGCGGCGCATGTGGCCGGGAAGGACGGTCCAGATCATCGGCATGTCGGCGTTGCTGACGTGGTTGGCGTAATAGACGCGCTGTTTGGCCACGGGCTCGATCCCGCGCCAATCGGCGCGCACGGCGGTGATGAACCGGGCGACGAAGGCCAGCGCGTGGCCCACGATGCGGGCAGCGATCCGGCGCGGAAGTGACGCGACGTCAGACATTTGGCGGTTGTGGCAGAGCCGCCCGCCTAAAGAAAGAGGCTTGGTGCCTGGCGGGCCCGCGACGGGTGGGGGCGCAAACACGTGAATTGACCGAAATGGCTGCGGTCTGGCATAAGCCCCCCAGAGCAAAACCGGGCAAAAGACCCAAATCCTGAGGCCATCGTCATGAAATTGATTTATCCCGTTCTTGCGGCTGCATTTTTGGCCGTCCCCTCAACCGCCGAGGCCAACCCGATCCAGCGCGCCTGCATGGCGTCGGACCGTTATACCTCACGGTCCTTGTGTTCGTGCATCGGCGAGGCCGCCGACGCCACGCTGTCGCGCAGCCAGATGCGCGAGGGTGCGCGGTGGTTCGATGATCCACAGCGCGCGCAGGACACACGGCAATCGGATCGGGAGCGGGATGAAGAGATGTGGCAGGCGTGGCGCACGTTCTCATCGCTGGCCGAACAGCGGTGCGGCTGACCGGCCCCGGCCTTTGGGCAACGGCGGCGATCGGATGCGGTGCGGCCTTGGGCCTGAGTGCGCCTGCGGGCGCGTTCGTGCTGGGTGGAGAGATCCTGCAACAGACGGGTAACGGCAGCTTCGTGAAGCTTGGCACCGACGCGCCCTTTGCCGTGGGCGCCGATACCTTCGACACCGACGACCTTTATGCCTTTGACGAGGATCAGAATATCCTGCTGGTGGAACCTATTCGCGTGGACATCGGCGGCGGCGATCTTGGCGCGATCCCGGCCGGTACGGTGGTCGCCAGCCACTACGTGTTCTTCGACAGCCTGAATGGCACGCAATATGGCTACGTCGATTTCGACGCGCCGATCCTGGGCATCGCGGCGCAGCAAGAGACCATGGCCGCGACGGACTTCCTTGCCAATACCGCCGTCACCTACCTGAGCCTGGAGCTGCGGGGCCTTGAGCGCGGGGATCAGGTGTGGATCGACGCAGACGACCCATTTCGGCTGTGGGTCTACTGGGCCGGGTCGTCGCCCGGCGACTACATCCGCGTCTTCACCGCGCGCTCCGCGGCGGCAATGATGTGAGCGGCACGGGCCGGGCCTTCGGACACGGTGGCGCGGATGTTAGTTGCGCGGATGGAGCGGGCCATCACTTGGATTAATCCGACTGTTGCTTCCGCCCCAAACCGGACCTTCATGACGTCCGCAGCGAAAGGCAAGAATGAGCCCAATCTGTGAATCTGGTTTTCATGCTGCGTGCGCTCGCAGCGAGGATAATGCTGCAACTGCGTAGATTTCCATGCAGATTCGCAGCAGGAAAAGTGATCATTCAAACAAATCGCAGCGAAGAAAAAAGGCGAAAGGATCAAGTGTGGCTTGTTGCGGCGCGATGCTGTCTTGGAAATGCCGCCTGCACGCACGTCCAAGGACGGCCATTCAATCCAATGCTATGCTTTTGATGTCAGCGTGGTGCTGACGTTTGGGTTTGGAGGGAGGATTGGAGGGCAAATCATGCCAAGAGTCCAACTTCCTGCAGTAACCCCTAGGCGAAAGGCCTGGAACAAAGGGCGGCTCATCGGGCAGAAACGGCCGCTGCTTCCCAAACAAGTCTGGGCAATCCGCGCGCGCCTCGAACTTGCAGGCTACCTGCGCGACCTAGCGCTGTTCAATGTTGCGATTGATAGTAGGCTGCGGGGTTGCGATCTGGTCAAACTCGCCGTGACTGACCTGGTTAAAGAGGGTCGCGTTCGCGAACGCGTTTCGGTGATCCAAAGCAAGACCAAAAAGCCGGTTCAGTTTGAATTGACCGAAAACACACGAGATGCCGTCATTGCTTGGACGAGGTCACCAGAGATGATTGGTTGCCGCTTCATATTTCCGAGCCGCTTCCACGCCCGCCCACACATTTCAACACGTCAATATGGTCGGCTTGTTCGTGATTGGGTGACATCAATTGGGTTGGAGCCGAGCGGCTACGGCACCCATTCGCTCCGTCGAACCAAAGCTGCCGAGATATACCGTAAGACCGGCAACTTGCGCGCAGTGCACCTTTTGCTGGGCCATACGAAGGTCGATAGCACAGTGCGCTACCTCGGTGTCGAACCAGAAGTTGCTCTGACTATCGCAGAGGGCATCGACATCTAAGCGATATCGGCGAACGGTGCTGGCCGTTCGCCGAGGGCTTGGTGAGGTCTGCCGAATTGGAATATGACTATCAGGTTGCAGGTGATGCACAGATCGATTGCTTCATTCCCACAGACCAGTTCGCCTAAGCTCGTGTAACCGGGACGCGTCACAGAGTTTTGCGGCCACGGCCCCCGGGCTCAGCGTCACAAAACCTTCACT
Organism: Gymnodinialimonas phycosphaerae; assembly: GCF_019195455.1. Classification (NCBI taxonomy): domain Bacteria; kingdom Pseudomonadati; phylum Pseudomonadota; class Alphaproteobacteria; order Rhodobacterales; family Paracoccaceae; genus Gymnodinialimonas; species Gymnodinialimonas phycosphaerae. The sequence goes on along the minus strand of NZ_JAIMBW010000001.1, from coordinate 2,160,983 downwards.
TTGAGCCGATCCATAATTCACATATTCATGAATTATGGATACTTTGATTCCCAATCGACTTTCGACACTTGGCCATCCAAACCGGCTAGCCGTGTTTCGGCTACTCATGCGGCGCTATCCTGATCGGGTTCCGGCGACGGAGCTCGCGAATGCGCTCGACCTGAAGCCCAATACGCTGTCCACCTATGTGTCCGGGCTGATGCAGTCCGGCCTGATCCTGCAAGAACGGGTGGGGACATCGTTGCGTTACACGGTGGATATAGACGCGGCGCAAGCGACAATCGGGTTTCTTGTGCACGACTGCTGTCGGGGGCGACCCGAAATTTGTCTTCCTTTTGATCATCATGCAACGCATAGGACTCTCGAAATGGCGGACCGAAAATTCAATGTCTTGTTCATCTGCACCGGCAATTCCGCCCGGTCGATCTTTGCTGAAGCCATCCTGCGCGACCTCGCGCCGGAACGTTTCAATGTATATTCGGCGGGTACAAAGCCGAAATCGGAGCTGAACCCCTTCGCCCTGGAGGTGTTGGAGCAGAACGGCCATGACGTGTCTGCCCTTCGCGCCAAGAATGTCGGAGAGTTTCAGGGCGAAGATGCGCCAACCTTGGATTTTGTGTTCACCGTTTGTGATCAGGCCGCCAACGAAGAATGTCCCGCATGGCAGGGTCAGACAATCAGCGCCCATTGGGGGCTTCCGGATCCGGTCAAGGTTGATGGTACGGATGCCGAAAAGGGCCTTGCGTTTCGTCAGACCTATGGCGCGTTGCGCAACCGCATGACGGGGTTTACCGCGCTGCCGATCCCGGCGCTTGATCGTATTTCCCTGCAAAAGGCCGTCGATGACATCGGCCAAATCAAAGACAATGGATAGACCAATGACAGTTTACGCCCTCAACGGCCTTGGCCGGATTGGTAAGCTCGCACTGAAACCATTGTTGGTGCGCGGCGCAAAGATCGCTTGGATCAACGACGCGGTGGGTGATCCCGAAATGCACGCGCATCTGCTGGAGTTTGATACGGTCCACGGACGTTGGGACGCCGAATTTAGCTATGACGACGACAGCGTGACCATTGATGGCACGCGGCTGCCCTTCATCGGCACCCGCGACATCGCGGACCTTCCGCTGGACGGTGTTGATGTGGTGATCGACTGCACAGGCGTGTTCAAATCCCAGGCGAAACTGGCCCCGTTTTTTGAGGCGGGTGTGAAAAAGGTCGTTGTTTCGGCCCCGGTCAAGGATGGGAATGCAGCCAATATCGTGATGGGCGTGAACGATGACATCTACGATGCGGATCGCCACAATATCATCACCGCGGCCAGTTGTACGACGAACTGTCTTGCCCCCGTGGTGAAGGTGATCCACGAGAACTTGGCGATCAAACACGGATCGATCACCACGATCCATGATGTGACAAACACCCAGACCATCGTGGATCGCCCCGCCAAGGATTTGCGCCGTGCGCGATCAGCCTTAAATTCCCTGATCCCGACGACAACGGGCAGTGCGACGGCGATCACGCTGATCTACCCGGAACTGACGGGGCGGTTGAACGGCCATGCGGTGCGGGTGCCGCTGCTGAATGCCTCACTGACCGATTGTGTGTTTGAGGTGGAACGCGCAACGACCGCAGAAGAGGTGAATGCCCTTTTCAAAGCCGCGTCCGAGGGCGAGTTGAAGGGCATCCTTGGCTACGAAGAACGTCCGCTGGTGTCGACGGATTACACCAACGATGAACGCTCAAGCATCGTGGATGCGCTATCGACCATGGTGATCAACGGCACGCAGGTGAAAATCTATGCGTGGTATGACAACGAAATGGGCTATGCACACCGCTTGGTGGATGTGGCGTTCATGGTTGGGGACAGTCTGTGACCACAGCGCGGCCCGAAGGTCTTTCAGCCTACATCGCGGTGACAGCGGCCTATTGGGCGTTTATGCTCACCGACGGGGCGTTGCGGATGTTGGTGCTGTTGCACTTTCATACGCTGGGATTTTCACCCGTGCAGCTGGCCTATCTGTTTGTGCTATACGAGATCGCAGGCGTCGTGACGAACCTGTGCGCAGGCTGGATCGCGGCGCGGTTCGGGCTGACATCAACCCTTTATGCGGGGATTGGGTTGCAAGTCGTCGCCTTGTTGGCGCTGGCGCAGCTTGATCCCGCATGGGCTGTTGGGGCGTCGGTGGTGTTTGTGATGTTGGTGCAGGGCGCAAGTGGCGTCGCCAAGGATCTGGCCAAGATGTCGTCTAAATCGGCGGTCAAATTGCTCGCCCCCACACTTGATGCGGGATTGTTCCGCTGGGTCGCGTTGCTGACGGGGTCCAAGAATATGGTCAAAGGCTTGGGGTTTCTGCTGGGTGCCGCGCTTCTGGGAACGGTAGGTTTTGTGGGCGCGGTGCTGGGGATGGCTGCGGTTTTGGCGGCGATCCTGATCGCCGTGTTGGCCTTCATGCCGGCGGGCCTGCCCAAGGGGCGCAAGGACGCGAAATTCACAGAGGTCTTTTCCAAATCGTCCAACGTCAACTGGCTAAGCGCTGCGCGGGTTGTGCTGTTCGGCGCACGGGATGTCTGGTTCGTGGTCGGCATCCCGATCTATTTTTACGCCGTTCTGTCGGATGGCACGACGGACGGAAATCGCACGGCGTTCTTCCTGATCGGGACATTCATGGCCGTGTGGGTCATTCTTTACGGGTTAGTGCAGGCCAACACCCCACGCATCCTGCGCGCCAAAACGCGCCCCACAGCTGAACTGATCACAGCGGCACATGGATGGGCTTGGGCGCTGGCGGTGGTGCCTGCGGTTCTGGCCTTGGCAGCTCTGGCGGCGAATGGTCCGCAAAATTGGCTAACGCTCTGCGTGGTCGCTGGCCTGTTGGTGTTCGGGGCACTCTTTGCAGTGAACTCCTCGCTCCATTCCTTTCTGATCTTGTCGTTCACAAAGGCGGAACGCGTCACAATGGACGTCGGATTCTACTACATGGCAAACGCGGCGGGGCGTTTAATCGGGACGCTTGCGTCGGGGCTTAGCTATCAAATCGGGGGACTTCCGCTGATGCTGGGGATCGCGGCGGGCATGGTCGCGCTCTCCGCCGTCGCGGTGAGTTTCCTGACACCCGAAGAGCAACAAGCAGCTTGATACCTTTGGCTCTGCGTCGCTGTCGGCGTTGTGTTTTGGCACCATACAATTTGGCGGCACAGCCGATGCTTTGGCGAGCCGTGCGCATCGACTGACACCGGATCAGCGATTTATGGGGTAGGCCATTTAACGGTCCGCGCCTTCGCCTACCGGTTACAATTCCATATTTCGCTCCCGCGGGGGGCCGCTGCATCAAGCGCGCTTTGACACCCGAAATAATAGGAAGAAACATGACTGTTCGCACGCTTTTTATGACATCTTCACTCGCTTGTTTTGCGCTGCCAGCCTTCGCACAAGACATGAATTTCAACCGGATCGCGTCGTTTCAGGTCGCAGATAACCTACCGAACTCCGAAGAAACCCCTGCCGAGATTATTGCCGCCACCGCCGACGGGATGACGCTGGTCTATACAGACAGCCCCGGTGCCTCGATCGGCTTCATCGACATCACGGACCCCGCAAATCCTGCCCCCTTGGGTGTGTTTATGCTAGAAGGCGTGCCCACATCCGTTGCCGTTATCGGAAACTACGCACTTGCCGGCGTGAACACATCTGCCAGCTACACAGAGCCATCGGGCTTTCTCGTTGAAATCGATGTGACCACGCAAGAATAGGTCGGCCATTGCGAACTGTCCGGCCAACCCGACAGCGTTGGCATTGCGCCATACGGATCCTTCCTTGCCGTGGCGATTGAAAACGAGCGTGACGAAGACCTTGGCGATGGCCGCGTCGGACTTCCTTGCCAATACCGCCGTCACCTACCTGAGCCTGGAGCTGCGGGGCCTTGAGCGCGGGGATCAGGTGTGGATCGACGCAGACGACCCGTTTCGGCTGTGGGTCTACTGGGCCGGGTCGTCGCCCGGCGACTACATCCGCGTCTTCACCGCGCGCTCAGCGGCGGCAATGATGTGAGCGGCACGGGCCGGGCCTTCGGACACGGTGGCGCGGATGTCAGTTGCGCGGATGGAGCGGGCCATCACTTGGATTAATCCGACTGTTGCTTCCGCCCCAAACCGGACCTTCATAACGTCCGCAGCGAACGGCAAGAATGGGCCCATACCTCCCAAATTGCTGCAATGAGGCGAATGGCCGTTCTCCGGTACGTCCGGGTGGCGAAATGCCGCCCTCGTGAAAATCGACCGCGCTGCTAGTGACAACGAAATACTTTCAAGGAGAACATGATGCCACCCGTAGAACTGCTTGTTCCATTTCTGGCCGCGACGGCGATATTCGCGTTCACCCCCGGCCCTGGAATGCTCTACATGGCCGTTCAAACAATAGCACATGGAGCGAAGGCGGGATGGCTCAGCTCCATCGCATTTCACCTCGCGTCCTATTTGCACATCTTTGCGGCTGCCTTCGGTGTAATTGTTCTTTTGAAAACCGTGCCAGTCGTGTTGGTCGTTCTCAAGGTAATTGGAGGGTTCTACCTGATTTGGATGGGAATTCGACTGTGGAAACGCCCAAGCAGCGATGTTCCAACAGTCCAGTCATCCGACGCGCAATCTGCTCGTAGGGCTTTTCGCGATAGTCTCACCATCGAAGTACTAAACCCGAAATCCGCACTCTTCTACTTTGCCTTCCTTCCCCAATTCACAACACTAGATGCGACCTCTCCGTTTTGGTTGCAAATCCTAGCACTCGGCATCATCGCCAATGTAGCCTTCAGCCTTTCGGACATCGTTTGTATCGTTTTTGCTCGACTTGTCGCTGCCAAAGCTGCAGCGTCGGCCCGCCTTGTCGCATGGGGGCGATGCCTCGGAGGCACCGTTCTTATCGTATTGGGTGCAAGGATCATCGCGGATGCGCGTTAGCTCAGCGGACATTCACCACCGGCAACGGAACGGCGGCTTTGTCCCGCAGAGCAAACGTTAGAGCGAACCGCAGCGAAGCGCCGCTTCCCGCCCGTTGCTGCCGTCTATGCCGTTTCAGCCGGCACCTTGGGCGCCAAGCCGCCGTTCGCCGGGCCATGAACTGGCGGTGCCCACCCTGCGTGGGTCGCAGGGTGGGGCCATTCAGGGACTAGCCGTCGGTGCCGTGGCCCGCGCCGTTCATTTGCATGGTGCCGTTGCCTTCACCATTCATCTGCATGTTGCCATGGCCACCCATCGTGGGCTGACGCTCGTTGTCGATGATGATGGTATGGGTCAGGGGCTCTGCGTGCTCGAAGGTGAACGTGACCTCGATCTCTTCGCCCTGGACCAGCGGCTCGGTCAGGCCAAGCATCATTACATGCAAGCCGCCGCGCTGGAGCGTGATGGTTTCACCGGCGGGGATGGCGAAGCCCTCCTCGACCTCGACCATGCGCATGATACCGGAGTCCTCCTGAATGTGGGTGTGCAGTTCCAACCGCTCGGCGGCGGTGGACTCGGCGGCGATCAGGCGGTCATCCACGTCGGTCGGGTTGAAGATGGTCATGAAGGCCGCGCCCGATTGGGCCAGGGGACTGGCAGAGCGCGCGTAGGCGTCCTCGATCACCATTTGAGCGGACGCAAGGGCGGGGAGCACCGCGAAGGCGGTGGCAAGAAGCGTTGTCTTGAAGGTCATGAGTGTCTCTTTTCGTGTATGTCGTTTGGATCTGTTCGGGCTCAGGCCGTGTGCGGGGGGGCACGGGCCTGGGCCGCCAGAAGGGCGACACGCGGCGTGAGAGAGACGGGAGAAAGGGGCGCTGCCTGTTGCAGCACGAGGAGGGGTGTTTCGGCGTTGGGCGGCGTGGGCGCGAGAATCGCCAGCGTGAGGTGACAGGCGGGACAGTCGGGCGCCATGACGGCGGTGCCGTCGGCGTCCAGAAGCGGCAGACCGGCGGCATCCAGCAGCAGTTGCGGCGTCCCGATGCCGCAATAGCCCCCCGCCGCCGCCATCCGCGTTTCCGCGACAACAGACGTCAGGCCGCTCAGCACAAGGCTGAGGGCGAGCAGCATATGGAGGAGCGCGCGGCGGATCATGCCAAAGTGTGTAGCGCGCGCGGCGGGGCGGGGGAAGGTGGCCAAGCGTCAAAAACGCAATCGCCCCGCGCGGGATGTCCCGGCGGGGCGATGTGTCAGGCGTGGAAAGAAGATCAGGCTTGGGCCGCTTGGGCTTTCGCGATCTCTTTCTTGATCTTGAGGGCCTTTTCGCTCAGCTCTTCGTCCTTGGCTTTCGCCATGAACGCGTCAAGGCCGCCGCGGTGGTCGACCGTGCGCAGGGCTGCGTTGGAGATGCGCAGCTTGAAGCGGCGATCAAGCGTGTCCGAGCCGAGCGTCACATCGCTCAGGTTCGGGAGGAACCGACGGCGGGTGCGGTTCTTGGCGTGGCTTACGTTGTTGCCCGTCATCGGGCCTTTGCCGGTCAGTTCGCAGACGCGCGACATGGGGTGTCCTTCTCATATCTCATGCAGGGCCGGGGCGGATGCCGTGGGCTCTGAAACCAATAGGGCGCGGAGAAGCCCCCTGCGCCCGGAAAATCTGAAATGGGGAGTACGAAGGCAGGGGCCGGGTGTCAAGGCGTGAATCGGCGGGTTTGGGGGATTCACGCGGCGCCGTTTTGCCCGTAGCGTGGCGGCGATGAAAGAGACCGATCTATATCCGCCCGTGAAGGCCCATCTGGAGGCGCAGGGCTTCGAGGTGAAGGGCGAGATCGGCCCCGCCGATGTCGTGGGCGTGCGGCCCGGATCAAAGGGCGACGACATTGTGGTGGTGGAGTTGAAGCGGGGGTTCTCGTTGACGCTGTTCCACCAAGGCATCGCCCGGCTGGCCGTGAGCGATTGCGTCTACGTGGCGGTGGCCAAGGGCCGGGGGCGGCCGTGGCTGAAGTCGCTGCGCGAAAACGTGCGCATGGCGCGGCGGTTGGGCCTTGGGGTGATCGGCGTGGATGTGGGGGCGGGCGCGGTGAAGGTCTATTGCGAGCCGGGGCCTTACGTGCCGCGCAAGGTGGCGCGCAAGAAACGCGCGATATTGGGCGAGTTCGAGAAGCGCGAGGGCGACCCGAACCTGGGCGGGCTGCAAGGGCCAAGGGTGACGGCATACCGGCAGGAAGCGGTGCTTTGCGCCGAGTTCCTGGCCCTGGCCGGAGAGGCGCGGGGCGCGGAGGTGGCGAAATCCACCGGCGTAGCGCGCGCGACCCTGATCATGCGCAACAACCACTATGGCTGGTTCGAGAAGGTGTCCAAGGGTGTCTACACGCTGACCGACACGGGCCGCGCGGCGCTATCTGACTGAAAGGCGCGCGTGCCGCGCACGCCATGTTTCATTGGCGCCCGTGGCTGATGGCAGCGCGCCGGTTGCGGGGGATGGCCAAGGGATTGCCAGGGGATGGCCTGTCTGCAACAGGTGAAACTCCCCTATATCGTGTGGGGGTGAATTGGGCCTACACAAGGCATGCGAGCCTGCCTATAGTGCCTGTGGATAAGCGGGCAAAAGCCCCAAGGATCGAGGCAGGCGTGGCGAGAGTTCTCCAAGCGCGCTAGGGACAGGAGGCTGCGCCATGCGTTGCCCATTTTGCGGAAATGTTGACACCCAGGTGAAGGACTCGCGTCCGGCCGAAGACCATGTGGCGATCCGGCGACGGCGGTTTTGCCCGGCCTGTGCGGGGCGCTTCACGACCTATGAGCGCGTGCAACTGCGTGATCTGGTGGTGATCAAGTCGAGCGGCAAGCGCGAAGATTTCGACCGGACGAAGCTGGAACGCTCGATCCGGATGGCGTTGCAGAAGCGCCCGATCGACCCGGATCGGGTGGATCAGATGATCTCGGGCATGGTGCGACGGCTGGAAAGCCTTGGCGAGACGGATGTGCAGTCCAAGGTCATCGGCGAGATCGTGATGGAGCGTCTAGCGGCGATCGATACCGTCGCCTACGTGCGCTTCGCGAGCGTGTACAAGAACTTCCAGGCGACGGGCGATTTCGAAGACTTCCTGTCGGAGCTACGCCCCCCTGCGCCGACTTCTGAAAGCTGATCATGCCGGATCTTCCCGCGCCCCATGACGCGCGCTGGATGGCTCTGGCGCTGTCTTTGGGCGCGCGCGGATTGGGCCGCGTGTGGCCGAACCCGGCGGTGGGCTGCGTGCTGGTGCGCGGGGCCCGCGTTGTCGGGCGCGGCTGGACCGCGCCGGGGGGGCGACCCCATGCGGAAGTTGTGGCCTTGCGCCAAGCCGGCGCCTTGGCCCACGGGGCCTGCGCCTACGTGTCCCTGGAGCCGTGCAATCACACCGGACAGACCGGACCCTGCGCGCAGGCGTTGATCGACGCGGGCGTGGCGCGGGTTGTCGTGGCCTGCACGGACCCGGACCCGCGCGTCGCGGGCGGCGGGATTGACCGCATGCGCGCGGCGGGGATCGAGGTGGTGACGGGCGTGCGGGCGGCAGAGGCCGAGCGCGCCCATGCGGGATTCTTCAGCCGGGTACGGTCTGGGCGACCGATGGTGACCCTGAAGATGGCGACGTCGTTGGATGGCCGTATCGCGACGGCCAGCGGAGAAAGCCAGTGGATCACCGGGCCCGAGGCGCGGCGGCGCGTCCACAGCATGCGCGCGCGCCACGACGCTGTGATGATCGGCGCGGGCACCGCGCGGGCCGATGACCCGGCCTTGACGGTGCGCGGGTTTGGCGAGGTGCCGCAGCCGGTGCGCGTGGTGGTGTCGCGGCGGTTGGGCGTGCCGGTGGCCTCGGGTCTGGGGCGCACGGCGCAACAGGTTCCCGTGTGGTTGATCCATGGACCCGACGCGCCGGAGACAGCGCGCGTGGCCTGGCGAGACGCAGGTGCGCGGTTGATCGAAGGGACCTTGGAGGACGGCGGGCAACTGGACGTTGCGGCGGCGTTGCAGGCCCTTGGTGCGGCCGGCCTGACACGGGTGTTTTGCGAGGGCGGCGGCGCGCTGGCGGCCTCGCTTCTGGCGGCGGATCTGGTGGATGATCTGGCGGTCTTCTCGGGCGGGCTGGTGATCGGCGCCGAGGGTACGCCCTCGGTCGGGGCGATGGGGGTTGCGGGTTTGACCGAGGCGCCCCGGTTCGCGTTGGAGCGGGTTGAGGGTATCGGCCCGGACGCGCTTGGTCTTTGGACGCGTCGCCGGGATTAGTCCGTTACTAGACGTATTTCTGTGGATAAAGCTGTAAGTAGCGGCATTTCAGATGCGCTTTGTGCAAGTCAACGCCGCCAGAGCCAACTTTGCCCGGCAAGCCAGCCTTGCAGTTTCGCCAAGACACGCAGACCCGGTTTGCGGGGAGTGCCCTCGCCGGAGGCAAGGCGTGCGACGGCGATTTCGACGGGGCAGGGCAGCCCCGTGACCGGATCGATGTAGCGCGGGTAGGTGATGAGGGCCGCATGGACGAGGGCGGCGAGGGACGGCTGGGCGCGGCGGCGCGCGGGCACGGTCCCGTGGTCCGTCGTCAGGCTCCAACCGGCATAGAAGGGCGCGCCCAGGGTGGTCACGGGGATGCCCCGGATCAACGCCTCGAACCCCATGGCAGAGGTCATCGTCACGACGTGATCTGCGACAGCCAAAAGCTGTTCCGCGCCGGTTTGATCGGCGATGTGATCGGCCAGGGCGCGGGCGTCATCGGGCAGCGCGCCGATGCGCAATCCGGCCTCTACATCGGGGTGGGGTTTGTAGATCAGGTAGGCGTCGGGGTGCAGGCGGCGCGCCTTTGCCAAAAGCGCGGCGTTGGTGTTGATCGCGCCCGCCCCAAGACGGATGGAGGCGTCGTCTTCGACCTGTCCGGGCACCAGCACGATGGTGCGATCTGGGGGCAGATCGGGCAGGGTGCCGCCGCTGAGGTTATACTTTGTCAGGCCCGCGCGGCGCAGGGTTGCGATCAGCTTTTCGGCCCGCTCGAGACGGGCGAGGGGCAAGTCGGCGGCCTGGGCGATCAGGCGTTCCAATCGGCTTTCGCGGGTGGGATCGTAGTAGATGCCAAGGTCGTCCAGGACGAGCGACAGGGGGGGCACCAAATTGGCACCGAGGCCGCGCGACCGAAGAAATCCGTCCTCCATCCGCAACAGCTTGCCTGAGGCTGCCGCGATCTCGGGCGTCTCGCGACCGGCCCAGACGATCGTGGGACGGCCCGCCACGGGGGCGTCGGCGAAATCCAAACGCCCATGCTGGCCGAAGCCCGCCTGGAGGTGTCCCTTTTTCCAGCTGCGCATGCCGACGGCGACGTATCCGGCGCGGTCCTCTCGCCAACTGCGGGCCTGTGCTTCCAGCGCGCCGAGGACGTCTTCAACCGTGCCCAACGTATCGCGGTAGGGGTCGTACCAAACCGGATAGAGCAGCAGCGCACCCACCACGAGTTGTGCGCGGGTCAGCACCCGTCGGCGGCGGGCGGGGGTGGGCCTGCGGTCATCGGTCAGGCCCCACCCGGCATAGAAGGGCACGCCGAAGGTCACGGGCCTGTGGCCTGCAAGAATAGCCTCGAACCCGGCCTGTGAGGTGACGCAATAGACGGCGCGCGCGCCCTCGAACATCCGCCAGAGGCTGATGGGGCGATCATCGAGCGACACGTTGGGGGGCAGGGTTTCGGGGTCGAAATGGCCGGGGCGATGGCCTTGCTGGGTTTCGGGATGGGTCTTGATGACGATATGGGCGTCGGGGTGATCCTCACGCGCCCAGGCCAGCGCCTCGGCGAAGCTGTCGGGGGTGGCTTGACCCAGCGCAATGGAGGCATCGCCCTTGGTTTGATCGATCAGAAGCACGTAGCCGGGGGCGGGCGGTTCCAGCGCCGGGTCATTGGCGGAATACTTCGACAAATGCCCCTCGGCCATGCGGGCCATGACATCGCGGGCGCGGTTCAGCAGCGCAGTGTCGTCGAAGGGATGTGTCGCGAGGATATGTTCAAGGTCGGACGGACGGGTCGCGTCGAAGTAGATGCCGCGCCGGTCAATCACGAGGCCCAGGGGCGGCTCGCCCGTGCGACCGGGTTGGAGAGAACGCAGGAAGGCATCCTCCACCCGCACGAGGTGGGCGCCGGTGGCCTCTGCCACGGCCTCGCCGCGCAGGGCATAGGGCGAGTGGCCCCAGACGATGACATCGTCGGTCGCATCGGGTTTGCCCAATTTCAGGTCATGGTCCGCGAGGGTCAGGATGCGGCGCACGCGAGCGTTCGTCAGAAAGCCCGCGTTGAAGTGGTAGGCGCGGCGTCGGGGCGTGACCCCGGAAGGTCCCGCCCCGTTATCGCCAGAGGGCGCCAAGGATCAGTTGCCGTTGACCGCGTCGGTGACGCCCGTGACGCTGGTCAGGGTGCCGGTCAGCGCCGAGATCGCAGTGTTGAACTGCGTGATCGGCGCGGAGGTGACGTAGACGGTATCGCCGTCACGGATCACGAAATCACGGGCCTCGAACATGCCGGTGGGTGCGGTAAGGTCGAGCACGTAGATCATCCGCTGGGCACCGATCAGGTCATTGCGGGCAAGGACCAGGTTGGCCAGTTCTTCCGGCTCGTTGCGGAGCACGAAGACGCCGGTGGGATCGGCAAGCGACGGGTTCAGGCCGCCGACGGAGGCGATGGCATCGATCGCCGAGATCACCTGGCTGTCGAAATCCACCACGGTCTGGGCACCGGTGGCCCCCAGCGCCGTAAAGCGACGGGTGTCGCCTTCGACGATGATCCGGTCATCGGCGCGCAGGGAGATATCGACGGAGGGGTCGCGGAAGATGTCTTCGTACCAAACGGTGCCGGTCTGGCCGCCGCGCACCAGGGTCACGCGGGTAATCTCGGCATCGTTGGTGGTGCCGCCCGCCGCCGACAGCATGCCGGAAAGGGTGCGTGTCGGACGCTCGATCGGGAAAATCCCCTGGCCGTTCACATCACCGGATATCACGACCGTCGCGCCGTCCCCGGCTTCACGGGAAACGATGACCTGCGGATCGGGGGTCTGTTCGTCGAGGTTACGGGTGATCAACTCACGCAGTTGGTCGGGCGTATTGCCCGCCGCGCGGATGCGGCCCGCGTAGGGGATGAAGATGAAGCCCGAGGTGTCCACTTGCAGCGTGGTCAGCTGCGCGGCATTGGCACCTTCGCCCGCCAGAAGGCCATCGGTCACGTTTTCGAAGATGGTCAGGGTCAGCGTATCGCCGGGGCGGATCAGATCGGTGTTGGACACGCCTGCGTTCAGCAACGCGGGCGGGAAACCCAGGGTCGGGACCAGCGAGGTCGCGGCGGTCACGCGTTGGTTGACCTCGACCACGAAAGCGTCGCCTTCGTTCTGGACGGATCCTGCGAAGATCTGGTTGCGGGTGGGACCTGCGGACGGAAGCACACGGGTGAGCACGTCACATGCGGTAATAGACACCACACAGGTGCACAGCGCGGCGATGCGCGCGAAACGGGGAACCCTCGATGTCACGGGGATGGCTCCTTTAGCCTGAACTGCCTCAGATACTTTATTCTCGTTTTGAGGCAGATTAGCCAATAAGCCTCGACCGGGGAAGCCCTTTGCAAGGATTACCTTATTTCACCAGTGAAAGGTGTTGCCTTGGTGCCGGTCTGCCCGCGTCGAGCGCATCATAGGCATCTTCCGGGGACAGCATCATGTCGACCACCTGGCGCAGAAGTTGGCGGCGGCCCCGGGCGGAATAATAGCTGCCCGAGATTTGCGAGGTTTCCAGCAGATAATGGCGATAATCGCGGTAGGCGCGGCTGTCAGGGCGGGTGGGGTTCTGGAAGAAGGCGGGCAGGGGCTGATCCGAGACGAACTCGGGCTTGAGGTAGACGGCTTGGCCGAAGGCCTTGAGCGGAAGTCCGCGCCAGAGCGCCTGCTGCGCGGCGGTGGAATTCACGGTGACGGCAGAACGCGCATCATTCAGCAGGCGCGCCAGCTTGCCGCCGCGCACGTAATGCACGCGGTCCGAGACGCCGTGCTGGGCGGCAAGGCGGCGGATATCGGCCCGGATCGGGGTGCGCCCATCCTCCAGCGGGTGGGCCTTGAAGACGAGGTGATGGTGCGCGGGCGCGCCATCGGCAAAGCCTGCGATCAAGACCTCAAGAAACTCGGCCATTGACTCAAAAGGCCCATGGTCGCGGAAGCTGGCGTCATGGGCCAATTGCAGAAGGGCCAGATGATACGGAAAGCCGCCGGTCTTGATGCGGTAGGTAGCCTGCACCCGGTCGAGCCAGAGAAACGGCATGAGGGCGAGGCGGCGCAGGTAGAGGCGGAATTCCTGCGATACGGTCAGGGTCCGGTGGGGTTTGAACGAGGCGTAGCGTCCGTTCCGGGTCATCACGAACCAATGATAAAGGGCGCCGTAGAAGACATGCTGGCGCATGTCGCCCCATTTGGCCGGCGCATCGGGCAGGTCGAGATCAAGGCCCTTGAGGGCGTTGCGCATCCGCGCGACCGGAGTGTCCATCAGGCGCGAGTGGCCGTTGGCGCCGCCGCGTTCGTACGTCACCCAATAGGGGCGCAGGTAGCCTTCTTCGAACACATGGACGGTGATGCCACGGGCCTTGGCGTGTTCAATGGCCTGGGCATGGATCGGGCGCGTGTCGCCGTAAAGCACCAGATCGGTAATGCCTTTTGCGTCCAGCAGGTGGGCCACGTGGTCAGGCCAGTCCGCGCTGGGATCGGTGAAGGGAAGGTAGGTGGATTTGTTGGGCCAGAAGGCCTGGTCCCCCCGGTTGAAGCCGACCCGCCAGACCGATGCGCCTGCATGCGCCATCATGTCAGCCAGGCGCGCGAAGAAGGGCCCATGGGGGCCTTGCAGGAACAGGAATGCGCGATGGGCGTGGCTGGGCGCCATGGGGGCAGGATCCTTCGGTCTGGCCTTTGTCTATCCGGGTTTTGTTAACAAGAGCAAAAGGGAACGGCAGGGTCTGGGCTGAATTGTGGCATCTGCGTGGCTGGAGCAACGCTGGACCTTGGCGTCCAGAGCACGATATCAGGGGGCAAGCAGCGGAGCCAACGGGGGAGCTTGCAGATGTTCACAGGAATTATCACCGATCTGGGCGAGGTTCGCGCGTTGGAGCATCGCGGCGATCTGCGCGCGCGCATTGGCACGGGCTACGACATGGGCACGGTGGATCTGGGGGCCTCGATCGCCTGCGATGGCGTGTGTCTGACCGTCGTGGCCATGGGCGACGATTGGTTCGATGTCGATATCTCGGCCGAGTCCGTTTCGAAGACCAATATCGGCACCTGGGAGGTCGGCAGCCGTCTGAACCTTGAGAGGGCCTTGAAGGTGGGGGACGAGTTGGGCGGTCACATCGTCTCGGGGCATGTGGACGGGGTCGCCGAGATTGTGGAGATGCACGACGAAGGCGATAGTACCCGGTTCACGTTCCATGCACCGGGTGATTTGGGGCGGTTCGTGGCGCCCAAGGGCTCGGTCGCGCTGAACGGCACGTCCTTGACGGTGAACGAGGTCGACGGGGCCCGGTTTGGTGTGAATATCATTCCGCACACCAAGGAGGTGACGACCTGGGGGGCGGCCAAGGTCGGTGACCGGGTGAATTTCGAGATCGACACCTTGGCGCGCTACGTGGCGCGGCTGGCGGATTGGCAGGGGTAGGACGGGCAGAGGCGCGTCGCCCACCCACCCACCCCGACGCGCCTCTGCCCGGGTGCGCCTTCTTGGGGAAGACGGCGCATGGGGTGGGTGCGGGATTGAGTTTTTTCGGCAAGATGAAAGGGAGGGTCGCGCGTGAAGCCCCTGGTGGTGCGTTCGATTGAGGATGGGTCCGGGCAGCGCTGCGTCGATCTGCGGCGCGAGGGCGATGGGCTGTTTTCATGGGCAGAGTGCAGGCGCGACCCGGAAGACGCCCATGGGTGGCGGTTTTTGGGGGTTGGCGCGGGTGGGTTTGCAGGGGAAGCTGAGGCCCATGCGGATGCAGTACGCTGCGTGGATTGGATGGAGAACGCGCGATGACGGGAATGGGGCACAACAAGGGACCCAGCATGGAGGCCGGCGCGGGCTTTCGCCGGGTGGCGTGGTCCAAGGCGCGGGCGGCGTTGCTGCCGAGCCTGCCGCTGGAGGTCGTGCGGCTGCGCGTGAAACGGGCCGAGCGGTTGGGGCTGCCCTACAGGACCTACGCCACGGTGCACGCGGTGACCGGGCGCGATATCGTGGGGTTTCTGTTCTCGGACAATGCGTTGGAGATGCGGCGCGGGGGCGAGATGTCTGTCGCGGCTCGCCAGCGTTTGATCAAGTTGGACGGGGCGGTGGCGCGGTTGGCGGCAGTCCATGCCCCCCGCGATCCCGCCAGCGTGGTGGCGGCGGGCGTGTTGGACGGCGCGGGGCGGGCGCCGGGTTTGGCCACGCCGTGGCGTGCCGCACGCGAAAGTTTGCAGGCCTTGGCGCGCGACGCCGCCGTGCCGCTTGACGGGCTGGTGGTGGTGGCTGCCACCGCGCTGGAGGGCGAGTGGAGTGCCACGGGCGGCCTTGGCGGCACGATCCCCCGCGAAGTCATGTTCCCGGGCTAAGCGCCGCATGCCCTAGTCAATGGGGGCGTGTTGGATTATCTGCCGTGCAACCGTGCAGCGCGAGAGGGATGCCCGTCCATGACCCAAGCCTTTGAAGAACCCGGCCCCGTCGAGCGGGATTGGTCTGATGCCATCTCTTCCGTGGAAGAGATTCTTGAAGACGCGCGCAATGGGCGCATGTTCATTCTGGTCGATCACGAGGACCGCGAGAATGAGGGGGACCTTGTCATCCCCGCGCAGATGGCCACGCCCGAAGCGGTGAACTTCATGGCCACCTACGGGCGCGGGTTGATTTGCCTGTCCTTGCCCGGCGAGCGCATCGATGCCCTGGGCCTGAGCCTGATGAGCACCAACAATTCGTCGCGCCACGAGACGGCCTTCACGATTTCCATCGAGGCACGTGAAGGCGTCAGCACCGGGATCAGCGCCCATGACCGTGCCCGCACGGTGGCTGTGGCGATCGATGCAGGCAAAGGGGCGCAGGACATCGCGACGCCGGGGCATGTTTTCCCGTTGCGGGCAAAGGATGGCGGCGTGCTGGTTCGTGCAGGCCATACGGAGGCGGCGGTTGATATCTCGCGCCTGGCGGGGCTCAACCCCTCGGGTGTCATTTGCGAGATCATGAACGACGACGGCTCCATGGCGCGGTTGCCGGACCTTGTGGCTTTCGCTCAACGCCACAACCTGAAAATCGGCACGATCAGTGATCTGATCGCCTACCGTCGTCGTCACGACAACCTTGTGCGGGTGCGGCAGGAAGAGGTCATCACCTCGGAGTTCGGTGGGGAGTGGACGATGCGGATCTACACCGATCAGACCCAGGGTGCCGAACATATCGTGCTGATCAAGGGCGATATCTCCGGCGATGATCCGGTGCTGGTGCGGATGCATGCGATGGATCCGCTTCTCGACATTGTCGGCACCGGACCCAAGGGGCGGGCGGCGGAATTCGCCGATGCCATGAAGCTGATTGCCGACGAGGGGCGCGGAGTGCTGGTGTTGCTGCGCGATCTGACGATGAAGCTGGCGGTGGATGATGAGGTCAGCCCCCAGACGCTGCGCCAATACGGGCTGGGCGCGCAGATCCTGTCGTCGCTGGAGATCAGCGATATGATCCTGTTGACGAATTCGCCCAGGCCCAAGGTCGTTGGGCTGGATGCCTATGGGCTCTCCATCGTGGGAACGCGCAAGATATCGGAGCTTGGATAATGGCTGGACATTCTGACCACGATTTGGGGCTGCCGTCCTTCGACAAGCCGGTGAAAGTCGCCATCGTGATCGCGCCGTATTACACGAGCATTTCCGAGGCGCAGTTGGCTGCGGCCCGTGACGTTCTGGACCGCGCCGGCGTGGCCCACGAGACGATCGAAGTGCCAGGGTCGCTGGAGGTGCCGACGGCCATCGGCATCGCCCACCGCATGAGCAATTTCGACGGTTTCGTCGCCTTGGGCTGCGTGATCCGGGGGGCGACCTCGCACTACGATATCGTAATCAACGAATCCTCGCGCGCGCTGACGATGTTGGGCTTGCAGGGGGTTTGTATCGGCAACGGCATCATCACCGTGGAAAACCGCGAGCAGGCCGAAGAACGCGCTGATGGCGCGCGCCTGAACACGGCGGGCGGTGCCGCAGAGGCCGCGCTGCACCTGATCGCGTTGACGCGCAAGTATGGCGCGCCTAAGGGGAACCTCGGGTTCAAACCCAGGGGCACCCTTGAGATTGCGGACGGATCAGGCACGGCATGAGCGACAAGAAACCAAAGGGCCCGTCACGGGACGAAAAGCGGCAGATGCGGTCTGCCGCGCGGCTTTATGCCGTGCAGGCGCTGTTCCAGATGGAGCATTCCAACCAGTCCTATGATCAGGTCCGGGTGGAGTTCGAGGATTACCGGTTCGGTGAGACCTACGAAGGCGACGAAATGGCAGAAGGCGACCCGACCCTGTTTCGCAAGACCCTGGAAGACGCCGTGGGTCATCAGGCCAGGATCGACCAGATGACGGACCGGGCACTGGTGGCGAAGTGGCCGATCGATCGCATCGACCCGACCCTGCGCGCCGTTTTTCGGGCGGCGGGGGCCGAGTTGGTTGCGGGCAACGCGCCGCCCAAGGTGGTGATCACGGAATTCGTCGACGTGGCGCGCGCGTTCTTCCCCGAGGGTAAAGAGGCCAAATTCGTCAACGCCGTGCTTGACCACATGGCGCGTGAGGCCAAACCCGAAGCGTTTTGAGCCGGGGGGCCCCGCGCGGAAGGGCGGCGGCGGTTTCGGCACGGGACGCGCGTCGCTGGCCGGGGCAGTGACCGGGGTGGGCGTTGGATTTGCAAATTGGTAGAACAAAGAGGGGCGGGTCAGCCCTCTGACTCTGGGTCCGCGTCAAACACCATGCGGTACGCCTCCAATTCCTCGGGCAAGAGCACATAGATCGCCTCGGGCGGGGTAGTCAGGGCGTGTTGCATGAGGCGGACGTCGATGCCCATGGCGTCGAGGTGGGCCATGACCTCACCCTGTCCGAACTGGATGTCTTCGATGGCGAGAAACGCAGGCAGGGCGGTGTTTTCACCAAAGTAGTGCTGATGCACGCCGACCATGGCACCGTCGGGGACGGTGCGCGTGGTGCCGCCTGCAAGAACGTAGGGGCAGGCCGACAGGCAGATGTCGCCGGGCTCCATCACGGTCGCGATCCCGGCGTCGCGGATGGTCTGGCCGATCGCCAGCGCGTCGTGGACGGAGCCGCCGGGGGAATGCAGGCGGATCGCCTCGAACGTCGCATCCGTTTGCATCCATTCGGCAAAGCGTGTGCTGTCGCCGGGGGCGATCTGGCCGGTCATAAGGGCGATGCCCCCCTCTACCGAGAAGCGCAGGCGGGAGGGCATATCGCCGGGGTCGGGGATCGGCGTTTGCCGGTCGGGATCTGTGCGCTGGCGGGTTGGCAGATCACCGGGGCGGTAACGGCGCACCTGATCGCCGGGGGCGACGGGCGCGTCGAGGTGCGGCGCGGACGTTCCCGCCAGCAGGCGGGGCAGCGCCGAGATCAGGTCCGACCCGGCCAGCACCACCGCCATGGCGATCTGGAACGCAAGGATCGCGGTGATCGCGCGTTTGACCGTGAAGCCGTTTGCCGCCGTTCCGGGGCCCGTTTCAGTCGCTGTTTCAGTCATTGGAGCGCGCGGGCTGTGGCGGCAGGGGGCTGACATTCTCGGGCGTCGCAGCGGCGGGTGGGTGCGCCGGTCGCCCTGCCTCCTCCACATGCAGTTGATCGGCGCGGTCCAGCGCCTCCATCTCGCGCATGGCATGCAGCGCCGAGCGCAGTTCGGCCAGCGTCAGCGTGTCTTCGGCAGGCAAGTCGCCGCGTCCGGCACGGATCGCGCCCTGGGTGACCATCAGGATCAGAACCAGGACGGCGGGCAGTAGGTCGATCGCGATCGCCCCGGCCCAGGAGGGCACGAAGTTGCCCGCGTAAAGGATGACGGCATCGGCGGATGAGATCGGCGTGTAGGTGACCTGCGCGGTGGCGGGGCGGGCCAGGACCTGTTCGGCCGCATCTTCCAGCGAGGTGGCGCGCAGGGCCAGCACCTGAAGGACGGAGGTGATGGTAGAGGCCTGCGCCTGTTGCCCGCCTGCGCCGCTGGCATCCAGTTCCGGTAACACTACGGAGGCCGAAAGATCCTCGGCCGCGCGGTCCACGAGGGGCGCGACGGAGAGCTGCCGTAGGGACGACACAAGGCCCGCCAGACGCACAGCGTCTTCGGAGAAGGCAACGGAACGCGCCTCGACCGCGCCGGGCTCCACGATCAGGGCGCGCATGCGCGACAGGATCACGTTGCCTTCCTCGAACGCGGCTTCGATCAGGGGCGTTTGTGCCTGGATCTGAACCTCCAGCGCGGCCAGTTCCTCGGCCTTCTGGCGCAAGACCCGGAAGACGGCCCCGCGCCCGGCAAGGCCCGACAGGTTGCCGTCGGCCTCCTGTTCGGACAAGTCTTCGAACGATTGGCGCACGCGGGCCACGTCCCGCTCGAGCGCTTGTGCGCTGACGGCGGTGTCATGGGCTTGCTCCAGCGCTTCCTGATATTCCTGCACGGTCTGCGCCAGGTGCTGCTCGACCGCGGCAGATCCCGCCAACGCGGCGGCGTTCAGCCAGGACGACATGGCGATAATCGCCAGCGATCCCAACGCCATGGCGCCCATCAGCTTCAGCTTCGCGGCCACCGTGCGCATCGCTGGCATCAGGCGCATCAGGTAGGACCAGAACACGAAAATGCCCACCGACACGGCGATGGAATAGGCCGACGCCGCGAAGAATGACAGCGCCCCGGTGTCGTCCAGCAGCGAGGACACGCCAAGGTAGGTGTAGATCCCCGACGCCGTGGCCAATACCGCCAGCGCGGTGCCGGAAAAGCTTTCGAGCCACGTCAGATGCCCCTGCAATTCACGGGCATGGGCCAGGCCATGGGGGTTGGTGTTTCGGGGGATCGGGTCGGACATGGCAAAGGGCTCCGCTAACGCTTTGGGATGACATATAGACCTGCGGGCGCTGCTTCGTAAGGGACGGGCCATCGGATGGGTTGGCGAGCGGGCCTTGTGCGCGTCGATTTCCGCCCCATGTACGCTCAACCGGGGCTGCGGGGCCGCACTGATTTTCCGCGCTGGAGGGGTGTTTGGTTTGGACTATTTGCTGGTTGTCTTGGGCCTGGCCCTGCTTGTGGCCGGGGGCGAGGTTCTGGTGCGTGGCGCCCTGGGCCTGTCGGTGCGGTTTCGGATGTCGCCCGCCGTCATCGGCGCGGTGGTCATGGGTTTTGGCACCTCGACGCCGGAACTTGCCGCCTCACTCAGTGCGGCACTGGCGGGGGCGCCCGGCCTGGCGCTGGGCAATGTCATCGGGTCGAACGTCGCCAATGTGGCGCTGATCCTGGCGGCCAGCGCGGTGATCGTCCCCCTCGTGGCGCGGATCGGCTGGGCAGAGGCCATTGCCGTGGCCGCCGCGACCTTGGGGATGATTGCCGTGATCATTTTGGGCGGGATCGGCCCGGTACTGGGGGCGATGTTCCTGGGTATCCTGGCCATTTTCCTTTGGGTCAGCGTGCGCGGGGGCGAGGTCGCCCTGTCCGAGCAAGAGACCGAGGCCGCCCCAGGCCGCCTGGGCCAAAGCCTGATCTTCGTGACCGTGGGCCTTGTGCTGTTGATCGGCGGTGCCCAGGCCCTGGTGAGCGGCACGGTAGACATCGCCGAGGCCTTTGGGGTGCCGCCCTCGGTCATCAGGCTGACGGTGGTGGCCATCGGCACATCGCTGCCCGAACTGGCCGCCAGCCTTTCGGCGGCGGTGCGCGGGCAGGGCGGCTTAGCATTGGGCAATATCGTCGGTTCCAACAGCTTCAACGTGTTGGGAATATTGGGGATCACCGCGCTGGTGCATCCGATCGCCGTGCCGCCGTCGCTGGACATGGCCGAGGTCTGGGCGCTGGCCATTACCGGGGCGGCCCTGCTGGTACTGGGTCTTTGGGGACGGGTTCCGCGCGCGGCGGGGGCCTTGGGGCTGGCGGGATACGCAGGCTACATGTGGCTGGTGATCGCCTGAACGGGGGCTTTCGTGGCCAAGGGCTGGACGACGCCCACGGCTCTGCTACCATTTGCCTGTCGCACACAATGGAGCTGCCCCATGCCCGACTACATCAAGATGATCTTGCGCCATGCCATTTACGGCGGCGTCATTGCTGTCGCTTTCGTGGGGGCGTTGTTGTGGTTCAACGTGGCGAACCTGTGGCACCTTGTGACCCATTCGTCTGATGGCGTTCTGGCGCTGATCGTGATGACCGCGCTGTGCTGGATCACCTTCGGGTCGGTCCAGGTCGGTATTCGGATCATGATGATGGCTGACAATGACGACAAGGGCGGCGGCAAGCGCGCGCCCGAGCCCGTGGTGGACCCGATGGCGATGCCGATCCCCGTGCGCGCCGACCCCGTACGCGCCGATGAGGCGCGCGGCAGGTAGCGTGACTTAGGTATAGTGGCGGGGGTATAGTGGCGGGGACCACCGCTTCCGTAGAGGCGTATATTCCCGAGGACCTGTATGTACAGGTGGGCGCCAGATAGCATGACCACGGTCAAGCCAGAGCCAGCTCCCTCGGATTTGCTTAAGGCCACTGGAATGTTGCCACAGGTACGAGAAGGGTAGATCCGCCGATTCCCCACATAGGGGGCGGATGGGGCCACGGCAAGGGCGGGCTGCCTGTGTCGCCGTGAAAACATCTTGCGGTTTGTTCACCTATTGTTCATGTTTGTCCGATGCAGGATGTAGTGAAAGACGTGACTTTGATGCCCGGCCAACTGCTGGCCCGGGGCGTGTGCCGGCACCTGCGGTCCCATGATTTCGTTACCTTGGAGGAATTCACGCCCGAGCGCGGCAAACGGCTGGACGTGATGGCGATGGGCCCAAAGGGTGAATTATGGGTGATCGAATGCAAATCATCGCGGGTGGATTTCACCTCGGATGCCAAGTGGGAGGGGTATCTGGAATGGGGCGATCGCTATTTCTGGGCGGTGGATGACGCCTTCCCGACCGAGCTTTTGCCCGATGACACCGGGTTGATCATCGCTGATTCCTATGATGCCGAGATCCTGCGGATGGGGCCAGAGACGAAGTTGGCAGGCGCTCGGCGCAAGGCCATGACCCAAAGGTTTGCCCGCGCCGCCGCGATGCGCCTGCACATGTATCGCGATCCGGGGCTGGAACTGCCGCCATAGCCGCGCGTTGACCCCGCCTTGGCCTTAGCCCCCGCTTCCTGTCGGGATCGCGGCAAGGTACGCCGTCAGGGTCAGGCCGTTGGCAAGGACAAGTCCCAGCCACCACGCGCGCATCCATCGCAACCTGCGCCAGACGCTGCCGATCAACCATATCGGCACCGCGAGGCAGGTCGAGACCAAGCCATAGCCCATCGCGGTGCCAACCTGGCCTTGCCAATAGATGTCGTAATCCCCGACGTCCGGCAGCCCTCTGGTGGCCCAAAGGACGGCACCGGACATCGCAGAGCTCAAGATCAGGCCAATACAAAACTGGCCCGCGATTTCCATCAGTTTCAGGACAGCGCGCCGGGGCGCAAACGGCGGGCGACCCTCGGTCATGTCGAACGCGGGGCTTTATTTCTTGGTGGCTTTGCGCGCGGCGGCGGCGGCGGCCCGCAGTTCTTCCGCGATATCCTCGGCCTCTTCCGGATCGAAATCCATCGGCAGATCAATCTTGTCGCCCGTGATATAGATCCGAACCATGCCAAGGTTCGTCGGCCCGATCTGAAGATCGGCAGACATGTCGTTTTCGCTATTGATCCCCATGGGAGCCTCCGGGTCGTTGTGTGTCTTGGGGTACCGCAGGGGGGATGGTGGGCGCAAGGGACCCGAAAGGTGCGCGTTCTGCGCGGATAGGGCCACGGATCGGGCTTGCAATCTTTCGGGGGCGGCGCTATCCCGCGACCGTGTAAAGGATGCCGGCGTAGCTCAGTAGGTTAGAGCGCCTGATTGTGGATCAGGAGGTCCCCCGTTCGAGCCGGGGCGCTGGTACCAATATTTCTCTCTGTATAATTGTCCTACCGCCCTTCGGGCTACTTGAGGACGGGATGTTTGTCCTAACGCCCTTCGGGCTGCTTGAGGGTTGGGCCGCCCCCCTCATTGGCGGAAGCCCGCTTCGCAGGTGTCACTCGTTCAGGTCCAGTTGTTGCACCAATTCCTGCGTGTCGCTGGCGAAGACGCGGATGATGCCATCGTCGCCGATGATGACCGTGTAGCCGTCCACCACGCTATAGCCGACCGTATTCACCCCTGCGGGAATGGAAAAGACCTCGGGGTGGACCAGGACCGGCCCGCGAATATCGTTCAGCCGGATGACAAGCAGCAAGATGACCGTTAAGACGCCCAGGATCATCACCGCCGTCAGTACCGTCACCAGCACGCGCAGGAAGCGCAAATTGGGGGGCAGGGGGCCGTCACCTTCGGGAATTTCATCCGCCATGTCCGGCCTCACGCGTATCGTTTCAGTTGTCATTGGCCCCGACCCGGGTCCGCGCCTTGATAAGGCACTGGCCCGTGCTGTGCCAGAGGGCGAAGCGATCAGCCGGACGCGGCTGGCGAAGCTGATCCCGGCAGGGGCCGTGACGGTGAATGGCGTGGTCTTTACCGACCCCAAAGCGCGGGTGTCCGAAGGGGACGCGGTCACGATCACCGTGGAGGAAGCGGCCGACGTCGAGACCGTGGCAGAGGATATTCCCCTCGATATCATTCATGAGGACGATGACCTGATCGTCATCAACAAGCCCGCCGGCATGGTGGTGCATCCGGCCCCCGGCTCGCCTTCCGGCACGCTGGTGAACGCCCTTTTGTATCATTTCGGCGGCAAACTGTCCGGGATCGGGGGCGAGAAACGGCCCGGTATCGTGCACCGCATCGACAAGGATACCTCGGGGCTATTGGTGGTGGCGAAGTCCGACCGGGCGCATCATGGGTTGGCGGCGCAATTCGCAGACCACTCGATGGAGCGGGAATACCGGGCGCTGTGCCACGGTACGCCGGACGGCGCGGATCCGCGTCTGCGCGGGATCAAGGGGGTCAGTTTCGAGGGCTCGACCGTCAAGATCACCACGCAGCTTGCGCGCCACAAGACCGATCGCCAACGTCAGGCGGTGCTGTTCACCGGCGGGCGTCATGCTGTCACGCGGGTCCGGGTGTTGGAGGCGCATGGGCCGGTCTCGCTGGTGTCATGCCGCTTGGAGACGGGGCGGACCCACCAGATTCGGGTGCATTTGGCCCACGCGGGCCACGCGCTGATCGGGGATCAGACCTATGGCGGGCGCCGTCGCGTCAGCGCCAAGGTGCCGGGCGCGGAGGCCTTGAACACTTTCCCTCGCCAAGCGCTGCATGCGGCCACGCTGGGCTTCGAGCATCCCGTCACGAAAGAGCACCTCAGCTTTGAGGCGCCGTTGCCCGAGGATTTCCGCACGCTGCTTGCCCTTCTGGGACAGCGCCCTTCCTAGTCGAAAACAAGCGCGTAACCGGGTATCACATGTGCGCAAATGCACGTGATCGTGCGCTGATTTGTATTGCTGTTCGTATTCGCAAGGTGCATAACCCCAATCCGAAAAGTGAATACGGGATCTTGAAGTTAAGTTAATCGTATTTACATGATCTTCATACCGGAATGCGCGTCAACGCGCCCGGCCCGCAAATACGGGACCAACGCAATAGGGGGACCAGACATGGCCAATTATGCAAATCTTCCCGCCCCGACACCTGAGGGCGGACTGAACCGTTACCTTCAGGAAATCCGCAAGTTCCCGATGCTGGAGCCAGAGCAGGAATACATGCTCGCCAAGCGCTGGGTCGAGGATGAGGATACCGATGCCGCCCACCAGATGGTGACCTCGCACCTGCGCCTCGCGGCCAAGATCGCCATGGGCTATCGCGGCTATGGCTTGCCCCAGGCCGAGGTGATTTCCGAGGCCAACGTGGGCCTGATGCAGGCCGTGAAGAAATTCGACCCCGAAAAGGGCTTCCGCCTTGCCACCTATGCGATGTGGTGGATCCGCGCCGCGATCCAGGAATATGTCCTGCGCTCGTGGTCGATGGTGAAACTTGGCACGACGTCGGCGCAGAAGAAGTTGTTCTTCAACCTGCGCAAGGCCAAAGCCCGCATCGGCGCGTTGGAAGAGGGCGACCTGCGTCCCGAAAACGTGGCCCGTATCGCGACCGATCTTGGCGTGACCGAGACGGAAGTGATCTCCATGAACCGTCGGATGTCCGGCGGCGACGCGTCGCTGAATGCGACGGTCGGCTCGGACGATGAAGGCTCGGCCCAGTGGCAGGATTGGCTGGAGGATGAGGACGCGGATCAGGCCACGGATTATGCCGAGCGCGATGAGTATCAAAGCCGCATGGCCCTGATGACCGAGGCGATGGACGTTCTGAACGAGCGCGAAAAGGACATCCTGACCCAGCGCCGCTTGCAGGAGAAGCCCGTGACGCTGGAGGATCTGTCGGGCGTCTACGACGTCAGCCGAGAGCGTATCCGCCAGATCGAGGTGCGCGCCTTCGAGAAGCTGCAAAAGCGCATGCGCGAGATGGCGCGCCAGCAAGGCATGCTGACCTCTGCGTGATGTGACCCCGGTGCCGCCACCCAAGACGGCACCGCAGTTGGAAGGCCCATACGGTTCACCCCGTGTGGGCCTTTTGCGTTCAAGAGCGGTGGTTGGGTAGGGAAACCTTGCCTTTCGGGCGGGCAGGGCAGGGCGCATATTGGGCTCAAGACAAGACACCCCTCATCAACGGACACTGCCGCCATGCTTCGCCGCTTCTTCACCCTCAAACCCGCAGCCCCCCATCCGTGCGCCCCGGCGGACGTCTTCGCAGCGCTTGGCAACCTGCCGCAGTTCAGCCTTGCACGTGCAGCGCAAGACCTGCCGCGGGAAGGGGCCTGAGATGAATGTGACACCCACCCAGATCGCGTTGGTCAAAGCCACGTTGCCGCGCCTGACCGACCGGCCCGCGCAATTGGCGATGGCATTCGAGATGCATCTGGCCCGCTATGCGCCCGCCATGGCGCGCGGCGTGTCCCTATCGCCCGTGGACTTGTTGGCCGATGCCGTCGCCTTGATCGACGTGCCCGGCGCGATGTCGCGTCAGCTCGCGCCGCTGGCCTGCACACTGCGCTCCGCCGGAATGTCGCCCCGGGGCTACATGGCGCTTCACGCGGCGCTGATGGACATGGTGACCGGGCATCTGGGCGGCGATGAGGCACTTGAAGAGGCCTATTCCGACGTGATCGGTTTGATCCTTGCGACGATGCTGGCCGAGGCCCACGGCCCCCGCGTCCAGATCATGCCTCTGGCGGCCTGACGCGTCGCACGCTACCAACACCCCATGAAACCGCATCTGACCTGGGGTATCCTGGGCGCCGCTGGCTTTGCGCGCAAAACCATGGCCCCGGCGATCCACGCCGCCCGCCGCACTCACCTGAAATCTGTCGCCACGCGTGATCCCGCGCGTGCCATTCCCTTCGCTGATCTCGTCCCCGGCCTGAAGGTCGAACGCAGCTATGAGGCGATCCTGGACGATCCGGAAATCGACGCCGTCTACATCCCGCTGCCCAACGCGCTTCATACCGAATGGAGCGCCAAGGCCGCGCGGGCGGGCAAGCATGTGCTGTGCGAAAAGCCGATTGGCCTGAGCCTCGCTGACATCGATCATCTGATTGCGACGCGGGAGGCGACCTCGCGGCTGATCGCCGAGGCGTGGATGCCCGCCCATCACCCGCAATGGCACCGCACCCGGGCGCTGCTGGCCGAGGGCGCGATCGGGACATTGCGCAGTGTCAGCGGGGCCTTCACCTACGCGCTGGCGGATGCGTCGAACATTCGCTTGTCGGCTGAACTGGGCGGCGGGGGCCTGCGCGATGTCGGCGTGTACCCCATCGGTGGTTTCCGGCTGGCGACGGGGTTGGAGCCTGTGCCGAGCCATGTGGACCTTGTGCAGGAGGGGGGTGTCGATACCTCGGCCTGGGTCGCGGCGACAGCGGGTGAGGTGCGGTTCAATTTCCACGTCTCGATGCGTGCAGCGCGCTATCAGGTCATGATGTTTCACGGCACCGAGGGCACGTTGACCCTGCCTGCGCCGTTCAATCCCGGCACCTACGCAGAAGCGCGGATCGTTATCGCGCGCGATGGCGCGGACGTGCAGGTGATCCGCTTTCCCGGCGTCGACCAATATGTGGCGCAGGTGGAGGCCGTGGCCGCCCACGTTCTGGACGGTGTGGCCTTCGCCTGCCCGCTGGAATTCTCGCGCGGGACGCAGGCGGTGCTGGATGCGATCTTTGCGCAAGCGGCCGCGTGACCACGCCCGGGCTGGCCCGCTTGCCGATGGCCCGCTAGAGTGTTGTCGAACGCTTGCGAAAGGACCACGCCCATGGCTCGGAATGACGATGGCAATATCGACGGTCGCCTGAACGGAGAGCAACCCGAAGCCAGCCGTGAAGGTCTGGCACAGCGCCTTTTGTACATGATCCTGATTGCGGTGCTATTGAGTTTCGCCAGCACGGTGCTGACCGCGCTGACCGTGATCCAGTTCATCGTCATGGCCGTGTCCAAGGGAGAGCCGAATGAGCGCCTGGCTGATTTCGGCACCGATCTGGGGATCTGGATGGCGAAAGCGGCGCGGTATCAGGCGGCGGCCTCCGAGGTGAAGCCCTGGCCGTGGACCGATCTGGATTGACGCAGGCCGCGACCGCCCCATGTTACAAGTAAATTCGTCAGCCAAGGAGCCAGCCCGATGTCAGCGCCGAAAATCGCCCAAACCGCCCCCTACCCCGTGGAGGTCGAGGCCGGGAAATCCTATTTCTGGTGTGCCTGCGGCCAGTCCGCGAACCAGCCGTTCTGCGACGGCTCCCACAAGGGAACCGAGTTCACACCGGTGAAATACACCGCAGAGAAGGACGGTAAGGCGTTCTTTTGCGGCTGCAAGGCGACGTCCAACACGCCGATGTGCGACGGATCTCACGCCAAGTTGTGACCCCTGCGAGGAGCGCCGGTAAGGCGCGAGGAGGGGGCACCGGGGGTGAAACGCCCCCGCGAGCGGCCTAGTTCAATCGCGCCCGCAACACGCGCAGCATGTTGCCGCCCATGACCGCCGCGATCTGGGCCTCGGTCGCGCCCGCGCGCACAAGTGCATCGGTCAGCGCGGCCAGTTCGGACGCGTCAAAGCCCACCGTGACCGATCCGTCGTAGTCCGACCCGAGCGACACGTGATCCCCCCCCAACGCTTCGATCGCCGCCATGATCACGCGGGCCACGCCATCGGGGCTGTCGTCGCAGGTGACATCGGCCCAAAAGCCGATGCCGATCACACCGCCGCCCTGATCAGCGCCGTTTTGCACGATCGCGCGCATCAGATCGTCGGGAAAGTTGCGGTGCGCGTCGCAGGCGGATCGCAGCCCGGTATGGCTGACGATCAGGGGAACGTCCGTTGCCGCAATGACGTCGCGGGCCACCTGTTGCGAGGAATGGGCCAGGTCCACGACCATGCCGCGGGCGACCACCTCTGCCACGACCGTTTGGCCAAACTCGGTCAGGCCTTGGTTGCCGACCCCATGCAGGGAGCCTCCAAGCTCATTGTCGAAGAAGTGGTGCAACCCCACCAGCCGAAAGCCCGCCGCCTCCAACCGGTCGAGGTTGGCCATCTCGCCCTCCAGCGCATGGGCGCCCTCGATGCCCAGGATCCCCCCCACCACCTGCACGCCCTGGGACCGCGCTTCCAGCAGCGCCTCCAACTCGGCCCGTGAGGTGATCACCCGCATCCCGTCCGAGGCCTCGGCAAAGCCGTGCAACCGCTCGGCCTGGTACAGCGCCCGCTCGACCAAACTGTTCCAGGTGCGCGGTGGCCACAGCTGACCCACGGCCAATAGCGTGATGTTATCCCGCGCGTCGGGGGCGTTCTCGTGATAGTTCTGCCCTGCGGGTGATTTCGTGACGGTGGTAAAGACCTGAAGCGCCACATTGCCCTCCAGCAGGCGCGGGATATCGACGTGGCCCGTGGCCCCCCGCTCGGTCAGGTCACGCGCCCACAACAGGCTGTCGGCATGCCAATCGCCGATCGTCAGCGTATCGTGCAAGGCGGCGGCGGCGTCTGAAACAGGGTAGGGGCCCCGCCAGTTGATGCCATTGCGCTCGGCCTCCACATAGCCCGGCGCGAAGGTCAGGAAGGCGGCAAGGCCCACGACGACAAGCAGCAGCAGTCGCCCCAGAAGTTTGCGCAGAAGTGCCATGGAGGGCTCCAGATCAATGCGGAAACATAGTTAGACCAGTGGCAGGGCTATATCCACCAAGCTCAGATGTCTCTGCGCTGCGCCGAGCGTTGCCGCTCACGTCGGAGGCCGTCGCGAGCCTTTGCGGCCCCGAAACCAACGCCACAGCGGCACGACATCCAGCGCGGCGACGGCGATCCCGAACGGCAACATCCAAAGGCCAAGAAACGGCAGAACCGATAGCAGCCCTCCAGCAATGAATATCAGACCCAGGATCAGGCGAAATCCCGGCGGCACCCGGTGGCGCACTTCCACCAGCACGCGCGACAGTCTTCTGCCCCAGCCGCGCCAATTGCGCCACTCGGGCCGGGGATGCCGCTGCACCCCATTCAGGATCCTCCGGATGCCGGCCCGTTTGCGGGGCAACGCGTGGGTCATCACTCCATCGCCTCCAATTCGTCGATGAAGCCCTCGATCATGCTCAGGCCCTTGTCCCAGAACGCCGGATCGCTGGCGTCCAGGCCGAACGGCGCCAGAAGCTCCTTGTGGTGCTTCGACCCGCCCGCCTTCAGCATGTCGAAATACTTCTCTTCAAAGCCTTCATTGCCCTCGGCATAGACCGCATAAAGCGCGTTCACCAACCCGTCGCCGAACGCATAGGCGTAGACGTAGAAGGGCGAGTGGACGAAGTGGGGGATGTAGGCCCAGAATGTCTCGTAGCCCTCCATGAAGGTGAAGACGGGGCCGAGGCTTTCGCCTTGCACCGACATCCACAGGGCATTGATGTCGTCGACCGTCAGCTCTCCGTTCCGGCGCGCCTCGTGCAGCTTGCACTCGAAATCGTAGAAGGCGATCTGGCGCACGACGGTGTTGATCATGTTCTCCACCTTGCCCGCCAGCATCACCTTGCGGGTGGCGTCGTCCTTGGCCTCGGCCAGCATCTTGCGGAAGGTCAGCATCTCGCCGAAGACGGAGGCGGTTTCGGCCAGCGTCAGCGGCGTGGAAGACAGCATCTCGCCCTGTCCAGCGGCCAGCCGCTGGTGCACACCATGGCCTAACTCGTGCGCCAAGGTCATGACATCACGCGGTTTGCCAAGATAGTTGAGCATCACGTAGGGGTGCACGTCGGTCACGGTGGGATGCGCGAAGGCGCCGGGTGCCTTGCCCTCTTTCACGCCCGCGTCGATCCAACCGTCGGTAAAGAACGGCTCTGCCAGTTCAGCCATGCGTGGGTCGAATCCTGCGTAGGCCTCGGACACCACGCGGCGCGCCTCGTCCCAGCCGACAATCCGGTCCTCCGTCATCGGCAGCGGCGCGTTGCGGTCCCAGACCTCCATGGTTTCAAGGCCCATCCACTTGGCCTTCAACTTGTAGTAGCGATGCGACAGGCGGGGATAAGCTTTGACGACCGCATCTCGCAACGCCTCCACCACCTCAGGCTCCACGTGGTTGGCCAGATGCCGGCTCGCTTGCGGCGACGGCAACCCGCGCCAGCGGTCGCCGATCTCTTTTTCTTTCGCCAAGGTGTTGTGCACCCGCGCGAACAACGGCGCGGTCTCTTCGAACTTCTCGGCCAGGGCCCGCGCGCCCGCTTCGCGCTTGTCGCGGTTACTGTCGGTCATCAGGTTCAACGTCGCCTCGATGCCGAGGGTCTCGCCGTCCACCTCGAAGCTCAAGCCTGCGATCTGCTCATCGAACAGCTTGTTCCATGCCGAGGCTCCAACGACTGAGGCATCATGGAGGAACTTCTCCAACTCATCGCTCAATTGGTAGGGCTTCATCGCGCGCATGCGGTCGAACACCGGCTTGTAACGCGCCAGATCCGTGTTCTCGGCCATCATCGCCTCGTAGGGCGCATCCTCGATCCGGTTGAATTCCAGAGAGAAAAATACCAGCGGCGTTGTGTAGGTGGTGATCTTGTCCTGCATGTCCGACATGAACTTTGCCCGCTCGCCATCGGTGGTCTTCTGGTAATACCGCAGACCCGCAAACGACATGATGCGCCCGGCGATCATGTCGATCTTCTCATAGCGCAGGGTGCATTCAAGAAGGCCATCGGCCTCCAGATCGGCCAATTTACCCTCGTAATCCGTGGCAAAAGACCGGCACGCGTCTTCCAACCAATCCAGATCGCGCTTCAACGCGGCCGCGTCCTGACCCTCGTAAAGATCGTCCAGGTTCCACTCCGGCAACCCCTCCAGGGGCGCCCCTCCGGCATCAGAGGCGGCATCACGAACAGGAAAAAGCAGGCGCATCAGGTATCCTCGGGCTTGAAAACGGTCAGACAGATATGCGCCCGGCGCGCCATAGTCTCAACCCGCCCCCTTTCATCTTGCCAAAAAAACTCAATCTCAACCGCGACATCTCGCACGGACGTCGGAAAGGAGGCACCGCCGCGCGCGGGCGTCAGCCCGCGCGCGGCCCCCGGCGATTTGGCGCAGCCAAAGCGCAATCTCTAGGACCCGATTTGGCGCAGCCAAAGCGCAGTCCTTGGGAGCTGATTTGGCGCAGCCAATGCGCGACCGCTCTAAAGCTCCACTTCGCCGCCTTCCCCGACCTCCGGGTCAAACTCCGGCGCATCGGGAGAGCGGCGGATGATGATATCGCCGTTGGGCAGCCGCTCGGGCAGCTCATAGGATGACACATCGTCCATCAACTCGCCCATGCGGTTGAGAAACGGCAGAACCTCGTCCTCGAAGTAGGGGCGAACCTCCTCCATCATCGGGCGCATTTCTTCCATCAGCCCCTCAAGGATCATCCGCGTGCCTTCGCCCAGAAGGCCCAGACCCTCGCTCAACTCACTGTCGTCTTGCGCAGCCGCAGGCGCCGCAATCGCTAGCGCGCCAGCCACAAGTCCTACGGAAAGTGCATGTTTCATGGATATAAGATGGGGGTGCGGGGGCGCTCAGATCAAGTCCAGACTGACGGGGAAGTGATCCGACGCGGTCAAGAGTGCGGCCCGCAGGTCCGCGCGGCCCCAGCAATCGGGGTCATCGAAAGGATGCCAGATGCGCCAGTGATCGGCACGGGGCCGCAAGGCGGGCGAGACCATGATGTAATCCAGCAGCGCCTGCAGGTAGCGGTTTTCGTGGCGCAAGAAGAAGCGCGATGTCGTGGGGGCCGCCGACAGCTTTGATTGCAACGCTTGTGCGCCATGGGGATCGAACAGCCGCCGCTCCGCCGGGCCGGACGCCCCCAGCACGATCTCCAGGCCCGAGCGTCCGAACAGCGCCTCGTATTCATCCAGACCCGGTCCGTCGTTCAGATCGCCCGCCACGATCAGCGCATCGCCTGCGTCCAGGTGCGCCTCGATCCGCCGCCGCAGCCAGATGCATTGCGCCAGTTGCTTGCGGCGGTTGGCGATCGCCATGCGCATCACGTCCGCATCACTTACCGCGCCGTGGGGCGCTTTGGACTTCACATGGGCACCGATCAGCCGGATCGGGCCTATCGGTGTCTCCAGCGCCGCCTCCAGCGGCGGTTTGGAGAACCGAACGATGTCTTCGGTTGCATCGATGTCCAAATCGATCGCGAAGTCGTCATCGAACCGAGGTGCGCCGCGATCCAGCGGATCATGGCGCGCGGTGATCACATCGGGATCGTAAAGCAACATCAGCTCTTGCTGCGTATCATTGGGAAAGCCCACCAGCACCTCGCGCGCGCGCAGGCCCGCGTGGGCGGCGAAGTTTCGCAAAGCCACCGCACCGTCACGCCCCCGGCTGGTATCGGGGGCCTCCACCACCAGCACGGCATCGGCATCCATCGCCTGGAAAACCGTCGTCAAGGCATTGATCTGTGCAGTGCGCGTAACGTTCCAC
This sequence comes from Gymnodinialimonas phycosphaerae, assembly GCF_019195455.1. Lineage (NCBI taxonomy): Bacteria > Pseudomonadati > Pseudomonadota > Alphaproteobacteria > Rhodobacterales > Paracoccaceae > Gymnodinialimonas > Gymnodinialimonas phycosphaerae. The sequence continues at coordinate 2,127,872 of NZ_JAIMBW010000001.1, read as the reverse complement.
CGGCCCGACCATTCACCGTCGCGCAACAGCGCCCCACTGTCATCGAACAGCTTGAAGAACCACTCGACGTTGTAGGTCGCGATCCGCATTTCGGGGCGCATCAGGCCTGTTTCCGGCGGCTGTCCTGGATCTCTTCCCAGGCGCGGTTGATCGCCTGCATCCGCTGCTCTGCCATTTGCACGGCCTCCTCCGGGACCCCGCGCGCGATCATCTGATCGGGGTGGGTCTGGCGCACTTCGGCACGGTAGACCGCGCGGATGTCCTCCAGCGAGGCGTCGGACGAGACCCCCAGCACCGCGTAGGGATCTGGCGCTGCATCGGGCACGTGCCGCGCGCGCAGACGGCGAAAGGCCAGGTCATCCATGCCGAAAATCTCGGCCACACGGGCCAGGAACGCATCCTCTGCCGGGTGATATTTGCCATCGGCGGCGGCGATGTAAAAGAGCCCCTCCATCAGGTCACACAGCACCGAGTCCGCCCCGCAGGGCTTGCCCTTTTCCCGGAACATGCGCGCAATGCGGTCGGCGTAGTGCTCGAACCCCGCCACGTCTTCGCGCGCCATGTTGAAGACCCGCGCGGCGGCGGGCTCGTCGGCGGGGGGAATATGGAAGACCCGGCGGAAGGCCGTGACTTCATCGCGGGTCACAAGGCCATCGGCCTTGGCCATTTTCGCCGAAAGGGCGATGACCGCAATCGTGAAGGCCACCGTCCGTTCGGGCGGGGTGCGCAAGCGTCCAAAGACTTCCGACAGGCTCTCGCCTTGACGCAAGGCCTCCAGCGCCTCTGATATGCGGGTCCAGAGTGACATGGTGGCAGCTTACCCCGGGGGCATCTGGAACGGCAGGGGAAAAGCACAGGTCACAGGCGTTTTTGCATCATCACAAGGTCCAGAAACCGGCCGAATTTGTGACCCGCTTCCGGGATCATGCCGACGTGCACGAAACCCATCGCTTCGTGGAACGCGATGCCGGCCGCGTTCTCGCCCGAGATGCCCGCGATCAGGCTGTGGTTGCCCGCATCCCGCGCATTGTCCGCGACGGCCTGCAACAAGCCGCGCCCCAACCCACGGCCCCGCGCGTCTTCTGTCAAGTATATCGCGTGCTCTTGCGTCAGGCGGTAGCCATCGCCGCCGCGAAACTGCGCGTAGGTGGCGAACCCGAGGGTCCGCGCCCCGTCACGGGCCAGAAACACGGGTTGAGTGTCGACCAAAGCCGCAATCTGCGCCTGCGTCTTGGGGGTTGAGGTGAAGGTGATCGTGGTCTGCGCGATGACCTCGTTCCACAGGCGCAGGATCGCCGCGGTGTCCTCTGCCGTGGCGGCCAGGATCACAGGATCACCTCTCCGATCGGGGTGCTCAACACCGCCTCGATGCGCGGCGCTTGCCCCGCGATGACGGTGACGCGCGCATCGCGCAATAGCGGATTGAGCGCCGCCTGAAGCGCGTCAGCTTCGGGCGAAAACAGGCGCAGGGCCGCCAGCCGCACGCCCGTGTCTTTCAGACGCGGCGCAGGATGTGCGTCGCCGTGCCACTGGATCAACGCCGGAAACAGGCCACCAAACGGCAGTTTCCCGTCCCGTGGCACCGCCATGGTCCAACGCAGATCGGCACGTTGCAACTGCCACGGCACCCCGATCCCGTCCGGGGCCACCGCAATCGCGGCTTCGATATCCGGGCAACGGCAGATCCAGTTCGTTACCCGCGTGGGGCCGGAGAACTCATCAAGGTTAAACCACCGCGGCTGATCCGGCCCCGGCGCGTCGGGGTCGATGGCGATCAGCTCAAAATACTCATCTGGCCCGAACGACAGCAGGCGGTTGTGGGTGCCCATGTCCGGATGCACGCCCCCCGGCAGCAGCGGTTGGCCAAGGGCCGCTTCCACGTCTGCGGTGCCGGGCCCAAGGGCCTCGGCCGAGACGGCGATATGATCCAGCGTCAACATGGGCGTAGTCGTAACCGATGGCCCGCGCGTCGGAAAGCCCGTAGCGCCCACAGGATTTTGCGCGTTCAATTGGGGCATGACCACTGACCTCCCCCCCCCGAACGCCAAGGGCGATTCCCGCACCGTCGCCTTCGCCGCTCGCAAGATCGCCCATGCACAGGCCGACGAGAAAACGCCCGCCGCCACCGGGCACCTGCTTGAGGTCATCGGCCCCGCCAAGGGCCGCATCATCTCGGGCTATATGCCGATCCGGACCGAACTGTCCCCTCTTCCCGCGATGGCGGCCCTCTTCGCCGCAGGGGCGCGCCTGTGCGTGCCGGTCATCAAGGGGGCGGGTCAGCCGCTCGACTTCCGCGAATGGACGCCCGATGCGCCGATGGAAAGCGGCCCCTTCGGCGCGCGGATCCCTGCAGGTGGCGACTGGCTGATCCCCGACACCCTCATCGTGCCGCTGGTCGCTTTTGACGCGCGCCTGAACCGCTTGGGCTACGGCGGCGGTTTCTACGATCGCACGTTGGAGCGATTGCGCGCCGCCGCCCCGACCCGTGCCATCGGGTTTGCCTATGCCGCGCAGGAACTGCCCAAGGTTCCGCAAGAGCCGACCGACCAGCCGCTTGATGCGCTGATCACCGAGAACGGAGGTGTCGCGCCATAGGCGCGCATCTAGGTATTGCCGCCGCCGCCAACCCCGCCTAAGCCAATTCCATGCGTATTCTTTTTCTTGGTGATGTCATGGGCCGCGCGGGACGTGCGGCGATCACGGGGCGGCTGCCCCAGCTTCGGGTCGACTGGAAGCTCGACTTCGTGGTGGTCAACGGTGAGAACGCCACATCGGGCATGGGCCTGTCCGGGGCTCACGCCAAGGCGCTGCTGGACGCCGGTGCCGATTGCCTGACCCTTGGCGACCACGCCTTCGACCAGAAGGACATGCTGCAATACATCGAGCAGGAACAGCGCATCATCCGTCCCCTCAACTTCTCCAAGGCGGCGCCGGGCAAGGGCGCGCGGCTTTTCGACGTGAAAGGTCGCAAGATCCTGGTGGCGCAGGCCTTGGGGCAGGTGTTCATGAAGCGCCCCTTCGATGATCCTTTTTCGGCGCTGGATGGGGCTTTGAAGACATTGGGCGGGCAGGCGGCCGTGCGCCTGATCGACATCCACGCCGAGGCTACCTCGGAGAAGATGGCCATCGGCCATTATTGCGACGGCCGTGCGTCCCTTGTCGTTGGCACCCACACCCATGTGCCTACGGGCGATGCGACGATCCTGCCCGGTGGCACAGGCTACATGACGGATGCCGGCATGTGCGGCGACTACAACTCAGTCATCGGGATGGAAAAGACCGAACCCCTGCGCCGTTTCATCACAGGTATGCCGAAAGAGCGTTTCACCCCGGCCACCGGCGAGGCGACCCTGTCGGGTGTCTTCATCGAGACCGATGACCAGACCGGCAAGGCCAGGTCCGTCACGCCCATCCGCGACGGCGGACGGCTTCAGCAAAGCGTTCCATGACACGGGCGCTGCCGCTGATCCTGTTGATCGGCATGGGCGCGCTATGGGGGGTCACGCAACCCCTGACCAAGATCGCGGTGACCGCGGGGCATCGCGATATCGGCATCATCTTCTGGCAATTCGCCATCGGCGCGGCGCTTTTGGGCGGCTTCAGCGTGATCCGTCGCAAGCCCTTGCCGCTGCACCGCGGCGCATTGATTTTCTACCTCTTCATCGCCCTCATCGGGACGATCCTGCCCAATTCAGCCAGCTTCACCGCTGCCGTGCATCTGCCCTCGGGCATCCTCTCGATCGTGCTGGCGACGGTGCCGATGTTCGCCTTCCCGATCGCCCTGGCCCTGAAAATGGACCGCTACTCCGCCCTGCGCCTTCTGGGCCTTCTCATGGGGTTGAGCGCGATCATCCTGATCGCCCTGCCGGGCACCAGCCTGCCGGATCCTGCCATGGCGATCTGGCTGCCCGTCGCCGTCATCGCGCCGTTGCTCTATGCGGTCGAGGGCAACATCGTCGCCAGATGGGGCACCTGGGGCCTTGATGCCGTGCAGGTGCTTTTTGGCGCATCGGTTATGGGCGCGATCCTTTCTGCGCCCTTGGCTGTGGCCACGGGCGAATGGATCAGCCCTTTCGTGCCATGGGACGCGGGGATCTGGGCCATCGTCGGCATCGCCTTGGCCCATACGACAGCCTACACGACCTACGTCTGGATGGTGGGGCGCACGGGCGCGGTTTTCGCCAGCCAGGTGGGCTATCTTGTGACCGGTTTCGGCATCCTTTGGGCCAAGCTGATCTTGGGCGAAAGCTATTCACCGTGGGTCTGGGGCGCGCTGGCCCTGATGCTGTTGGGAGTGTTCCTTGTGCAACCGCGCCGCGCCGCGCCGTAACCGCTTGCGGGGGCGCGTGGGTTGGAGGATGCTACCCCAGCGCTGAGCCGGAGTGATCATGCTGTCCCTACCCCTATCAGACACCGGAGAGGGCGTTCTGACCCTTGCCATCCTGCTGATCATGTTCACCATGTTTCTGTGGGAGCGGTGGCCCACGGAGGTCGTGGCCATCGGCGGCTGCGCGACGCTGCTGATCCTGGGCCTGCTGCCCTATGAGCGTGCGATTGACGTGCTGTCCAACCCCGCGCCCTGGACGATCGCTGCGATGTTCATCGTCATGGGGGCGCTGGTGCGCACCGGATCATTGGACCGGCTGACCAAATTCGCCGAGGCCAATGCCAAGGCGCGGCCTGCTGTGGCCGTTATCAGCCTGTTGGCCTTCGTCGCCGTCGGCTCGGCCTTCATGAACAACACGCCCATCGTGGTGATCATGATCCCGGTATTTGTCCAGATCTCGAAGATCTTGGGGCGGTCTCCGTCCAAGCTGTTGATCCCCTTGTCCTACGCCGCGATCATGGGCGGGACGTTGACGTTGATCGGCACCTCCACCAACTTGCTGGTTGATGGTGTTGCCCGCGCCCAGGGGCTGGAGCCCTTCACGATTTTCGAGGTCACGCCCATCGGCCTTGTCGTCGTTGCGTGGGGGATGATCTACCTGATGTTCATCGGGCGCTTCCTGCTGCCAGACCGCACATCCATGGCGGCCCTTCTGGGCGGCAACCGGTCGCGGCCGAAGTTTTTCACCGAGGTCGCCGTGCCCGAGGGCTCTGCCCTTATCGGGAAAGAGGCGCGGGAGGTGGACCTGTTCAAACGCGAGGGCGTGCGCCTGATCGACGTGCTGCGCGGCGACGCGTCGCTGCGGCGCAACATGGCGGCGGTAACGCTGGAGGCAGGCGACCGGGTTGTCCTGCGCACCGATATGGCGGAGGTGCTGGGGCTTCAGGCTTCCAAGGAATTGAAGACCGTCGACAAGCTGAGCCAGGTGGCGACGGCCACGGTGGAGGTTCTGATCACGCCCGGCTGCAAGATGATTGGGCGGTCGCTGGGGGCCCTGCGCCTGCGGCGGCGCTATGGCGTGTACCCGCTGGCGGTACATCGGAGAAACCAGAACATCGGCACGCAGTTGGACGATCTGGTGGTGCGCATCGGTGATACGCTGCTGCTGGAAGGCGATCCGGCGGACATCCAGCGGCTAGCGGCTGATATGGATCTGGTGGATGTGTCGCATCCTTCCGAGCGAGCCTACCGGCGCGGCAAATCCCCCATCGCGATCGCCGCCATGGCGGGAATCGTGGTCTTTGCGGCCTTCAATGTCGCTCCGATCCTGGCGCTGGCCGTGGTGGCCGTGGCGGTGGTGCTGCTGACAGGCTGCATCGACGCGGAGGAGGCGTTTTCGTTCATCGAGGGGCGTTTGCTGGCCCTGATCTTTGCCATGCTCGCCGTGGGGGCCGCGCTGGATCATACCGGCGCGATCACCTTGATCGTGGGCGGCGTCGCGCCGTGGCTGGAGGGCGCGCCGACGTGGGTGCTGCTGTTTGCGGTCTACTACATCACGACGGTGCTGACCGAGCTGGTCTCCAACAACGCAATTGCGGTGATCATGGCCCCTATCGCGATTGCGCTGGCGCAGGCGACCGGCGTGGACCCCAGGCCGCTGGTGATCGCCGTGATGATCGCGGCCTCTGCCTGTTTCGCCACGCCGATCGGGTATCAGACCAATATGCTGGTTTATGGTCCGGGCGGCTATGCGTTCAGTGATTTCCTCAAGGTCGGCGTGCCGTTGAACCTGTCGCTTGGTCTTGTCGTGTGCTTCACCATTCCGTTGATCTGGCCGCTCTGACCAAAAGGAGCCTTCGGCACGCGATCTATTTTTGCTGATGGGGGTTTCACCCCCAAACCCCCAGCATATTTTCGGAACAAAGATGAACGCGCCTAGAGGGGCCAGACGATCAGGATCGTGGGGATGGAGACGGCGACGACGATGATTTCCAGCGGTAGGCCCATGCGCCAGTAGTCTCCGAAACCGTAGCCTCCGGGCCCCAGGATCAGCGTGTTGTTCTTGTGGCCGATGGGCGTGAGGAAGGCGGCAGAGGCCGCGACGGCGACCGCCATCAGGAACGGATCCGGAGAGACGCCAAGCGACTGCGCCATGGTGATGCCAACGGGGGCGGCGACAATGGCGGTGGCGGTGTTGTTGAGCACGTCTGACATGGTCATGGTGACGACCATCAGGACCGTGAGGATGGCCCAGGCGGGTAGGCCTTGGGTGAGGGCAACGAGGGAGTTCGCGATAAGCTCGGTCCCGCCGGAGCTGTCGAGCGCCGCGCCCAGGGGGATCATGGAGCCCAGAAGCACCACCACGGGCCATTCGATGTGATCGTAGATCTCGGATAGCGGCAGGATCTTCAACAAGACGTAGCCCACGGCGACGATGCCGAGCGCGATGGGCAGGTAAACGATGCCAAGCGACGCCGCAAGCACAGCCGCAGCGAAGAGGCCGATGGCGGCCCAGGTCTTGCTGTCGTTGGTCACGGTCAGGCCCCGGTTTGCCAGGGTCAGGCCGCCAAGCCATTTGACCACGTCATCCGCCGTATCCGAGGGGGCCAGAAGCAGCAGGATATCGCCCGGCTCTACCACCGTTTTGCGCAGGCGCTGGGTAATCCGCGTGCCCTTGCGCGCGATGCCCATCAACGTCGTGCGGTGGCGCCACCCAAGGCCCACGCTTTCGGCGGTCTTACCCGCGATGCGGGCGTCATTGGGGACGACCATCTCGACGAAGGTGACGCCGTCGCCGACTGCATCGGCGGCAGCGTTGCTGGTCTCGGCGGTCTCCAGGGATTGGCCGACGCGGAATTCGTCCAGTGCCTCGGGGGTGGCTTCAAGCACCAGCACATCGCCGTCACGCAGGGTCAGGTTGCGCCCGGTACCAAAGCGGCGTTTGCCGTCGCGCAGGATGCCGAGGATCGCGACGTCGGCCTCTTCCGCTGCCGATTGCAGATCCCGCAGGCGGGTGCCGTCCAGCTTGCTGCCCGTGGGCAGGCGCAGTTCCGCGATGTAGGGGGCGAGGGCTTCGAGTTGCTCGCCCACGCCACTGTCGCGGTTGGGGATCAAGCGCCAGCCGATCAGCGCCACAAAGGCCAGACCCGCGATGGCGGCGATCCCACCCACGGGGGCAAAGTCGAACATGCGGAAAGGCGCGCCCAACTGGTCCTCGCGGATCGTGGCGATGATGATGTTGGGCGGCGTGCCGATCAGGGTGACCATGCCGCCCAGGATGGTGCAAAAGCTCAGCGGCATCAGGGACAAGGCGGGTGACCGCCCGGCCTTGCGCGCGGTGGCGATGTCGACGGGCATCAGCAGGGCCAGCGCCGCCACGTTGTTCATGAAGGCCGACAGCACGCCGCCGATGGCCCCCATGATGGTGATATGCGCCCCAAGGCTGCGCGAGGCATCCACAAGCGTGCGAGTAATCAGGAACACCGCGCCCGACCGCACCAGACCCGCGGAGACGACCAGCACCAGCGCCACCACCAATGTAGCAGGGTGGCCGAAGCCCGCGAAAGCGTCCGATGCGGGCACGACGCCCAGAACGGTGCCGACCATGAGGGCGGAAAACGCCACCATGTCATAACGGAAACGACCCCAGAGAAGCAGGGCGAAGACGGCTCCGAAAAGCGAGAAGAGGATGATTTGGTCAGTGCTCATGACGGAAGCCTACTTCACCTGCAAACAAGGGGGTAGACGCGATTATCGGTGGGCGCCGATCGGGGCGAGGTCGCCGGACAGGATGCCGTCGATGCGCGCTGCTGTTGCGGGCATGAAACGGCGCTTCGGCTCGCGAAGTTGCAGCGCTAGGAAACGGAGCGAGCCGATGACGCCCGCTGCGGCCACCAGATCGGCGATGGCAGCAAGGGTCGGCAACATGCGCGGCAGCCCTTTCAAGCGCTTGCCAAGACTATTGCGCCTTGGCCCGTGTCCCGCAATCTCCTTGAAGCGTGCCCCACGCTTGCCGTATAGAGCGGCAAGTTTACAAATCATGCGGGAGAGACCCATGGCAGGCCACTCAAAATGGGCGAACATCCAACATCGCAAGGGCCGGCAGGACAAGCTGCGCGCCAAGGTGTTCTCCAAGATGTCCAAGGAAATCACCGTTGCCGCCAAGATGGGCGACCCGGACCCGGACAAGAACCCCCGGCTACGGCTTGCGGTGAAGGAGGCGAAATCCGTCTCCGTGCCCAAGGACGTGATCGAACGCGCGATCTCCAAGGCGACCGGCGGCGATGCGGAGAACTATGACGAGATCCGGTACGAGGGCTATGGCCCCAACGGCGTGGCGGTGATCGTGGAGACGATGACCGACAACAAGAACCGCACTGCGTCGACCGTGCGCTCCACCTTCACCAAGAACGGCGGAAACCTTGGCGAAACGGGCAGCGTCGGCTTCATGTTCGACCGCAAGGGGCAGGTGACCTATCCGCTGTCCGTGGGCGATGCGGACACTGTGATGATGGCCGCCATTGAAGCGGGCGCTGAGGATGTGGAAACCAATGAAGGCGACGGCGATGAGGATCCCGGCGGCCACGTGATCTGGTGTGCGGACACCGACCTGAATGAGGTGTCGAACGCACTGGAGGCGGAATTGGGCGAGTCCGAATCCACCAAGCTTGTCTGGCGTCCGACCACGACGACCGAACTGGGGCTGGAGGACGCGCAGAAGTTGATGCGCCTGATCGAAGCGCTGGAAGAGGACGACGACGTTCAGACCGTGACCGCGAACTTCGAGATCTCGGACGAGGTGATGGCGCAGCTTTCCGAATGATCGACGCATGAGCAGCCCAAGCCCATGCTAACCGCCTTCTCAGCAGGGTTCGCCCTGTCGATCTCTCTGATCCTCGCCATTGGGGCGCAAAACGCCTTTGTGCTGCGCCAAGGTATCCGGGGCCTGCATGTGGGCCCCGTCGTTGCCGTGTGCTGCGCATCGGAGGCCGTGCTGATCTTTGCCGGTGTGGCGGGGTTCGGCTTTGTGGCCGAACGCGCGCCCTGGGCGTTGGACGCGATGCGGTGGGGTGGGGCTGCCTTTCTGTTGGTCTATGGCTTGCGCAGCCTGTGGGCGGCGCTCAACTCCGACGATGCGCTGAAGGCGGAAGGCGCGGCAGAGCAGAGCCTGCGCGCGGCCCTGGCCACCACGTTGATCCTGACCTTCGCCAACCCACACGTCTACCTTGATACCCTTGGTCTGATCGGCGCGGTTTCGGCCACGTTCGAGGCTGCGCGATGGGTCTTTGGCGCGGGCGCGCTGGCCGCTTCCTGCGTGTTCTTCATCATCCTGGGGTATGGCGCGCGGGCCATGGCACCTGTGTTCGCGCGCCCGAAAGCGTGGATGTGGCTGGATGTGATCGTGGGTTTGACGATGATCGCGCTGGCGTTGAAACTGGCCTTGGTTCCGTAAAGGGCTTGCCGCGTCCCGTGCGGGGTGATCTTGATCAGCCCCATGGAACATCCCATCCCCCCCGTCACCTCGGTCCCGTCCGCAGCCCCGGCTGCCCCGGCGTCGCGGCCTGGATGGGGCATTTTCTGGATGCTTTTGACGGGCCTGTGCTTCGTGGCCGTTACCGCGACGGTGAAAATGGTGGGCACCGACGTGCCCGCGATCCAATCGGGGTTCCTGCGTTATGCCCTTGGGCTTGTGTTCCTGATCCCAATGCTGCCCTCGGTCCGCCGCGCCAAGATCGACCGCCCGCTTGCACGGCTGTTTCTGGCGCGCGGCACCGCCCACGCGGTGGCCGTGTCGCTGTGGTTCTTCGCCATGACGCGGATCCCCATAGCGGATGTCACGGCGCTCAACTACCTCAACCCGGTCTATGTGATCATCCTTGCCGTCCTGTTTCTGGGCGAACGGCTTGGGCCCTACAGGATTGCCGCCGTCGCCATCGCCTTCATCGGCACCTTCGTGATTATCCGCCCCGGTTTCCGCGAGATCGATCTGGGTCATGTCACCATGCTGTTCACCGCTGTCGCCATGGCGGGCAGCTACTTCCTTGCCAAGTTGGCCTCGCAACGGGTCGCGCCCGAGGTGGTGGTCTTCTACCTCTCGCTGATCGTGCCGAGCTTGCTGGCGCCACTGGCCCTCTATGTCTGGGTGCCGGTGGGATGGGAGGATCTGGGCTGGCTGTTTCTGTGCGCGTTCTTCGCCACCATCGGGCATTACACGATGACGCTGGCCTTCCGCGCCGCGCCCTTGGCGGTGACGCAGCCGATCACGTTCCTGCAATTGATCTGGGCCACGGCGCTGGGGGTCTTCGTGTTCGCAGAGCCCGCTGACGCCTTCGTCATTGCGGGCGGCGCGATGATCATCGCCTCGATCAGCTTCATCACTTGGCGGGAGGCCGTGCTGGCCCGCCGCAAGCGCCGGACAGACTAGGCCGAGGCTTCTCCGCCCGCCTCCTCAGATGTCCCTTCAAGGTGGTTCTGGAACCGCTCGAAGAACTGATCGGCCATCTTTGTGGCAAAGCTGTTCACCAGCCGAGAGCCCAACTGCGCGATCTTGCCGCCCACCTTGGCCTCCACGTCATAATGCAGTTCGGTGCCGCCCTCGGGGTGATCGCTCAGCCGCACCTGCGCGCCACCTTTGGCAAAACCCGCGACGCCGCCCTTACCCTCGCCCGAGATGGTGTAGCTTTCGCCCGGCACCACATCCGTCAAGGTGACACCGCCCTTGAAGGTCGCTTTCACGGGGCCGACCTTCTGTTTGACGGTGGCCTCGAACCCTTCTTCGGGTGATCCGGTCAACTCTTCACAGCCGGGGATGCAGGCCTTGAGAACCTCGGCATCATTGAGCGCGGCCCAAACCTCTTGGCGGTCGGCGGCGATGTGACGACTGGCGTGCAGTTCCATGGAATTCCCCCCTTTGTTAATGGCAACTTACGGAGCGTTGCGGGATTGGCAAGGGCAGAGCGCATCCCAAGACAGCGCGAACAGGTGCCTGGGCCCGAATGCGCGGCGGAGCATTCCGTTATTGTGCGACCTGGTAGGGCAGGGTGCCGCGACGGTTGGGGTCGACGACCAACTGCCGCTCCAACGGCGGCACGGCGCGTTGGTGGCAATTGGGGCGCTCGCAGATGCGGCAGGATATGCCGATGGGCTGGAACGCCGTATCGCGGTCCAGATCAAGGCCATCGGCGTAAACAAGCGAGCCCGCGTGGCGGACCTCGCATCCCAGCGACACGGCATAGCGCCGCGTCGGCCGCGCCCATGCACCGCCCGATTTTGACACGTCGCGCGCCAGGATCACGTAGCGCGCGCCGTCCGGCGTTTCCGCCAGTTGCCGCAGGAAGCGCCCCGGCGTCTCAAAGGCCTGATGCACGTTCCACAGCGGGCACGCCCCGCCGAAACGCGCGAATTGCAGCCGCGTGGCCGAGTGGCGCTTGGTGACGGTTCCCGCCTGATCCACGCGGGCAAAGAAGAACGGGATGCCCTTGGCGCCGGGGCGCTGCAACGTGGACAGGCGGTGGGCGATCTGTTCGATCGAGGCGCCGAAGCTGATCGCCATCCGCTCCAGATCATGGCGCGTCTCGGTGGCGGCCTCGGCGAACCGGCCATAGGGCATCAAGACGGCGCCGGCGAAGTAATTCGCCATGCCGATACGCGCGATCTCACGCGCGGTGTCGGATTGGAACCGGGCCAGGTCCAGCGTCGCCTCGATCAACTGCTGCTGTCCCAGCAATGCGTATTGATGCAGCAGCTGAAACCGTTGCGTTTCGGGGGCGGCTTGCGGCGAAAGGGTAAGGACCTTCGCCTCGGGCACGTAAGAGCGTACGCCATCGCCCGCCGCCATTCGGATCGTGATGCCCATGTCGGCCAGTACCGCTTGGGTGTGGGCGGCCAGATCGCCGGTGGCGCGGGTGGCGAACCGCTCGGCGGCGCGGTCCACGGCGTCGATGTAATTGTCGGTATAGTGGAAGAAATCGCGCACTTCTTCCCAGGGCGACGGGGTGGCGCTGCTTTGCTGGCCCAAGGCTTCGTCCAGCGAGGCCAGTCTTTCGTGCGTCTGGCGATAGGCGCGGTGCAATTCCAGGAACGCGCGCGCCAGCGTGGGGGCATTGGACGCGGCCAGCCGCAGGTCGGCCAGGGCGGGCGTGACCTCCGCGAACAACGGATCGGCCAAGGCCTCACGCATGTCCGAGACGATCCGGTCGGCGTCCGAGGCCGACAGCTCCGTCACATCGACACCGAAATCCTGCGCCAAGCCCATCAACACCGCCGTGGACAGCGGGCGGTTGTTGTTTTCCATCTGGTTCAGATAGGGCAGTGAGATCCCCAGCTTCGCGGCGAAATCCTTTTGGGTCAGGCCCACGCCCGTGCGGATACTGCGCAGTTTCGCGCCAACGTAAAGCTTTTGCGTGGCCATGAGTGCCCCCTTTGCAATCCACGCTTAGCGGATTTGCAAAGCGCCTCGCAAGGGCCTGCACTCAACCCTAGGGGGCCACCTGTGCCTGCCTGCGGATCGTGTAGAGGATCGAGAAGACCGCCAGCGTCGCCGTCGCGAACATGATCCACAGCAGCGGCAGTTCCCCACGGTCTCCGGTCAGCAACGCCGCCGCCAGAAGCGACATCGCCCCGCCACCCGCCAACATGATCGCACCGCCAAGGCCCGAGGCGCTGCCCGCCAGATGGGGCCGGACCGACAACATGCCAGAGGTCGCATTGGGCAGGACCATGCCGTTGCCAAGGCCCACGAAGGTCATGAAGGCAAAGAAGGTGAACGCCGTTTGTAGCCCCATGATCGACAACCCCAAAGAGATCCCCATGCCGACCGCCGACGCCACCGATCCCCAAAGGATCATGCCGTTGATGCCCACGCGCGTGGAATATCGCCCCGAGATTCCGTTGCCGAAAAAGTAGCCCACCGCAGGCGCGCCGAAATACAGGCCCACCTCTGCCGCCGTCAGGCCGAACACTTCGGACCCGACATAGGGCGCGCCGCCAAGGTACGAGAAGAACGCCCCCGACGCGAAAGAGGCGGTCAGGCAATAGCCCCAGAACCGGCGAGAGGACAATAGCTCCGGGTATTCCGCGACCTGCTCGCTCAAGCTGGAGGTCTGGCGCTTCGCCGTCTCGCCCAGGTCCAGGAAGGCCAGGACAAGGATCGCCGCGCCCAATGCCAGCAACAGCCAGAAGTTTGCCTGCCAGCCGAAAGATTGCTCTAGCGCGCCACCGATGCCCGGCCCGATCATCGGCACAACGGCCATGCCCATCGTGACGTAGCCGATCTGCGATGCGGCCTCGGCCTCGGAGTGCATGTCGCGCACGACCGCGCGGCCCAGGACCAGGCCGGTGACGACGACGGCCTGCATCATGCGGAAGACCAGGAACACCTCGATGGTCTGCGCCGCGAGACAGCCCAAAGTGGCCACCATGAAGGCCACGCCACCCGCCAGGATCACCGGGCGCCGCCCGAACCGGTCCGAGATCGGGCCGATGATCACCTGCAACGCGGCATTCACGAACAGATACAGCGACACCGACAGCTGCATCAGCCCGTATTCCGCGTCAAAAAACAGTGCCATCGCGGGCAGCGACGGCAGGAAGATGTTCATCGACAGCGCGCCGAGGCCCGTCACGACGATCAGTGTGAAAATATGCGGAGGGGTGTTGCGGTCCAAAAACCGCACCGGCGTTATCGTGGTCATTACCCTCAGCTACGCCCGAATGCGGACCTCGTCCAGAGGCAGGCGTGCGGTATACAGGTTATGCAAATTTGCAAAAAACAGATAGTACTCGCTAAGTTATTTGCAAATATACATGTTCGCTCTGGTTGCGCCGCTCTCATCTGCCTAGTTTGCGGCCAAGCGCATGAAGGAGATACCATGACCGATATTCTGGAACAGCTTGAGGCGCGCCGCGCCGAGGCGCGCGCCGGTGGCGGCGAAAAGCGGGTCGCAGCGCAGCACGCCAAGGGCAAGCTGACCGCGCGCGAGCGGGTCGAGCTGTTGCTCGATGAGGGCTCGTTCGAGGAATACGACATGTTCGTCGCCCACCGCACAACGGAATTCGGCATGGCTGCCAATCGCCCGCCCGGCGATGGCGTGATCACCGGCTGGGGCACGGTCAACGGCCGACAGGTCTACGTCTACAGCCAGGATTTCACCGTTCTGGGCGGCTCGGTCTCTGAAACCCACGGCCAGAAGATCTGCAAGATCATGGACATGGCGATGCAGAACGGCGCGCCTGTCGTCGGCATCAACGACTCGGGCGGGGCGCGCATTCAGGAAGGCGTGGACAGCCTTGCCGCCTATGGCGAGGTCTTCCAGCGCAATATCGAGGCGTCGGGCGTCGTGCCGCAGATCTCCATGATCATGGGTCCCTGCGCGGGCGGTGCCGTCTATTCGCCCGCCATGACCGACTTCATCTTCATGGTGAAGGACAGCTCCTACATGTTCGTTACCGGGCCCGACGTGGTGAAAACCGTGACCAACGAAGTGGTGACAGCCGAGGAATTGGGCGGTGCCTCCACCCACACGCGGAAGTCCTCCGTCGCCGATGGCGCGTTCGAGAACGACGTGGAGGCGATGTCCGAAGTGCGCCGCCTGATCGACTTCCTACCGCTGTCAAACCGCGAAAAGCCGCCCGTGCGGCCGTTTTTCGACAGCCCCGATCGGATCGAGGAAAGCCTCGATACCCTGATTCCGGACAACCCCAACCAGCCCTACGACATGAAAGAGTTGATCACCAAGCTGGCGGACGAGGGCGATTTTTACGAAATCCAGGAGGATTTCGCCGGCAACATCCTGACTGGGTTCATCCGTCTTGAAGGCCAGACCGTGGGTGTTGTGGCCAACCAGCCGATGGTGCTGGCGGGGGTGCTGGACATCGACAGCGCCCGCAAGGGGGCCCGTTTCGTCCGCTTCTGCGACTGCTTCGAGATCCCGATCCTGTCCCTCGTGGACGTGCCGGGCTTTCTGCCGGGTGTGACGCAGGAATACGGCGGCGTCATCAAGCACGGCGCGAAACTGCTGTTCGCCTATGGCGAGGCGACGGTGCCGAAAGTTACCGTCATCACGCGCAAGGCTTACGGCGGCGCCTATGTCGTGATGTCCTCCAAGCATCTGCGGGCGGATGTGAATTACGCTTGGCCCACGAGTGAGATCGCGGTGATGGGGGCCAAGGGCGCGGTTGAGATCCTGCATCGTGCTGACCTTGGCGATGCCGAAAAGATCGCCGCCCACACCAAGGAATATGAAGACCGGTTCGCCAATCCCTTCGTGGCCGCCGAACGCGGGCACATCGATGAGGTGATCCAACCCCACTCCACCCGCCGCCGCATCTGCCGCGCCTTCGCCGCCCTGCGGCGCAAGGACAAGAAGATGCCGTGGAAGAAGCACGACAATATTCCGCTATGAGGGCCCGCGACGGTTGGCATATCACGCGCGACGGCGACACCTTGACCGTGTCTCGCAAGCGCACGGCCCGGTTTGACCTGGCCGAAGTGACGTTTCTTCCGGGCGAGGACCTGGTGCGGTCGCGCATCGCACATCAGATCCGTCAGGACATGTGGCGCAAGCTGCAACGCCTGCGTGGATTTTGCCCCGCCGTGCGCGTGACGGCGCAGCCCGGCGGCGTCGCCATTCTGGCGGGCGGTGCAGTGGAAGGGACGGTGACGGATCGCGCTCGGACTGCCATCGCGGATCTTCTGGGTGATCCGGCCCTGCGCACCCGTTGGGTCGCAAACGCGAGGCGCCGCTGATGTCCGCAGACGATGCCGCCGATGGAACCCCTTCACGCCCCGTGGCGTTCTCCTTGAAAGGAGAACATGATGACCAAGGACCATGGACCGTCCGTGAAGGACGACAAAACCTACGAATCCCTGCGCGAGGACGGCGCCTCCAAGCAGAAGGCCGCGCGGATCGCGAATGCGCAGGCCTCCGACAGCCAATCGCCCTCGGAAAAGGGCGGCAAGGCACCGCCCTACGAGGATTGGACGAAAGACGACCTCTATTCCCGCGCCCAAGAACTGGATGTGGAGGGGCGCTCGGACATGGACAAGGATGCGTTGATCAAGGCTTTGCGCAACACCTGATGCGTTCCCGGTCAGGGCCCCTGTGATGCTGCGCAATGTGCTCATCGTCCTGACGCTTGCTGTCGCGGGGTCTGCCGCCTTCCTACTGCTGCGCGGCCCCTCGACGCCCGAGATCTGCACCACCGATGAGGTGCTGCAAGCCCCTTCGGGCCACGACCTGCAACTTTGCGATGTGGCGTTCGAGGTTCAGCCGAACAACGACGCTTGGGTGATCGTGCGCGTGGTCGATGAAGCCCTTGTTGATTCCGCCCGCGCCGGTCATGGCGATCATGACTGGGCCTGCGAGACATGGGGCCTGCCCGCCCTCGACAAGGAACCGCGTCCGACCCGCATCATCGTACAGATCATGGCCGCGCCGTTCGTGCGTGGTGAACCTGCACCGGGGATAACTCAATCCATCGAGGCCTATTCTGAAGAAAACGCCACCTGCATGTGGGAGCTTTTGTAATGCCGCGCCAATATCTTGCGCAGGGACGTTCATGTGGATGCTTTGGTGATGCATTCGAGTCACACGCTGATCTTTCTTGTGCAAAACCCTGTGGAGAACTCCGCGTCCCATGTAACGTCCATCGTGGCTGCATCAATGCAGCTGTACCTCGGATCGTGCCCGGGTCTACGGGCATCGCGCCTTCAGGCCCGGTCACACCGCGAGGCAATAAGAAGAAGAAAACGGCTGAGGCGGGATTGCAGACACCGCACCAGTCGAAACGGCAAGTCCCAAGGCGCAATCCCCCAGAGCGCCCGAGCAGGACATCCCCTCTAACCGGACGGGGCTTCGGCCTCGTCCGGTATATCCCTTCCCCCGAATTGGGGGCCTCCCCATGCTGAAACACCGTGGCTTCCCCGGGCGTCTTCCGTCCAGCGAGTTCCAGTTCGTGATCCGTCGCGACAACAAGGCCGGCGCCACCAAGTTGATCGCGCGCGAGCGCTACGCAGATCGACGCCCGCCCGACCGCCGCGCCGACAGCGGCTTCATGGAGGCGCTCTGGCTTTACTTCGGTGAGGAACCCTTCGAGCGTGGCAATCTGGATGCGGGCCGTCTGAGCTGGCTGTTCGGGCGCGAGGTCATTCCCGCCGAGGATCCCTTCGACCCCGAAAGCTATGACGCAATGCTGAAAATCGACGTGTCCCGCGCTCGCGCGTCGTTCCCCGAGGCCTTCGATGGTACCGGCGTCTGGGAAGGTGGATCGGCATGATTTCGCGCGCCGTCGGTGAAAACAAGCGGCCCGCCGCGCACAACGACCTGCCCCCGCAGGCCCGCCTTTCGCGCGCCGAAAATCCTGCCATGGTCCTTGTGTCGGCCACTGTCCCCAGTTGTATGTACTCGGCCGACACCCACAAGACGTGTTACCCTTCCCCTTTAGGGCGGTCGGCCTTTCCATCGGCTCGACCGCCTTTTTTTTCGGCCTACCCCGCAGGGGCGCCTTCTTCTCCGGCTTCAACCGCAGCCGCAACTTTTGTTGCGACGAGAACGCCGATTCCCGCCGAAAACACCCCGGCTGAAATTCAGACTTATCCACCGGCCCCGTACCCTGTAGGCTTGCCCCTGCGAGACCCCTCGCCATTGAGCATATCGACAGGAGACGCATCAAAATGCGCACCAAATTTACCCTCACAGCCCTTTTCGCGGCGACCCTTGCCGTGTCGGGATGCGTCACGTCCGATCTTGAACGCGCCGGTGTCGGCGCCGTTGCCGGTGGCGTCACGGCGGCGGCCCTTGGCGGCAGCGTTGCCACGGGCCTTGCCGCCGGTGCCGTGCTTGGCGCGGTGTGTGACGAACTTACCCGCGTCTGCCGGTAACACATCCGCGGGTCTGACCCGCACCCTATCACTCAATTCCGACCACCCGGGCCCCTCGGCCCCGGTGGTCTTTCTATTTGCGCGGGCCCTTACGGCCCTTACGGAAGGGACGACGACATGTTCAAGAAACTCCTGATCGCCAACCGCGGTGAAATCGCCTGCCGGGTTATCAAGACCGCCAAGCGCATGGGGATCCCCACGGTCGCCGTCTATTCCGACGCCGACCGCAATGCGTTGCACGTGAAGATGGCTGACGAGGCGGTGCACATCGGACCGCCGCCCGCCAGCGAAAGCTACATCGTGATCGACAAGATCATGCAGGCGATCCGTGACACCGGCGCAGATGCCGTCCACCCCGGCTATGGTTTCCTGTCCGAAAACATGAAGTTTGCCCAAGCCTTGGAAGCCGAGGGCGTGGCCTTCGTCGGCCCCCCGGCCAACGCGATCGAGCAGATGGGCGACAAGATCACCTCCAAGAAGCTCGCGGCAGAGGCGGGGGTTTCCACCGTCCCCGGCCACATGGGCCTGATCGAGGACGCGGCGGAAGCGATCAAGATCTCGGGTGAGATCGGCTATCCGGTGATGCTGAAGGCCAGCGCGGGCGGCGGCGGCAAGGGGATGCGCATCGCGTGGTCCGAGGATGAGGTGGCCGAGGGCTTTCAGGCCTCCAAGAACGAGGCCGCCAGCAGTTTCGGCGATGACCGCATGTTCATCGAGAAGTTCGTGACCCAGCCGCGCCACATCGAAATTCAGGTCCTCGCGGACCAGCACGGCAACGCGATTTATCTGGGAGAGCGCGAATGCTCCATCCAGCGCCGCAACCAGAAGGTGATCGAAGAAGCGCCCTCGCCGTTCCTGGATGAGGCGACCCGCAAGGCGATGGGCGAACAGGCCGTCGCATTGGCCCAGGCCGTGGGCTACACCAGCGCGGGCACGGTGGAATTCATCGTCGACGGCGACCGCAATTTCTACTTTCTGGAAATGAACACCCGTCTTCAGGTGGAACACCCGGTCACGGAACTCATCACCGGCGTTGATCTGGTGGAACAGATGATCCGCGTCGCAGCTGGCCAGCCGCTGGAGATGGCACAGGACGACGTCACGCTGACAGGTTGGGCCATGGAATCCCGCCTCTATGCCGAAGATCCCTACCGTAATTTCCTGCCCTCCATCGGGCGGCTCACCCGTTATCGTCCGCCGGCCGAGGTTGCCGCAGGCCCGCTGTTGGAAACGGGCAAATGGCAGGGCGATGCAAAGGCAGGCGACACCGCCGTGCGCAACGACACGGGCGTGTTCGAGGGCGGCGAAATCTCGATGTTCTACGACCCGATGATCGCTAAGCTCTGCACCTGGGGTCCCGACCGCCCCACGGCGATCGAGGCGATGCGCGTGGCACTCGACAGTTTCGAGATGGAGGGCATCGGCCACAACCTGCCGTTCCTGTCCGCCGTCATGGACCACCCGAAATTTGCCAGTGGCGACATCACCACCGCGTTTATCGCCGAAGAATACCCTGAAGGTTTTGACGGCGTAACCCTGCCCGAAGCGGATCTGGTGCGTGTCGCGGCGGCGGCGGCGGCGATGCACCGCGTGGCCGAGATCCGGCGCACCCGCGTGTCGGGGCGGATGGACAACCACGAGCGCCGAGTGGGCGCCGAATGGGTCGTGTCGATGCAGGGGCAATCGTTCGAGGCCGTGATTGACGCCGATCATGATGGCGCCACCGTCACGATCAATGGCGACGCCCTGCGCGTGACCTCGGACTGGACCCCCGGCGACCAACTGGCGCGGCTGACGGTTGGCGACAAGCCCCTGGTTCTAAAGGTTGGAAAGCGCCCCGGTGGCTTCCGCCTGCGGACCCGTGGCGCAGATCTTCAGGTCTTCGTGCGCACCCCGCGCCAGGCACAACTTGCGGAACTGATGCCCGAGAAAGTGGCCCCCGACACGTCCAGATTGCTGCTTTGCCCGATGCCGGGCCTCGTCGTGAAGATCGACGTCGAAGCGGGCGACGAGGTGCAGGAAGGTCAAGCCCTTTGCACCGTGGAGGCGATGAAGATGGAGAACATCCTGCGCGCCGAACGCAAGGGCGTGGTCGCCAAGATCAACGCGGGCGCAGGCGATAGCCTTGCCGTGGACGCGATCATCATGGAGTTCGAATAGATCCGATGACCCCTGCGGGCCACCATATGCACCCCCCGGAACCTCAGCGCGCGCGGCTGAGTTCCTCTTGGCGCAGTTGGAAATTGTCGATGGCGCGCACGATCTCGCGCACGTCGCGCAAGGCCGGGCGGCGCAGGCCCACGGTGCCGTCCTTGGCCAGCACCACGATGGAAAACCCGCGCGGGCGCAACGCCAACCGGATGGCAGAGCGCGCGTCCGGGTTCGTGTCCACGATGATCACAACGTCGCGCTCCAACAGCGCCTCGGGACGCTCTGCCAACAACTCTAATTGCTCGGCCACGCGCGGATCGGCGGGGGTATCGGCAAAGATGATGATGGGCCGGGCGACCCACAGGAATTCTTCCAGCGTCAGCCCTTCGGCAGGGCGCGGGGCCAGCGGATCAACGACCTCGACGGCCACTTCGGTCGTGTCTTGGGCCACTGCGGCCATGGGGAACAGGCCCATCAGGGCGATCAGTAGAATGCGGTGCAAAGTCATCTCGTCTCCAGTCATCCTAGATATAGTCAGCTTCGCGGGCAATGCTAAGGTTTTTGCTATTCGGCACGGGATGTTGACCGGTTATTCACCCGAATGGGCGACCGAGGGGGGGCATTGTCACACCTCCCTTCGAAAGGTCTTGCCTATGGATGTTGTCCTCCACATCGGTGCCCATCGCACCGCCTCCGCCACGTTTCAACACCACATGTCCCGGAGCCGCGCTGACATGGCCGAGGGGGGTGTCGTCTACTGGGGGCCGAAAATCGTGCGCGGCGGGCTGTTTCGGGGGGCCATCGGGGGGGTGGAAGGCGTCATGGCCTCGCAGGAACGCCGCTTTGCCGGACGCTGCGCCATGCGCGCTGAAGCCGTGCGCCAGACCGGCGCGACGCACCTGGTGATCAGTGACGAAAACATGATCGGCTCGCTCCGAGCGGCGTTGGAACACACGCGGCTTTACCCGGATGCGGGACGCCGTATTGCGGCCTATGCCCATGGGTTCGAACGCCACCGTGTGACCGTGGCGGTCTGCGTCCGCGACTACGCGGATTGGTGGACCTCGGCCATGGCCTTCCGCCTGTCCCGGGGCGGGCCGCTACCGCGCACTGACCTGCGCGAATGCCTCGTGACGCAGCCCCGCCGCTGGCGTCATATCGTGGAAGAACTCGCCCGCGTCTTGCCCGATGCCCGGATTGTCGTCTGGAGTCATGAGGCCTCTGCCAGCGCGCCCCACCGCTTGTTGCAGGAACTTACGGGCTTCAGCACACCCGCCCTCGACACGGCCCCGCGCAATCTGCGCCCCACGGCCGAGGCGTTGCGGCAGGTGATGACGGATTGTGACATCGATCCCGCGCAATTCAACTGGCCCGAGGGGCGATTCATGCCCTTCACCGCCGATGAGACAGAGGCGCTTGACGCCCAATACCAAGAAGACCTCGCCTGGCTTTCCGCCGGGGCAGGGGGCTTTGCCGACTACATCGATGCGCCTTCGGCCCAGACCGAAGCGCAGACAGCCTTAGGAAGAGGACGATCCGATGACGGAGACCACCGACAACTGGCGTAAGCTGGCCGAGAAAGAGCTTCGTGGCCGCGATCTTGCCGACCTGACCTGGCACACCCTGGAAGGGATCGACGTCAAGCCGCTCTACACCGCGGCCGATACCGAGGGGCTGGCCCACATGGGCTCCACCCCCGGTGAGGCGCCGTTCACGCGCGGCGTGAAGGCCACGATGTATGCGGGCCGCCCCTGGACGATCCGCCAATACGCGGGCTTCTCCACCGCCGAGGAATCCAACGCCTTCTACCGCAAGGCGCTGGATGCGGGACAACAGGGCGTGTCGGTGGCGTTCGATCTGGCCACCCACAGGGGCTATGACAGTGACCATCCCCGCGTCGTGGGTGATGTCGGCAAGGCGGGCGTCGCCATCGACTCGGTCGAGGATATGAAGATCCTTTTTGACGGCATCCCTTTAGATAAAATTTCTGTCTCAATGACCATGAATGGCGCCGTCATCCCGGTCCTGGCCTCTTTCATCGTGGCGGGCGAAGAGCAGGGTCACGACAAGGTACTGCTTTCTGGAACGATCCAGAACGACATCCTGAAAGAGTTCATGGTTCGCAACACCTACATCTATCCGCCCGAACCCTCGATGCGGATCATCTCGGACATCATCAGCTATACCTCTGATAACATGCCGAAATTCAACTCTATCTCGATTTCCGGCTATCATATGCAGGAAGCCGGGGCCAATCTTGTGCAAGAACTGGCCTACACCATCGCCGATGGGCGCGAATACGTCCGCGCCGCGATGGACGCGGGAATGGACGTCGACAAATTCGCAGGCCGCCTGTCGTTCTTCTTCGCCATCGGCATGAACTTCTTCATGGAGGCCGCCAAGCTGCGCGCCGCGCGGACCATGTGGCACAAGGTGATGACCGATCTGGGCGCACAGTCGGACCGCTCCAAGATGCTGCGGACCCATTGCCAGACCTCGGGCGTCTCGTTGCAGGAACAAGAGCCCTACAACAACGTGGTGCGCACCGCCTATGAAGCGATGAGCGCGGTTTTGGGCGGCACCCAGTCGCTGCACACCAACTCCTTTGATGAAGCCATCGCGCTGCCCACGGATTTCTCGTCGCGCATCGCACGCAATACGCAATTGATATTGCAGGAAGAAACCGGCGTCACGAACGTCGTCGACCCGCTGGCAGGCTCTTACTACGTGGAGGCGTTGACCGCCGACCTGATCGAAAAGGCCACCGCCCTGATGGATGAGGTGGAAGAAATGGGCGGGATGACCAAGGCCGTCGCCTCCGGCCTGCCCAAGCTGCGGATCGAGGAATCCGCCGCGCGCCGTCAGGCCATGATCGACCGTGGGGAAGAGGTGATCGTCGGCGTCAACAAGTACCGCAAGGACGCCGAGGACCCGATCGATATCCGCGATATCGACAATGACGCGGTGCGCGAAGCACAGGTCGCGCGGCTCAAGTCCATCCGCGACAGCCGCGATGAAAGCGTCTGCAAAGCCGCGTTGGAGGAACTGACCCGCTGCGCCCGAGAAGGCGGAAACCTTCTGGCCGCCGCGGTCGAGGCCGCCCGCGCCCGCGCAACTGTTGGGGAAATCAGCATGGCAATGGAAAACGAATTTGGCCGCCACCGCGCCGAAGTGAAAACCCTCGCCGGTGTCTATGGCTCCGCCTATGAGGGCGACGAGGATTTCGCCGCCATTCAGGCCGACGTCGAGAAGTTCGCCGAGACCGAGGGCCGCCGCCCTCGCATGTTGGTCGTGAAAATGGGCCAGGACGGCCACGACCGGGGGGCCAAGGTCATCGCCACAGCCTTCGCCGATATCGGTTTCGACGTCGACGTGGGCCCGCTGTTCCAGACCCCCGAAGAAGCCGCCCAGGATGCCATCGACAACGATGTCCACGTCATCGGCATCTCGTCCCAGGCGGCGGGTCACAAGACCCTCGCCCCGAAACTGATCGAGGCGCTCAAGGCAGAAGGCGCGGGCGAGATTATCGTGATCTGCGGCGGCGTGATCCCGCAACAGGACTACGATTTCCTGAAAAAAGCGGGCGTCGCGGCGATCTTTGGCCCCGGCACCCACATTCCCACGGCGGCAAAGGACATCCTGCGGTTGATCGGCGAAGCGCGGGGGTAGGGGGCTGCGCAGACCGGGCCTTTGCCCGGGGCCAGGCCGGGGGCGCTATGTCCCCGGTTCCTCGATGATGTAGTCTTCCCAGTCCTCTTCGTCGATCTCGAACTCCGGCACCGTGATGCCGCGCACCGACACGCCGGCCTCATGCACCGTTTCCGGATCGCCCGAGATCAAGGGATGCCAGTATTTCAACGGTTTACCCTCGTGAATCAGCCGGTAGGCGCAGGTCTCGGGCATGAAATAGGCCACGTCTTTCATCGTGCCGGGCGTCAGTTGAATGCACTCGGGCACCAGCGTCTTGCGGATCTCGTATTGCCCGCACAAGCACGTCTGGTCGTCCAGCAGGCGGCATGCCACCCGCGTCAGCGCCACCTCCTGCGTGTCCTCGTCTTCCAACTTGTTGAGGCAGCATTTGCCGCAACCGTCGCAAAGCGCCTCCCACTCCTCCGTCGTCATTTTTGACGGGGGAACGCGTTCCCAAAACCGGTCCCTCATCCGCGCAACGCCGCACGGGCCGCGGCGGTATCGGCATCCATCTGCACGATCAGCGCATCCAGGCTGTCGAACTTCGCCTCTCCGCGCAGGTAAGCCACCAGCCCGACAGACAGATGCGTGCCATAAAGATCGCCCGAGAAATCAAAAAGAAAGGTTTCCAGATTGGGCTGTTCCAACTCGAACATCGGGCGAAAGCCAAGGTTCGCCACGCCGCCATAGGTCCCCGCATGCGGCCCGTCGCGCACATCCACGGTAACGGCGTAAACGCCCGGTTTTGGAACGTGCAGGCCGTCCAATCCCATGTTCGCCGTCGGATATCCAAGCTCGCGACCGCGTTTTTCCCCATGCAGGACCGGGCCTTCGATGCGGTGCCAATGCCCCAGCATTTCGGCGGCGTCGGCAGGGCGCCCCTCGCTCAACGCTTGCCGGATCGCGGTCGAGGATACGGCGCCGCTCTGCCCCTCCAACAGGTCGGCAATCGTCACGTCGAAACCCAGTGCCGCGCCCATCGCCTTCAAGGTGGCTGCATTCCCCGTGCGCCCTTTGCCATAGCAGAAATCCGCGCCCACCACCGCATGGCTGATGCCAAGGCTGTCGACCAGAACGTCGCGCACGAATTCTTCGTCCGTCAGATTGGACAAACGCGCGTCAAACGGCAGTTCCACCAGTAAATTAACACCCAATTTGCGCAACCGATTGGCGCGGGCCTCCGCATTCATCAGCCGAAAGGGCGGTGCGTCCGGCGAGAAAACCTCGCGCGGATGCGGCTCGAAGGTAACGACGCCCAAGGGCGCGTCCAACCGTTTGGCAAGGTTCAACACATGTTGGTGGCCCCGATGCACGCCGTCGAAGTTGCCAATCGCAACTGAAGCGCCCTTGTCGGCCGGGGCCGTAAACTGATGATCGCGCAGAAGTTTCATGGGCCGCAGTTAGGCCATCGCACCCGTCTGATGCAAGGTCGCCCGTTGCAAGGTAGCGCTCAGTCGAATTTGCCCGAGGGTGCAAGCACCGTGGCCTCGCCTTTCAGCACGACCGTCTCTCCTACGCGCGCTTCCGTCTTGAGTTGCACGCGGCGGCGGGAATAGTCGATCGACAGCACTTCCACGATGGCTTCCACCATGTCGCCGGGGCGCACGGGGGCCATGAATTTCAGGGTCTGACCCAAGTAAACCGTGCCGTGGCCGGGCAATTGCTCGCCAATGACGGCCGAGATCAGACCAGCAGTCAGCATCCCGTGGGCGATGCGGCCTTCGAAAATCGTGTCCTGGGCATATTGGTCGTCCAGATGCACTGGATTGCGATCCGAGGACACCTCGGCGAACATCTCAATATCCTGATCCGTCACGATTTTCTGCAAGGAACGGACCATGCCGACTTCCATATCTTCGATAACGATGGTGCCAGTGGCGATATTGTCGAGCATTGCGCGTCCCTCCATGGGCCCGTCATAGGGCAAATCGGGGGCATTCTGCAATGCAGAAAGTAATAAAGAGTGAATTTTTTGCCGCTAATCGCAACTTTGTTGCGCGCGCGCTACCGCAGCATGCCGATGGAATAGGTTGGCTCCAACTGTGCCTCGGTCAGGAAATGCGCCAGTTTGGTGGGATCTGGCTGGCGATTCGTCCCGGTCTCGGCCCGCGCAAGCCCGCCGGTGATGAACAGCGTGTCGATGTTTTCGCCAATCCCTCCGGGAATATCGGTAAGGATGCCGTCGCCGATGGCCAGGATCCGATTATCGGGCGCAGGCTTGCCCATCTGCACCAGCCGCCGCCTAGCAAGGTCATAAATGGGCGGGTGGGGTTTGCCGAAATAAAGGCTTTCGCCGCCCATCTCGGTGTAAAGTTGCGCCAACGCGCCCGCGCACCATTCACGGCTGTCGCCGCGATCCACCACGATATCGGGGTTCGCGCACAGCAGTTTCAGCCCGCGCGTCTTCGCCAGCAGGAACTGGGGGCGCATCTCCGCCGGGTCCGCCTTGGGATCAAACGGGCCGGTGCATACGATCCCCTCGGCCTCATCCAAGGGCACGCGCGTGATGTCGAGCGCGTCCCCCACAAGATCCATCGGCGCGAAAAAGGGTGAGTCGTGCGCCTCGCCAATGTGCCAGACCTTCTCGCCCACAGCACCTGTAAGCATCGCGGCGCGGGCGCTGTCGCCCGATGTTGCGATCACGTCCCAACTGTCGCGCGGCACGCCGATGCGGTCCAATTGCGTCGCAACACTGGCGCGTGGACGCGGCGCGTTGGTCAGCAACAGCACCGTGCCGCCGCCCGCTTTGAAGGCGCGCAGGGCCGCGACGGCCTCTTCAAACGCGTGGATGCCATCGTGAACGCACCCCCACAGGTCGCAAAACACGGCGTCGTAGGCGTCTGAGATGTCGGCAAGGGTTTCGATGATGCGGGTCATGGGGCGCTCCGGTTCAGGCTTGGCGCAGACTTATGCGATGTGCCCGCAGGTCGCCAGACCTCGCGCCGGATTACCGAAAGATGCAGGTCGCGCCGGACCAGATGCCCTGAATGGTGGTGCCGTCTTCGGACAGCAGGCCGAACAAGTCGCCCGCGCCGAACTCGGTACCAATGCCGGTTTCGGTGCAACTGACGGCACCCTCGTCGGCCAGCGCCATGCGCGGCGCACCGACATGCAACCCCGTTGCGGTGCGCAAGGCGCTGTCGTCGATCAACATCCACCCCGCAAGCTGATCTTCCTGGAACATGAGGTTGATCTGGCCCGGAATATGGACCGAGACCAACGGCCCTTCGCCGCATTCCTGCGGGAACGCAACCGAGACGTCATGGCCGAAGATCGGCACCAAGGTGTGCATGGTCTCGTGAAACGAGCTGCCGAAGGGCATCCCCTCGCGCGCCATGCCGTCGGCGCTGGACAGGTCAAGTCCGCCGGCATGGGGCGTAACAATGTCGCCGGGACCGGGCCAGTAGGTATCCGCGCGCCCGGGAAGTGCCAGCGCAAGGACGGTGAGGAAGGGCAATACGATACGCAAGGGGGCCTCCGGTGGCGTCAGGGCGGGCAAGGCCCGGAAAACCGGCCTTGCCCGTGATGTCAGACCGCGAGGTTCGGGATGATCTGCTTTTTTCGGCTTACGACGCCTGGCAGGACGAGCAGGTCGCCTTCGCCTGCGACGGTGGAAAAGCTTTTCTCGGCCACGGATTTCACCAGATCGTTTGGCACCAGCAAGGTGGCTTCTTCGTTCAGGATGTCGATCACGAACAACAGGACCTGATCCGCGCCGTCCTCGGTTGCGACCTTGGGCATCGTCTCCATCAGGCTGTCCTTGCGGGACAGAACCGTCGCGGGAGAGGTGGTTTCCAGGACCGAGACGCGGAATGTCTTGCCACCCACCTCGTAGGTCTTGCTGTCCATGCGCAGCAATTCGGCGTCCGAGAAGCTGGAGACATCGGATTTGGCGGCGAACATCTCGGCCGCATAGGCGGGGATGTCGATCTCCAGATCGTTGGCCAGCGCCTCTGCGATTGCGCGGTCTTCCTGGGTCGTCGTGGGCGACCGGAATTCCAGCGTGTCCGACAGGATGCAGCTAAGCATCGCACCCTTGATATTGGTGGGCGCCTGGGCCAGGTCCGCGCCGATCATCTTGTGCATGATCGTGGCGGTGCAGGCCAGCGGCTCGATCCGGATATCGATCGGGCCTTTGGTCTCCAGACCGCCAACCAGTTTGTGGTGGTCGATGATCGCCTGAATGTCCGCGTCATTGATCGCGTCGGGCAGCTCGGCCGGGTTGTTGGTGTCAACGATGACAACCGGTTGTCCGGCCTCGACCGCGTCGATGATGCGAGGTTTCGGCAGGTCCCAACGGTCGAGAACAAAGGCTGCTTCGGTGTTGGGTTCACCCAGCAAGACTGCCTCTGCCGGGGCGCCTTTGACCTCTGTCAGGTACCACGCCCAAATGAGCGGGGAACCGGTGGAATCTGTGTCGGGGGATTTGTGGCCGAAAACCAATGTGGTCATGGGGCATACCTTGCATGATCTGCTGAATTTGGCGTCCTTCTAGCTTTCGGTTGGGCCGTTGTCACGGGCAGGAAGCGGTATTTCTGGACGCATCAGAAGTCCCGAAAGACGTCTGCCTGCGCCCCCATGTCCAGATCGGGGGCAGCCCGTGCGGGCGCGCGGGGGGCAAAGGCCTCTGCCTCGATGGCGACTTCCATGGCAGAGGGCACATCATGGCCAACAGCCGTGGCGGTCCAATTCGTTTCCATCGGTGCGGTCGAAACCTGAAAACGGGCCAGTTGGTTTGCAAGTCGGTCGGCGGCGGCGGTCAGGCTTTCGCTAGCGGCAGAGGCCTCTTCAGCCATGGCGGCATTGCGCTGAGTGGCCGAGTCCAGCTCCCGAACGCCGGTGTTGATCTCTGTCACGCCAATTGATTGCTCCTTGGCCGACAGGGCGATGTCGGACACCAGGCTTGCGACGCGATCGACGCGGGACACGATGTCCCCGATCGAGTCGCCAGCGTTTCGCACCAGTTTGCTGCCATTTTCCACCTGTTCACTGGACGAGGCGATCAGCGCCTTGATCTCTTGTGCGGAGGCCGACGAATGCTGCGCCAGCGCCCGAACTTCCGAGGCGACGACAGCAAAGCCGCGACCGGCATCCCCGGCCCGGGCGGCTTCGACGCCCGCATTGAGCGCCAGCAGGTTCGTCTGGAACGCGATGTCATCGATCACAGAGATGATCTGCGTGATTTTCCGAGACGACTCCTCAATCGCCGCCATCGCCGAAATGGCCGTCTCGACGATGTCCCCCGTCCGTTTCGCAACGGCGCGGTTCTCGCTGGTGTTGGCCTCTGCGTCACTGGCATTTTTGGCAGTCGACTGAATACTGGCGCTCAATTCTTCCAACGCAGCGGCGGATTCTTCCAGTGTAGCCGCCTGTTTTTCCGTGCGCCCGGACAGATCCTGCGAGGAACTTGCCATTTCGCGGGCGTCCTGGTTGACCTCATCGGCGACTTCCCGGATGGCTTCGACACTTTCGGACAGGTTATCGACAAGCATGTTGAAAGACGTGCGCAGCCCTTCGTACTCGGCGGGGAAGGGCGCGTTGGGGTCACTTTCGATATGTGTCGTCAGGTCGAGGTTGCCCAAGCGCCCCAAACCTTCGGTCAATGCCTCCACCACAATGGCCTGGTCCCGCTGCCTGGCGGCGGCCTCTTCCGATTTTTCGGCATCCGTTATCTTCAGTTCCGCCGCCTCTTGCATCGAGGCCTGCAACACCAGCAAGGATTGAGAGATCTGCCCGATTTCATCTTTGCGATCGGTGAATGAGATGTCGTCGTCAAGATTTCCACGTGACAGGTTCACGATCGACTGCGTGGCGGCATTCAAGGGCCGCAAGGAACGGGCCACAAAGAAGAACGTGCCCATCAGGATAAGTGCCAACACCAGGGAGGAGATGGCGGCGCTCAAGATCAGGCTGCTGCGCGCATCGGCCATCAGTGACGCGTCCGGGTAGCCCGAAAAGAAGACGCTGACCGTGTTGCCCGCGCTGTCGCGCACGGGATGGTAATAGGTCACGTAGCCCTGGCCCAGGATGTCCACCTCTCCCACGAAGGTCTCCCCCGCGACCATGGCGTCATAGACGACCCCGCGCGCCATGGGGGTGCCCACGGCGCGTTGGCCTGGCGCCGTTTCGATGGTGGTTGCGTCGCGAATGAAGTCCTGCGTTTCGGGATTCCATCTGAACACGGTCGCATGAAGGCCCGACACCGAACGCACCGCATCCAGCCTGTCGTCATCCACATCGTCCGGCATATCGTCCCACGTCAAGCTTTCGACGCTGGCGTTTTGTGACCCCGAATGCGAAAGGCCCGAAAACTCATCCTCCAGCTCGTTCACGATCAGGCGCACGGCCGACACGTTGGCGACATTGACGCCATACGCGTAGGCATCGATGACCATGAGGGATGCCTTGTAGGCCATCGCCGCGCCAAAGATCAGCAGGGAAATCGTGACGCACAAAAGCATGCGGAACTTAAACGAGAGGCTTGAGAAAAAGGTCATCGGCAATATCCAGGGTGAATCGGGTTCCCCCCTGCTTAGTGGCAAGGTCTTAATTGCTGATTACCGTCGGGCGCGACTTGACAGCCGAAGTCTGCGTCCTTATCTCCCCGTCGTTGGCACTCACCACTGGCGAGTGCCAATACATCAGAGAGACAATCCCTAACCGGATAGAGGAGAGGCCGAAAATGGCATTGAAACCGCTGCATGACCGCGTGTTGGTTCGCCGTGTTGAATCCGAGGAAAAGACCAAGGGTGGTCTGATCATCCCCGAAAGCGCGAAAGAAAAGCCCTCTGAGGGTGAAGTCGTTTCCTGTGGCGAAGGCGCCCGCAAGGACTCCGGCGAGCTGATCGAAATGGCCGTCAAGCAAGGCGACCGCATCCTGTTCGGCAAATGGTCCGGCACGGAAGTGACGCTCGACGGCGAAGAACTGCTGATGATGAAGGAATCCGACATCTTGGGCATCATCACCTAAGACGCGGACCGATCCGTACGCTGAAAAGTACCTCTAATTTCAAGGAGACGCCATCATGGCCAAAGACGTCCGTTTTGATACCGACGCCCGCAATCGTATGCTGAAGGGTGTCAACACCCTCGCCGATGCGGTCAAAGTCACGCTCGGCCCCAAAGGCCGCAACGTGGTCATCGACAAATCCTTCGGCGCCCCGCGCATCACGAAGGACGGTGTATCTGTCGCCAAAGAGATCGAGCTTGAGGACAAGTTCGAGAACATGGGCGCACAGATGGTGAAGGAAGTCGCTTCCCGCACCAATGATGAGGCCGGCGACGGCACCACCACCGCGACCGTGCTGGCGCAAGCCATCATCAAGGAAGGCCTCAAGTCGGTTGCCGCCGGCATGAACCCCATGGACCTCAAGCGCGGCATCGATCTGGCCGTGACCAAGGTCATCGCCGAGATCCAGGCCTCTGCCCGTGAAGTCGCTGACAGCGACGAAGTTGCCCAGGTCGGCACCATCTCCGCCAACGGCGAAGCTGAAATCGGCCGCCAGATCGCGGATGCGATGCAGAAAGTCGGCAACGACGGCGTCATCACCGTGGAAGAGAACAAGGGCCTCGACACCGAGACCGAAGTTGTCGAAGGCATGCAGTTCGACCGCGGCTACCTGTCCCCCTACTTCGTGACCAACCCCGACAAGATGGTCGCCGAGCTGGAAGACTGCCTGATCCTGCTGCACGAGAAGAAGCTGTCTTCGCTTCAGCCGATGGTTCCGCTTCTGGAAACCGTTATCCAGTCCGGCAAGCCGCTGCTGATCATCGCCGAAGATGTCGAGGGCGAAGCCCTTGCCACGCTCGTCGTGAACAAGCTGCGTGGCGGCCTGAAGATCGCGGCCGTCAAGGCACCGGGCTTCGGTGATCGTCGCAAGGCAATGCTGCAAGACATCGCGATCCTGACCGGTGGTCAGGTCATCGCGGAAGACCTCGGCATGAAGCTGGAGTCGGTGACCATGGACATGCTCGGCACCGCCAAGCGTCTGACGATCACCAAGGACGAAACCACGATCATCGACGGCAACGGCGCCAAAGCCGAGATCGAGGCACGTGTTGCCCAGATCCGTCAGCAGATCGAAGAGTCCACCTCCGACTACGACCGTGAGAAGCTGCAAGAGCGCGTGGCCAAACTGGCCGGCGGTGTTGCCGTGATCAAGGTCGGCGGTATGTCCGAGATCGAAGTGAAAGAGCGCAAGGACCGCGTCGACGACGCGCTCAACGCAACCCGCGCCGCTGTCCAAGAGGGCATCGTCGTCGGTGGTGGTGTGGCTCTGATCCAGGGTGGCAAGGCGCTGACTGGCTTGACGGGTGCAAACTCCGACCAAGACGCCGGTATCGCAATCGTCCGCAAGGCTCTGGAAGCTCCGCTGCGTCAGATCGCAGAGAACTCCGGCGTCGACGGGTCTGTCGTCGCGGGCAAGATCCGCGAATCCAGCGACAAGACCTTTGGCTTCAACGCGCAGACCGAAGAATATGGCGACATGTTCAAGTTCGGCGTGATTGACCCGGCCAAGGTTGTCCGCACGGCTCTGCAAGACGCGGCCTCTGTCGCTGGCCTGCTGATCACGACGGAAGCCATGATCGCCGAGAAGCCGTCCAAGGACGGCGGCGGTGCCGGTGGCGGCATGCCCGACATGGGCGGCATGGGCGGCATGATGTAAGCAGCTTTGCCGTCGCAAAGTCAGCTTTCTGATAGGTAATGCAAAGGGGCCTTCGGGCCCCTTTGTCATGTTCCCATCGCGGATTTATGCAATAGTTTTCGTCCTTTGGCGCCGCGAATTGAAACAAATGGGCGGTCAGAAGAAAAAGCGGGCAAGGTCTGGTTCTTTTGGTGGCGTCCTCGGCAAGACACATCTCAACATATTTATGGTTTTTCCGACCTACGGTCGGCCCGAGCCCGTTTTTTTGGAAAGTGCCTGAAATTGGTCCAGAAAGTTCAAAGTGCCTATAAATGTTTCATCGAAGCGCATGCCGTACCGCGGTCTCGGATAGAAAACTCATCCCGATTGACTTCGTAATGTCCGCAGCGCTAGTGTTTTCAAGTTCAATTTATTTTTATGGGGATTAGTCACATGTTTGAAAAATCAGTTCTTGCTGCGATGGCGTTCGTATTAGCTGCGGGAACAGCGGATGCCCTTACGGTCACCTTCAGTGGTATTGACGGGAACGGCACAACTACTCTTGCGTTCTCCGGAGATGCGGTCGCGCTCGCGGACGCATCATTTGGGTTCCCGGCAATGAACAGTGACGTTTGGGCCGAGGTTGGGGATTTCGTGCGCGTCCTCAACCTTGCGGAACTGTCCGCCACGTCGTCCACCGCAAGCGTTGCCGTCAACGGAGGCGCGACAAGTTCGATCACGGGCATTCACCTCGATGATGATACGCCGTCGTCGGACGATGAATTCGGTATCCGCATTGACAGTGGCCCGCTGTCCTTCTCGACCGGGGATGTCGTGTCCTGGACCGGCGCGCTTGAGATTGCCGTGGACTTTTCGTTGTTCAACCTCGGAACTTACACCAGTTCGACTCTCCCATTCAGCAGCGGGCGGACCTTGCCCATGACCCTTATCGTCGAGAATGCCGCCCCAATTCCGCTTCCGGCCGGCATCCTGCTTATGCTCGGCGGCTTGGGCGCTGTCGGAACGATGGGATTGCGCAAATCACGCGCTGATCGGTCCCTCGCATAGATTGCGTCCTGCCTGACGATCTGCTGCTCATCCGGGGCAGACGGAACTACGAATAAGGGGCGTCCATTTGCGGCGCCCCTTTTATTTTCTGATGCGGGCTGACAGGGTCCCGCCCATGGCCATCTCCACTCTCTCACTCTGTTTTGCCGACGGCGAAGTACTTCTTGCCGACGGACTGACGGAGGCAAATATCTCTATCCACGACGGTCGCATCGCGGGGCGGGCCGCGCGTCATGTGGATGCGACGGGCTACCTGATCCTGCCGGGCATCATCGACCTGCATGGGGACGGGTTCGAACACCACATGGCACCGCGCCGTGGCGCGCAATCGGACCCGGCCCTGGGCCTGCGCGCGGTGGAGGCAGAGCTTGCGTCCAACGGCATCACCACGGCGATGCTGGCGCAGTTCTTTTCGTGGGAAGGCGGCATGCGGGGGCCAGATTTCGCTGAGGTGCTGGCCGGGGCAGTGAAAGACGGGCACGCCGCCACGGATCTGCATGTGCAGTTGCGGCTGGAGACTTCGGTCGCCGATCAGTTCGACCGCGCCCGCGCGCTGATCGCGCGGGAAAACATCCGCTACGTCGTGCTGAATGACCATTTGCCCCACAGCGCCCTTGCGGCGGGCAAACGCCCGCCCCGCCTGACAGGGCAGGCCCTGAAATCCGGGCGCTCGCCCGAGGCTCACCACGCGCTGTTGCAACGGCTTCATGACGCGATGCCACAAGCCCTTCAGGCCCTTGCGGGACTGACCGCAGACCTGCGGGCGCAGGGCGTGCACATCGGTAGCCATGATGACGCCACCGCCGAGGATCGCGCCCGCCACCGGGCCTTTGGTGCGACCATCGCGGAGTTTCCCGAAACCCGCGCCGCCGCCGAAGCCGCTGTCGCGGCGGGCGAGCCGGTAATCATGGGCGCGCCGAATGTCGTGCGGGGCGGCTCCCATGACAAGAAAGTCTCTGCCGAGGCGTTGATTGCCGACGGGCTCGTGCGCGCGTTGGTCTCGGATTACCACTACCCCTCGCTGCATCGTGCGGCGCTGAAACTATGGGACGCTGGCATGCCGTTGCAGGACGCTTGGGGCCTGATCTCGGCGGGGCCCGCAGGTGTGATGGGCTGGGGCGACCGGGGGTGCTTGTGTCCCGGACGGCGGGCTGATCTGGTGGTGATGTCGGAGAAGACGCGCCGGATCGAGGGCGTCTTCTGCGCCGGCCGCGTCACCCATCTGACGGGCGAATTGGCTTTGCGAATGGTACAGTAACATGCGGTTTGTCTTCCTGATCTGCGTCGTCCTCGTGGCCTTCGCCTCGAACTCGATCCTGAACCGCATGGCGGTGGGCGGCGGCGAGATTGATGCCATCGTGTTCGCCCTCGTGCGCGCCTTCGCGGGCGCGGTGACGCTGGCGGTCCTGGTGTTGATCCAACGCCGGGGCTTACCGGTGCTGGCACCTGCGCGGATCGTGGGGGCGGGAAGCCTTACCGTTTATCTGATAGGGTTTTCAATTTCTTACATCCAGATGGACGCAGGTCTTGGCGCGTTGATCCTGTTCGGTGGCGTGCAGGTGACGATGTTTGCAGGGGCGCTGATCGGTGGTGAGCGTCCGCCCGCGCGGCGCTGGATCGGCGCGGCGCTGGCCCTTGCAGGGCTGGCTTGGCTCAGCTGGCCCTCCGGGGCGGCCGCGCTTCCGGCTGTCGCCGTCATTGCCATGTTGGCGGCGGCGGTGGGCTGGGGCATCTACAGCCTGGCGGGGCGCAGGGCGACGTACCCGATGGCCGAGACCGGGGCGAATTTCATCTGGTCGGTGCCGCCCCTGTTGCTGTTGACGCTGCTGCGCCCGGTGCAGATCGATGGCGTGGCGACGACGGTTACGGGCATCGTGTTGGCCGTGGTGGCGGGCGGGCTGACCTCGGGCCTTGGATATGCCCTGTGGTATGACGTGCTGCCGAAATTGCGGGGCTCCACGTCGGCGCTGTTGCAACTGACGGTGCCGGTCATCGCGATGGCGGCAGGGGTGGCGCTATTGGGAGAGGTCATCACCTGGCGCATGGTGGGGGCCGGGGCCGTCACCCTGGGCGGGATCGCCTACGGCCTGGGCCTGTTTCAGCGCAGGACGGGCTCCAGCACGTCATAGAAGATGCCGCCGTCCCAGGCGATGCGCTCCAGACTGTCGGGCTTTACGCGGACCTCGGCCATTTCCGCGCGCGTCACAAGGCGGCGCTTGGTGACGATGCCTTCCGGGTCGGTCCAGTCCTGCAAGGGGTCGCCCGATATCAGCGTCACGCGGAAGTAGACGTCGACCTGATGGAAATCGCGCCTGCGGTCGTGGAATTCGTTGATCAGGCACGGCGCACCGACCGCGATTTCCAGCCCGGTTTCCTCAAGGAACTCGCGTTTCAGGTTGTCTTCAAGCGAGCTGTGGGGATCGGCGCCGCCGCCGGGCGCGCACATGAGGTCGGATTTTGCCTCGGGCCAGGCGTTGACCAGAAGCAGGCGGTCGTCGATCATCAAGATGCCTCGGACAGCCATGCGGATCGGGCGGCCAGGGGGCCTGGAGATGGGCCTGGAATCGGGCTTGGAAATGGGCTTGGACATGAGGGCGAAACTGACGTTACGACGCGCCGAGGGCAAGGCCCTCGTATGGGAGGGGGGGATCGCCTATCTATGGGAAATGCGTTTGGTTGTTTCCTTTTTCCTGCTTCTGCTTGTCGCCGCCCCGGTGCGCGCCGATTGCGTTGTTTTGCTGCATGGTTTGGCGCGCAGCGAGACATCGCTTTACCTGCTGGAAGAGCGGCTGGAGGCCTTGGGCTATCAGGTGGAAAACCGCACGTATCCGTCCACCAGCGCGTCCATTGCAGAGTTGGCGGACGCCACGATCCCACCCGCGCTGGCGCGGTGCGGGTTGCAGAGGGTGCATTTTGTCACCCACTCCATGGGGGGGATCCTGGCGCGCTACTGGTTGGGCGAGCATGCGATGCCTTACCTTGGCCGCGTGGTGATGTTGGCACCGCCCAATGGCGGCTCGGAACTGGTGGATGTGTTCGGGCCACTGGAGCCCTTCGAATGGCTCAATGGCCCGGCGGGGATGCAGTTGGGAACGGACCCCGGCGACCTGGTGAACCGGCTGGGGGATGTGGATTTCGAACTGGGTGTGATTGCGGGAAACCGAACGCTGAACCCGATCTATTCGGCGCTGATCCCGGGGCCGGACGATGGCAAGGTTGGCGTGGACCGCACGGTCGTGGACGGCATGGCGGATCACATCGTTCTGCCCGTCACCCATACGTTCATGATGAACAGTCCGCTTGTGATGGCACAGGTTCAGTCGTTTCTGGACCACGGGGCGTTTGACCCCGATTTGAGCGTGATCGAGGCGATCGGGGATCTGATAGAATAGGCGCCAGGCCATCTGGTTGGGGCACTTCCGGGGTTGCGCCGTGCGCGTGCCGCGCCCGTCGCCGGTGGCGAGGGGGGAAGCCCCCCCCTCGCGCTCCCCCTTGGGACCCCATTGGAGGCGCCTGCGCCTTGTGGGGCGGTCAGCATGAGTTTTTTTGGCAAGATGAACAGGGGGGCCCTTGGCGCTTTCGGCGCCGTCACGCCGGACCTGTCACCCGGTTGATATGACCCATCTTGCGGCCCGGGCGTGTTTCCGATTTGCCATAAAGGTGGATCTGGACCCCGGCCTCGGCCGCCAGTGCAGGGGCGCGGTCGATGGCGTCGCCGATCAGGTTCTCCATCGTGACGTTGGCGTGGCGGCTGCCATCGCCCAGGGGCCATCCGGTCACGGCACGGATGTGCTGTTCGAACTGATCGACGGCGCAGCCCGCCTGGGTCCAATGGCCAGAGTTGTGCACCCGCGGCGCGACCTCGTTGACGATGAGCCCCTGGGGCGTCACGAACAACTCGACCCCAAGGACACCGACGTAATCCAGCGCATTGAGGATCTGCGACGCCATCAGCACCGCATCTGTTTTCAGCGCGGCCGAGATCTGGGCAGGGACCGTCGTGGTGTCGAGGATACCGTCGTGGTGGACGTTCTCGCCGGGGTCAAAGGCCGCCACGCTGCCGTCCTGCCCCCGTGCAGCGATCACGCTGATTTCCATGGAGAAATCGACAAAACCCTCGGCAATGGCGGGGGCACCTTGCAGGGCGTCCAGCGCGCTTTCGGCATCAGTCGGATCCATGACGCGGGCCTGCCCCTTGCCGTCGTAGCCGAACCGCCGCGTCTTCAGGATCGCGGGCGTGCCGGTGGTGGCCAGCACGTCGTGGATGTCGCCATTGACCGGGGCGTAGGGGGCGGTTCTCAGACCCAAATCGCGCAGAAAGGCCTTCTCGATCAGGCGATCCTGGCTGGTTTCCAGCGCCCGGCGGTCAGGGAACAGCGGCGTGGTGGCGGCGATGACGTCAAGGGCCTCGGCGGGGATGTTCTCGAACTCGAAGGTGATGACGTCGCAGGCCTCCGCGAAGCGCTTCAGCGCGTCGAGGTCATCGTAGCTCGCTTGCGTCCAGTCCGCCGCGACGTCCGCCGCCGGGGCGGCGCCGGGCTCGAAGATATGGGCCTTGTAGCCCAGTTTTGCCGCCGCCATGGCCAACATGCGGCCAAGCTGGCCGCCGCCAAGGATGCCGACAACGCTGCCGGAGGGGAGGGGATTACTCATCGGAAGGCACCTCGGGGATCGACGCGCTCAGATCGGCGCGCCATTTGTCCAGCCGCGCCGCCAGCGCCGCGTCGCCATTGGCAAGGATCGCCGCCGCCATCAGGCCCGCGTTCGCAGCGCCCGCTGCGCCGATCGCCATGGTGGCCACGGGGTAGCCCTTGGGCATCTGGACGATGGAATAGAGGCTGTCGACACCCGAAAGCGCCTTGGTCTGGACCGGCACGCCGATCACCGGCACACGGGTCTTGGAGGCCACCATGCCGGGCAGATGCGCCGCCCCGCCGGCCCCCGCGATGATCACCTTCAGGCCCGCGTCAACGGCACCTTTGCCGAAGTCCCACAGCCGGTCCGGCGTGCGGTGGGCCGAAACGATCTTCGCCTCGTACCCCACGCCCAGGGCATCCAGAATATCGGCGGCCTCCCGCATGGTGGGCCAATCCGATTGAGAGCCCATGATGATCGCGACCTGAACCATTGCCTGCCTGCCCTTCGCCTCAAATGAGCGCGCACTATACGTGTGCGGGCCCCGTGCTCAAGCGATGATGTCGGGGGTCAGCTCATCCTCGATGCGGGCGATGCGGTCTTTCAACTGCAACTTCTGGGTTTTCAGCCGTTTCAGCGTCAGCTGGTCGGGGTTCACCGCCTCTTGCAGCGCGTCGATGGCGGCGTCCAGATCGCGGTGCTCGCGCTTCAAGACCTCCAGCTTCACGCGCAAGACGTCCTCGTGGCTCATCTCTGATGGCGCATTCATTGGCTGCTGTTCCCCGATTCCAGAGCCGTAGACTAGCGCCATTGCCGGGGCACTCCAAGCCTCTCGGACTTGCAGGCGGGCCTGTGCATCCCCATATTTCTGCTACCGGGCCCTGCCGAATGCGGGGGGTACCGTGAGAACTGCAGATCGCTTTACCGTAAGGATGTGCCTTAGATGACGAAACTGACCCTTGCCTCCCACCCCTATCTGTTGGGGTTCGACCAGTTGGAGCGGCTGGTGGAGCGCACCGCCAAATCCGGGAACGAGGGCTATCCGCCCTACAATATCGAACAGCGGGGCGACAATGCCTACCGCATCACGCTGGCCGTTGCCGGTTTTGCCGAGGATGATCTGTCGATCACCGTCGAGGATCGCCAGTTGGTGATCCGGGGCAAGCAGGGCGACACGGCCACGGACCGCGTGTTCCTGCATCGAGGGATCGCGACGCGGCAATTCCAGCGCTCGTTCGTGCTGGCCGATGGCGTCGATGTCGCCGGTGCCGAATTGGAGAACGGCCTTCTCCACGTCGATTTGACCCGCGTCGTGCCCGACAGTGTGGTGCAGACCATCAAGATCCAAAGCAGCCCGGCGAAATCGGGGAAAATCCAGACCGCCCCCGCAGATGCGGAAAAGATCCAGGCTGCCTCTGCAGATGCAGAAACAATTCAAACCGGAGGTGAGAGCAAATGACTGATTTCAAATCCCATACGCCCGAGCAATCGCCGGAGCGCCGGATCGTGTACATCCGCAAGATCGCCGTCGATGACCTGCCCGAAGAGGTGCAGGAGCAGGCCCATGGCCTGACGTCCCTCTATGCGATTGGCGGCGAAGACGGGCAGCATCTGGCCCTTGTGCGCGACCGGGAACTGGCCTTTGTGGTCGCGCGCCAGAACGACATGCAGCCCCACAGCGTGCACTGACGTTTAGCGGACGTCCGGCTTTGGTCGGGCGTCGCTTTCCATCTCCACCCCCTCGGTACGGTCGGCCATGTCCGCCCCCTTTTTGCGACCGGCCACTTGCGCACCGCTGGTACGACCGGCCACTTGCGCACCGCTGGGGCGACCGTCGCGGATCGCGTCCATGTCGGCGCGCAATGCGGTCTGCATGTCGTCCCGCATCTCTGCAACCTTGGCGACGTAGTCCGGGTTTTCATGGGGCGCGACGCCGACCTTGTGCACCGACGCGACCTCGATCATGGCCTTGCGGTCGTGGGCGTTGAACGCATCGACCATGGCCTGCGCCGCCTCCGCTTCCACGCCCAGGGCCTGAAATGCGGAACGGCCCATGCGCAGCGTGCTGTCGTAGGTCTCGCGGATGATATCGCGGCAGCCGTGGAACCACAGATCATAGACGTGATCCCGGTCACAGGCCCGCGCGATGATGTGCAGATCGGGGTAGGTCTTATGGGCGTATTCGACGATCTGCGTGATCCCGTCGCGGTCGTCGATGGCGACGATCAGCACCTTTGCGTTGCCCAAGCCGGCGGCGGCCAGAAGGTCGGGGCGGGTGGCGTCGCCGAAGTAGATCTTGGCGCCGAACTTCGCCATCACCTCCAACTTGCGAGAGCTATAGTCGATAACCGTCGTCTCGTGCCCCGCCGCGCGCAGCACGCGGTCCACAAGACCGCCGACGCGTCCGGCGCCCGCGATGATGATCTTGGCGTCCTCAGGCATCGTGTCGGCCTCGGGCGCCTCGGAGGCAGCGTAACGGGGCGCGATCACGCGGTCGTACAGGATGAAAAGCGCAGGCGTCAGCAGCATCGACAGGGCGACCACCAGCAAAAGCAGATCCGACAGCGCGGGCGGCAGGACGTTGTTGGCGACCGTGAAAGACAAAAGCACGAAGCCGAACTCACCGGCCTGGGCAAGGCTGAGGGCCATCAACCATTTGTCGGCCCCCTTGATCCGAAACACATAGGCCAGCGCGATCAGGATCACCGCCTTCAGGGCCATGAGGCCCAGGGTCAGGACAAGGACGGCACCCAGGTTTTCGCCCAGAAGGGTGAAATTCACGCCCGCCCCCACGGTCATGAAGAACAGGCCAAGCAGCAGACCCCGAAACGGGTCGATGTCTGACTCCAACTCGTGCCGATAGGCGGAATTCGCCAGCACCACGCCCGCCAGAAAGGTGCCAAGGGCAGGCGACAGGCCGACAAGCGACATCAGAAGCGCGATGCCGATCACCATCATCAGGGCCGTGGCGGTGAACAACTCGCGCAGGTTGGCGCTTGCGATGAAGCGGAAAAGCGGCCCGGTCAGAAGCGAGCCGCCGACAACCACGAAGCCCACCGCGCCCAATGTGACCAGCGCGGTTTGCCACCCGTTCAGGCCCGCCACAAGGCTCATCGGCTCCCCGTGGCTGTCGCCGCCATGGGCGGCGTCCTCGCCGCTGTGCGCAAGATCGGCCCCCATATCGGCCAGCTCGGGCATCGCCAGAAGCGGCAGAAGCGCCAGCATCGGGATCACGGCAATATCCTGCGTCAACAGGACCGAGAAGCTGCCCTGCCCGCCGTCGGACTTTAGAAGCCCCTTCTCTCCAAGCGTTTGCAGAACGATCGCGGTAGAGGACAACGCAAAGACCAACCCGATCGCCAGGCTGATCTGCCATGTCTGCCCCAGCGCAATCGTCACCCCCATGACCGCAAGGGCGGTCAGCACAACCTGCCCCCCTCCAAGCCCGATCAACTTCCCCCGCATGTCCCACAGCGCCTTGGGTTGCAGTTCCAACCCCACCAGGAACAGCATCATCACCACGCCGAATTCCGCGAAATGCTGGATCGAAATCACGTCGACCCCCAGCCATCCCAGGATCGGGCTGATCACGATGCCCGCAATCAGGTAGCCAAGTACCGACCCCAGGCCCAGACGGCTTGCGATCGGCACAGAGATTACGCCCGCGATCAGGAAGATGAAGGATAAGAGAAGGAAATCGGTCATGCGGCGCGCCCCTGTATCACGGCATCAGGGAACGCGCTCGGGGTCGGGAAGGCAAGGGGGCGGGCGCTTGGCGGGCGGTCTTGGCGGACCGCTTTGGCAGAGGGTTCTAACAAACAGGCACAACGACCTCTTCGGTGGACACCGTGACGCCGCGGGCGCGCAACTGCGCAATCACCGATGTCTGGACGGGATCGGGGCCGCCGGGCTCGAACTCCAGCGAGACGGCTCGCAACGCAGGCAGGGCCAGCAAGGGGGACAGGTCCAGCCCTCGGATATCACCCAGATGAACCGTGCTCAGGTTCCCATGCCCCTCCAGCGCGGCGAGGCTGACAGAGGTGGTGAAGGTGTCGACGTGCAGGCGCCGCAAACCCGGCACTCGGTGCACGATGGACAAATCCGTTGCTCCGGGGCCGCCAAGGGCCAACTCCCGCACGCCTGCGGGAAAACGCGCCGTGGCCAGCGCCTCGGCGCTCACGCCCTGCATATGGACAAGGGCCAGGTTCGGGAAGGCGGCCAGACCCGACAGGTCCGTGACCTGGCTGTTGCTCAGATGCAATTCGCGCAGCTGCGCCATGTCGGCGATATCCGACAGACTATCGAAATCAGTGTAACTCACCATCAACGAGGTGACGTGAGACAGGGCATTGACCTGACCATAATCGCGCAAGCCAAGGCCGTCGACGTTAAGCGTGGCGCAAGCGGTGGCAATGCATTCGTCCACACGCTCTTGGCCGTAGGGCGTGTTGTCATGGGCGGCGGGCTGACAGGCAATCAGCGTCAAAACGGTCAGGGCGGGAAAGGCAAAACGGAACATGGGCAAGGGGCCTTTGGCAGGGGGCGGGGCGCTGTCATCCTAGCCGAAACCGCGCCTTCGGCCCATGGCGGGAATCCTTGCCGCTAAGCGCAGTTCAGACTTGGCGCGACCTTGATTATTCGAACGCAGCACT
Source organism: Gymnodinialimonas phycosphaerae (assembly GCF_019195455.1). Classification (NCBI taxonomy): domain Bacteria; kingdom Pseudomonadati; phylum Pseudomonadota; class Alphaproteobacteria; order Rhodobacterales; family Paracoccaceae; genus Gymnodinialimonas; species Gymnodinialimonas phycosphaerae. The sequence continues at coordinate 2,084,846 of NZ_JAIMBW010000001.1, read as the reverse complement.
GATCAGGCCAAATGCCTCAACCAGTGAGGGCGCATCTATTGCGGACGTCCCTATTCTTCGCAGGGAAACGTAGATGACAGCGCGAGCAACGTTCCCATGAAGAAAGTCTCGTCCCATTGCTCGGGGTGATCCTCAGCCCAATTCAGAAACGCTTGAACGCTCGCACGCCATGACGGGATGTCGCCTGCCTGCAACTCTACGGGTAAGGCTGCACGCGGCTCGGGATTCAAGCAATTCACCGCCATCATCTGCCATACGCCGGTGATAAACCCGATGCAAAATCCAGCGGGCCGTCGCACCAGATAGCTCTCATCAAGCGCGGCTTCGCAGGCTGGCATAATCTCCTCAACGGTCGTTTCTGCTGCCGCCGGAGAGAGCGTGCAGGTCCACATGACAGCCACCCAAAGCGGCAATTTTACCCTCATCGGCATCGCTTAGCCCCCATCCCGCCACTTGTTCGCCACCGGATAGCGGCGGTCCAGCCAGAACGCCTTTTGTGTCAGGCGCGCGCCCGGCGCGGCCTGGAAGCGCTTGTATTCGCTCAGGTAAATCAACCGCTCGATCTTGTGGACCCACGCGGGATCATAGCCTGCGGCCACCACTTCGGCGACGCTCAGATCCTTGTCGATCAGCATTTCCAGCATCACGTCGAGATCCGCGTAGGGCGGCAGGCTGTCTTCGTCTTTCTGGCCCTCTCGCAACTCGGCGGTGGGGGGCTTGTCGATGACGCGCGGCGGGATGACTTCGCCTGCGGGGGCCAGCATCCAGTCGCGGTGTTCGCGGTTGCGCCAGCGGCAGGTCTCGAACACGCGGGTCTTGTAAAGGTCCTTGATCGGGTTGTAGCCCCCCGCCATGTCGCCGTAGATCGTGGCATAGCCCACCGCGACCTCGGATTTATTGCCGGTTGTCAGCAGCATGGAGCCGAACTTGTTGCTCAGCGCCATCAGCATCACACCGCGCAGGCGGGACTGGATGTTTTCTTCCGTAACGTCCTCCGCCAGCCCTTCGAACAACGGGGCCAGCGAAGCTGTCACCGCTTCTCGCGCAGGTGTGATCGGGATCGTATCAAGCCGTACGCCCAGGCGTTCGACCACGTCGCGCGCATCCTCCAGAGACTCCTCCGAGGTGAATTGCGACGGCAGCATCACGCAATGGACGTTCTCCGGCCCAATCGCATCGGCGGCGATACAGGCCACGATGGCACTGTCGATCCCGCCCGACAGCCCCAGAACCACCGATTTGAAGCCGGTCTTGCGCAGGTAATCCGCCAGCGCCATGACCATGACGCGGTAATCGGCCTCGTATTCGCCGGGCAGACGGGCCTTCACGCCGTCCTGCGCCACCCATCCTTCGGGGCCGCGCACGAAATCGACCTCTTCCAGGACCTCCTCGAACTGCGGCATCTGCACCGCCAGGGCACCGCCCCGGTTCAGCACGAAGGACCCGCCGTCGAAAACCTGGTCATCCTGCCCGCCCAGAAGGTTCAGATAGGCCATCGGCAAGCCCGTCTCGACCACGCGGGACACGACAACCGACTGCCGCAGCTCCATCTTGCCGCGATGATAAGGCGATCCGTTGGGCGTGATCAGGATCTCGGCCCCGGATTCCTCCAGCGTCTCGCAGACATCCTCGTACCAGGCGTCCTCGCAGATCGGGAAACCGATGCGCACGCCCTTGATGTTCACCGGCCCCTGCGGCGCGGCGCTGTGATAATAGCGGACCTCGTCGAAGACGGAATAATTGGGCAGGTGGTGCTTGAGGATCGTCGCCACGACACGCCCGCCCTCGCAGATGTAATAAGCGTTGTAAGGCTTGTCGCCGCCCCACATCGGCCCGCCGATGCCGAACGCCGGGCCATCGGCCAGCTCTTCGGCCAGCCCTGCGATGACCCGTTGCACATCCTCGGCGAAGGCCTGCTTCATTACCAGGTCCAACAGCTGGTAGCCGGTGATGAACATCTCCGGGAAGGCCAGGAAATCGCTGCCCTCGCGCTTTGCCTCGGCGAAGGCGCGGCGCACAAGTTTGGCGTTCCCCGCCAGGTCCCCAAGGGTCGGGTTGAGTTGTGCCAAAGTCAGGCGAAAGGTGTCGGCCATGGTGCCTCCTGGGCGTTTACGGCGCCTTCTTATCAGTTTGACGCGCGCGTCCAAGCGCCAAGCCGCCCATTCCAAAGGTTAAAGACGTTGCGCGAAGGCCCTTCGTCACCTAGCTTTGCGGATGAAATGAACAACATCTCCGGTTGAGGGGGGCGAGCAATGACGTCACGGTTTTTGAGACTTAGCATGATTTCCGGGGCGGCGGCGATCATGATCGCAGGCAGTGCCTTTGCGCAGGACGCCGGCGAGACGACGACCGACATCCAGCAATACGACAACGGCGGAATTTATGAGGGCGAGTTCCGCAACGGCGTCCAGCATGGCACCGGCACCTACCGCCTGCCCAACGGGTACGAGTACACGGGCGAGTGGGTGGATGGCGAGATCCGCGGCCAGGGCCGCGCCGTCTTCCCCGACCAATCAATCTATGTAGGCGCCTTCGTCGCAGGCCGCCCGCAAGGCACCGGCATGATCACCTTCGCCGATGGCTCCACCTATGAAGGGGCCTGGGTCGAGGGGCGGATCGAAGGCTCTGGCACTGCCGTCTATTCCAACGGCGTCACCTATACCGGCTCCTTCCGCAACGCGCTGCACCATGGCACCGGCCTGATGACGGGGCCCAATGGTTACCGCTACGAGGGGGAATGGGTCGACGGCGTCAAGCAGGGCACCGGCACCATCACCTACCCCGATGGTGCCACGTACACGGGCCAATTCGCAGGCGGCGTCCGGTCCGGCACCGGGCGGTTGGTGATGGCCGATGGCGTGATTTATGATGGCCAATGGGCCGAGGGCCAGATCAACGGCCAGGGCACGCTGACCCAGCCCAACGGCGATGTTTACGTGGGGGCGCTGGTCAACGGTCAACGCCAGGGCGCGGGCCGCGTGACCTATGAAAACGGCGATGTCTATGAGGGCGCTTTCGCAGGCGACCGCCGTCACGGGCAAGGCACCTTCACCGGGATCGATGGCTACATCTACGTGGGCCAATGGGTCGAGGGCCGGATCGAGGGGGAGGGGACCGTCACCTACCCCGATGGCTCCGTCTACACCGGCACCTTCCGCAACGACCTTGCCCATGGCACGGGCACCATCACTTACCCCGACAGCGCGTCCTATGTGGGTGCCTGGGTCGATGGCGTGATCCAGGGCGCGGGCGTGGCGACCTATGCCAATGGCCTCGTCTACGATGGCCAGTTCCTCAACGCGCGCCAACACGGCCAAGGCACGATGAGCCACCCGGACGGCTACCAATACCAAGGCCAGTGGGAAGACGGCCTGCGCCACGGACAGGGCCGCGCGACCTACGCCGATGGCACCATCTATGAAGGCACCTTCGTCGCGGGCCAGCGCGAGGGCCAAGGCACCCTCACCATGCCTGACGGCTTCACCTACACCGGCGCCTGGGATGACGGAGAGATCAACGGCCAAGGCACCGCCACCTACTCCAACGGAGACGTCTACGTCGGCACCTTCGTCAACGGCCGCCGCCAGGGCGCAGGCACCATGACCTACGCGACGGGCGAAGTGCTGGAAGGCGCGTGGGAAAACGGCCTGCCCGCCTCCGGCGACGGCCCCGCCCCAGCCGAAACGCCCGACGTGACCGAGGTCGAGCCGGGCGCGGATGACCCGACGGATACGGATGAGTGAGAGCTCAATCCTTCAGCCTATGGTCTAGGCCATGCTGCGGGAATGATCGCGCAGATGCTTGGCCGCATCCTCTCGCGTGATGTCCTTGCTCGTAAGAGAAACCATCATGTCCGCATGTTCACTGCCCTTGGCCGGTTGAAGATCAAAGCCGTTGTCGAACAAAAACAGCGCCGCCGCCAAAAACGCAGTGCGCTTGTTGGCATCGGCAAAGGCATGGTTCCGGGCGATCCCTTCCGCATGGGCCGATGCAAGGTTGAACATATCCCGCTCGCCCGAATAGGCGTAGTCGTTCTTCGGCCTGGCAAGGGCGGAATCGAGGAGTTCTGGTCTGGTCAGCCCGCCGGATAACCCCCCGTCCTTGTCGATTGCGATGGCCTGAAGTTCCTCAACTTCTGCACGAAAAAGCTATCTCGGCGCTGTCATCGTTTGGAAAGTTCCGTCAGCGTGCTGCCGTGCCGGTCCGCGATACGGCGCAACCGCGCCTTGTCGTCACCTCTCGCACCTTCCGCCGTGCCGGTCAGGCGGCGATATTCTTCCGCTGACATCAACACCAAGCGATCCCGTTGGTGGCTGGTGATGATTACCGGCTGATCCATCGCCGCATCACTGAACGCGCCGATGTTGTTCTTGAATTCTGTGGCTGAAACGCGAGTCATTGGCGTCCCCTTTCAACCATCAGTATATGGCTAAAATGTCCATTTTGTCCAGACAAGATGCACGCTCTGTGCGGGAGGCGTGTGACGCTTCGACTTTGCCCCCCGCTCGGTCTGTTTGGTCGTCATTCTTAAAAATATCCGTATGCGCCGCCTCGTTAGGACGCGGAGCGTATACGTCGCCGCGCGCGCCCCCCGAAATCGCTGCAAGAACCACAATCGGTCCGCCAGGAAAGCCGTAGGCGTGAAGTGCCACGACATTGAACGGACCCACCACGCGGGCCGCGCTGTCACGGACAACCGCGCCGAGGGAAACAGCACCCGACACCCCGCACAAAGGCTACTAAAACCTTAACGAAAATACGAAAATAAAGCGTTTTCAAAGGCATGGGTGGGGTGCTCAAGCTTGAGCACCCCACCCAAACTCAAGCCTTGATCAACCCCATGCTCTCCAGCTTCAACAGCACTTGCTGCGCGCAATAGTCCACGTCCATCCCCTCGGTATCCACCACCTGCTCGGCGTCTGTCGGCGCTTCATAGGGGTCGGAGATCCCGGTGAATTCCTTGATCTTCCCTTCCCGCGCCAGCTTGTAGAGCCCCTTCCGGTCCCTCCGCTCACACTCCTCCAGAGAGGTCGCTACATGCACCTCGATGAACGCGCCGAACTGCTCGATTTCTTCGCGAACCGCCCGCCGCGTCGCCGTATAGGGCGCAATCGGCGCGCAGATCGCGATGCCGCCGTTCTTGGTGATTTCCGAGGCCACATAGCCAATCCGCCGGATGTTCAGATCCCGGTGCTCCTTGCTGAACCCCAACTCCGATGACAGGTTCTTGCGCACCACATCGCCGTCCAGCAGCGTCACCGGACGCCCGCCTTGCTCCATCAGTTTCACCATGATCGCGTTGGCGATCGTTGATTTACCCGAGCCGGACAGCCCGGTGAAGAACACCGTGAAACCCTGGTTGGAGCGCGGCGGCGACGTCCGCCGAAGCTCCTTCACAACCTGCGGGAAGCTGAACCATTCGGGGATCTCAAGCCCTTCGCGCAGGCGGCGACGCAATTCGGTGCCCGAGATATTGAGGATCGTCACGTCGTCCTTGTCCATGATCTCATCGGCGGGCTCATACTGGGCGCGCTCCTGCACATAGACCATGTGTTTGAAGTCGACCATTTCGATGCCAATTTCCTCCTGATGCTCGCGGAACAGGTCCTGCGCATCGTAGGGGCCGTAGAAATCTTCCCCGGCCGAGTTCTTGCCCGGCCCCGCATGGTCGCGGCCGACGATGAAGTGGGTGCAGCCATGGTTCTTTCGGATCAACCCGTGCCACACGGCCTCGCGCGGGCCGGCCATCCGCATCGCCAAATTGAGCAGGCTCATCGTGGTCGTGGCCGCCGGGTATTGGTCCAGCACCGCCTCGTAACAGCGCACGCGGGTGAAGTGATCCACATCGCCGGGCTTGGTCAGGCCCACGACGGGGTGGATCAGCAGGTTGGCCTGTGCCTCCTTCGCGGCGCGGAAGGTCAACTCCTGGTGCGCGCGGTGCAGGGGATTGCGGGTCTGGAACGCCACGATCTTGCGCCAGCCAAGCTTGCGGAAATAGGCGCGCAGCTCATTCGGGGTGTCGCGGCGGGCGCGGAAATCGTAGTGCACTGGCTGCTGGATGCCGGTGATCGCGCCGCCCAGGTAGATCGGCCCCGCGACGTTATGCAGGTAGTTCACCGCCGGATGCGCGATGTCATCGGCACCGTAGACCCTCAAAGCCTCAACGCCCTTGTTGGGCTGCCATTTGTCGCTGATCGACAGGATCGCCAGGATCACGCCTTCCGCGTCGCGCAGCGCGATGTCCTGGCCGGGCTCAACGCCGCCTGCAAATGCCTCCGACACGTCCAACGTGATCGGCATCGGCCAAAGCGAGCCGTCCTCCAGGCGCATGTTCTCCACCACGCCGTTGTAATCCGCCTCACCCATGAAGCCTTTCAGCGGGTTGAAGCCGCCGTTCATCAGCAGTTCCAGGTCGCAGACCTGTCGCGCGGTCAGGTCCCAGGACGGCAGTTCGCCCGCCTCGACCTTCAGTTTCTGGGCGCTGTCGTAAGAGACGAAGAGTTCCGGGATCGGAGCGTGGAGGGGGGCTGCCATTGTCGTGGTCCTGTTTTTCAGTGCTGTGGGGGAAAGCGCCTTGCCGGTCAATTCAGCGTGGAGCGCGTTATATTCATCGAACTTGCGGGCAAGGAACTGATCCGCCAGCTTTGATTTGTGGGCCGCGCCGCGCGGCGTCAGGGCATAGCTGACCTTTTGGCGGCGGTCGGGGCCGTTCTTGGCGGTAATCTGCACCAGTCCCGCATCGCACACCGCGCGCAACAGCGCGTTGAGCCGCCCAAGGCTGACGTCAATCGCCTGCGCTGTCACCCGTTGCGAGCCTTCCGGCGCGACATCGATCTGGCGCAGCAGGCGGAAGAGAAGATCATCTTCCGGCAGGGGGGCGGGGGTAGGGGCAGGCATTTGGCACGGTCCGGATTGCGTTCACGGATGAACGTATGTCACGGAGGGCAGGGCATGGGAAGGGGTTCGTTCAAGTTTGAACAAACTGTTGCCGAAAGCGCTCAAATCGCGCGGAAGCCCGCCGGGCTCAGGTCATCGGCATCCGTCGTTCACTGAATCGTCTGGTCCTCATAGAACGCCACTTCGGTGACGCCCGGATGGCCTTCGCTTGTGGCGCTGAAGTTGCCCCTGTTGCGCGCGACGCTACTTGTGCCGCCGCCCACGGACCCGTGGTTGCCGCCGGAAAGGTCCCGGTTGGAGAAAGAGGATTGATCCACAAGGGTGCCGTTCACATAAAGCGCCAACCCGTTATCGGCGTCCATCGATCCTTCGATCGTATAAGTGCCCTCTGTGACCTGCCACGACGCTTCGCCCCGGTTGGACGCCGGCCCCGTGCCACTGCCGTCACCGGCCTGCAAATAGAGCATCCCATCATGTTGATAGAGGATGAACCCGCGCCCGGTTCCCCCGGATTCGAAAATGATCCCTTCGTCGGTCGTCTGGAAATCGATCTCCGAGGAAAACGACAGTTGCTCGACATTCGCGAATTCCCGCGACGTCACATTAGGATCATCCCACACGGAAGTCGCCGTCAACGCGGCGGTCGCGGCCACGAACGCGGACTGGAAGGCGGTTGAAACGTCTTGCCCGATCAGCGCGTTGGAGATGTTGTTGGAGGCCCCTTCGACACCGCCTGAAACGACGCCGGCCGTTGCCAACCCAAGGCCCACAAGGCCACTGGTCATGACGACCCAATCCACTGATATGGCGCCGTTCTCGGACGCAAAATACGCTTTGATGTTCATTTGTTTGCTCGACTTACTGGATACACATGACCCTTGATGACGAAGCAATGAGGCGGGAATGCGCCTAAAGTGCCCAATTAATTTGAAATTATCGGGGATTAATTCTGTTGTGCAGGCGGTCGGCGCGTCCGCCTGCACAAGCCACTCAAGACGCTAAAGCTCCGCGAGGGTGGGGCGCTCTATTCGGCCACGGGCGCGGCGTAGGCGCCCGCTTCAACCGTTTCCTCGCCTTCCATTTCGGCCAGGTATTTCTCGGCATCCAACGCGGCCATGCAGCCCATGCCCGCGCTTGTCACCGCCTGACGATAGACGTGATCCGTCAGATCGCCCGCCGCAAAGACGCCGGGGATCGACGTCTTCGTCGTGCCCGGCTGTACCTTCACGTAGCCGCCGTTGTGCATTTCCAATTGGTCCTTGACCAATTCCGTCGCGGGGGCATGGCCGATGGCGACAAAGAAGCCCTTGCACGGGATTTCCGTGATCTCTCCGGTTTCCACATGCTTGGCGCGCACACCCTCGACGCCGCGCGGCTCATCGGTGCCGATGACCTCTTCCACCGAGTGATTCCACAGTACCTCGACCTTGGGGTTCTTGAACAGGCGGTCCTGCATGATCTTCTCGGCGCGCAGGCTGTCGCGGCGATGGATCAGCGTGACCTTGCTGGCGAAGTTGGTCAGGAACAGCGCCTCTTCCACGGCCGTGTTGCCGCCGCCGATCACGACGATCTCCATGCCGCGGTAAAAGAAACCGTCGCAGGTGGCGCAGGCGCTGACGCCAAAACCCTTGAAATGTTCCTCGGACGGCAGGCCCAACCACTTGGCCTGTGCGCCCGTTGCCAGAACCACCGCGTCCGCCGTGTAGGTCGTGCCGCTGTCGCCTTGCGCCGTGAACGGGCGTTTGGACAGATCCAATGACATGATGTGGTCGCCGATGATCTCGGTGCCCATTTCCTTGGCGTGGGCCTCCATCCGCACCATCAGGTCCGGGCCCATCACCGAATTGTCGCCGGGCCAGTTTTCCACATCCGTGGTGATCGTCAGCTGGCCGCCGGGCTGAATGCCCTGCACCAGGATGGGCTCCAGCATGGCGCGGCTGGCATAGATGCCCGCCGTGTAGCCAGCGGGGCCGGAGCCGATGATCAGAAGACGGGTGTGGCGGGCGTTGGACATGTGCAGGCCTCGGGGCAGCAGGGGAAGGATCCAGCCGATATATCCCTGCGGGCGCAGCGATGAAACCCCCCCAGAAAAGACCTTCACCTGCAAGTGAGCTATTCCATTTCTTGCGCATCCGTGAAATATAATTGCGCAAACGATGGGGGATGCGGTTCATCTGAAAACCGCACATGCAGGGAACGACACCTATGGCGCATACCAAACTCGACCCGATCGACCGGAAGATTCTGGCCGAATTGCAGGACGATGGTCGCATGACCAACGTGGAACTTGCCAAGCGTGTGGGCATTTCCGCGCCGCCCTGTCTGCGCCGCGTGCGCACGCTGGAGGACGCGGGCTACATCAAGGGCTACCATGCCGATGTCGACGCGCGCCAATTGGGGTTCGAGGTGCAGGTTTTCGCAATGATCAGCCTTGCCAGCCAGGCCGAAGCCGACCTGACCGCCTTTGAAGAGCGGTGCAACGATTGGCCCTTGGTTCGCGAATGTCACATGCTCAACGGCGAGATCGATTTCATCCTGAAGTGCGTCGCCCCCGACCTCTCGTCGTTCCAGACCTTCCTGACCGGAGAGTTGACCTCGGCCCCCAACGTGGCCTCCGTCCGCACGTCGCTGGTGATCCGGGGGGCCAAGGATGCGCCCGGCGTGCCCTTCGACGTGATGGAAGACCGCCTCGCGCAGATCGCCTGAGCCATGGCCAATCTCGATCTGGGCGCCCTCTACCGAGAGGGGCTTGCCGCGCAGCAGGCGGGCCAGACAGAGGCGGCGCTTGCGATCTATGACCGCATTCTGGCGCTGAAATCCGATATCCCCGAGGTGCTGTTTCAACGCGCCCGCTGCCTTGCGGGCACCGACCCCAAGCAGGCCGAAGCCGCCTTCCGTGCCGCCCTGAAGCTCAAGCCGAAGGAGGCCGCGATCTGGCAGGGTCTGCACGGTGTGTTGCGGGGCGGCGCCCGCGTGAAGCTGGAGAAGGAGGCGCAGCGCGCCAAGGTGCCCTTGGGGTCCGAGGCCGACGTCCGCCCGATCCTGGCCGCGCTCAAGGCGGGCCGCGCCGATCAGGCCGAGGCAGGCGCCCTGACGCTTGCCAAACTGGCCCCCGCCGCTTTCTGGCCTGCCTATGTATTGGGGGAGGCGCGCCTGGCGCTGTCCAAACCCGCCACCGCCCCGTTGGAGGCCGCGACCACCCGCGACCCGTCCCATGTTCCGGCGCGCCTGGCCCTCGCGCGGGCCTATCTGGCGGACGCGCGCCCCACCTTGGCGGAGGCGACACTGACGGGGATGGACATGCCGGAGGCCACACTGATCCGCGCCCGCCTTCTGCGCGAGATCGCCCGGCCCCAGGATGCCGTAGCCGCGCTGGCCGGCCATGGCGCGAAATCCGCCCGCTGGTCGGCGGAACTGGCCTTGGCGCTGGCGCAAACCGGGCAGGGCGACCGTGCGCTGGACGCTGCGAAAGCCGCCATCAAGGCGGGCGCGTCCCGCGTGCCGCTCTTGCGCAGTACCGCCATGGCCCTGGAAGAGGCGGGCGACATCACGGGCGCCGAGGCGGTGATTGACCACGCCCTGACCAACCCCACGCCGGACCTGCTGACCCACCGCGCGCAGCTTTACCAATCCGCAGGCGATTTTCCGGCGGCAGAGGCCGCGCTGAGTGCCGCCATCGACGCCAACCCCTCGGGCGGCGAGGCCTTCCGCGCCTACATGAACGGGCGCAAGATCACCGCCGATGACCCGCTTCTGCCGCGCCTCGATGCGGCCTTGGCGCGCCCCGACCTCAAGCCCTACGACCGCGCCGCGCTGCATTTTGCAAGCGCCAAGGCGCGGGGCGATCTGGGCCAGCACGATGCCGTCTTCCCGCATCTGGAAACGGCAAACCGCTTGATGGCGAAAACCTATCCCTACGGCTTCGACGCCGATCTGGCCGAGGCCCGCACCTTGGTTGCCGAGTGGGAGGCCCTCAAGCATCTTTCTGCCACGGGGCTCGCCGATCCGGTGATCTTCGTCACCGGCCTGCCGCGCTCGGGCACCACCTTGATCGAGACGATCCTCGCCGCTCATCCGAAGGTGGCCGCGGGCGGCGAGATGCCGTTCCTCTCCCGTGCCCTCGCGCCGGTGCTGGAGGCGCTTCGCCACGATACATTGTCCAGCGAAACGCTCGCCACGGCGGGCGCGCGCTACCTCGAAGCCGCGCATCGGCGTACGGGCGGCGCGCCGGTGATCGCCGACAAGGCCATCGCCACCTTCTCGCGCATCGGCCATGCCGCCCGGGCGTTGCCCGGCGCGCATTTCGTGCTGGTCAAGCGGGATCCGCGCGACGTGGGCCTGTCGCTTTTCCGAAACATGTTCCCCAAAGGATTGCACCGCTACGCCTATGATTTGCGGGCGATGGGGCGCTACATCCGGCTGCACGATGCGGTCACGGCCTTCTGGCAAGCCGCGCTGCCCGACCGGGTTCACGTCGTGGAATACGAGGCCCTGACGGCAGAGCCTGAACCCCACATTCGCGCCCTTCTGGACGCCACCGGCCTGCCGTGGAATGACGCCTGCCTCGCGCCCGAGGCGACGGGGCGGCGCATCCAGACCCTCAGCTTCGCCCAGGCGCGCCAGCCCATCGGCACCAGCGCCGTCGCCGGGTGGCGCCGCCATGAAGCCGCGTTGCAACCGCTGATTGATGCGCTGGAAACGACTGTCGACATCACGCCGTAGGGCGGGGCACGCCCCGCCGCCGCGTCATGCTCACATCCCTACACGACGCCCCCTGAAACGAACGAAGGGCGGCCATTCTGGCCACCCTCTTGCAAGCGTTCTTGTGTTTTTTGGGGCCCGGGGTCTGTAGATCTGAGGCTGCTCCGGGGTCTGCCGCTTTATTCTGCGGCGGTGAGCAATTGCGGTTTCTCCGCACGCCGTTCGGCGCGTACCTTGCGCGACCACGGCAGGTCGATCTGCTCTTTTTTCGCTTCGTCCAAGACCTTTTCCATCCAGCGACGCGTTTTCATTTGCCTGTTCCTTTTGCCGAGCGCTCAGTGTTGAGCTGTCATTGTTTCGTTGCAGCTAATCTGGCTCGGATTTGGGTCAGTCTTGAGGCAAAAAGACTAACAGGCGGTAAATCTTCTGGGCCATTTTGAGGCAGAACCCGGCATGCAATCGCGTTGTTTCGTTAGGGTTTTCCGGCAAGACATTTCAAATTGTGTGCATCATGGGGCAGGGCTTGCCGCGATTGTGTCCCATTCAGAGCCAATCAGGTGCCCTTACAGGCGAATGGACGCGATCAACCGGCCATAGTCCGCCTCGCCCCGGTGAGTCGCCCTGCGGTAGGAGTAGAACAGCGCTGGGTCCGAATAGGTGCAATGGCCGGTCCATTCGGCCTCGGCCACGCCCGCCGCGCGCAGACGCCAAAGGCCAAAGCCCACCAGGTCGAACTGGTATTTGCCGTCCACGCCATTCACGAAGAACCGCCCGTGATCCGGGTCCTCATCCATGAACCGTTCCAGAAATTCCTGGCCCACCTCGTAGGCGCGCTGGCTGATCGAGGGGCCAATGACGGCCCGCACCCGCCCGCGATCCGCGCCCAGGTCTTCCATCTTCTCCAACGTCGCCTCCAGCACGCCGTCCAATGCGCCTTTCCAGCCCGCGTGGGCCGCCCCCACGACGCCCGCGTCGCGGTCGGCGAACAGAACCGGCTGGCAATCGGCGGTCAGGATCGTCAGGGCCACGCCCGGCGTATCCGTCACCAACCCGTCCGCCTTGGGCTTTGCCGCGAGATCGGCCACTACCGCGTCGGCCGAGTGCACCTGATGAACGCTCGCCAAGGCGTCCACCCCCATGGCATCGGCCACCCGCGCGCGGTTCATCGCCACGACCTCTGCCTGGTCAGACGAGCCCGAGCCGCAATTCAGCCCCGCGTAGATCCCGGTCGAGGCGCCGCCCTGCCGGGTGAAAAAGCCGTGCGTGATGCCATCCAACAACGGCGAGGTAAGGGGCGAAAGCGTCATGCAGAAGGCTCCAGGGCAGGGGGCAGCGGCGTTTCGGGATCGCCTAGCGCCAGCACCTTGAACAGGGTCCCCATTTCATCGGGGTGCGTCAACCGTCGGTGCGCCGCGATATGCGCCTCCAGCGCCGCGCCGCCAAGACCTTTCGCCAAGGCCTGCGCCCGCGCGGTGATGCCAAGCCGTTCCAGAAACACCCCCTGCGGCGTCAGCGTTGAGGCGCGCACCCCAGCCGCCCTTGCGAGCGGCTCAAACGCGACATGGGCGGTCAAATCGGCCTCGCCGGGGGTGTGCAGCGGGTCCACGTAAGCGTGACCCGCCAGCGCCTGAAACGTATCGCCTTGGCTCAGCCAATCGCCATAATCCACGATCAGCGCGGCCCCGCCATGGCGCAAACGGCGGCCAATCTCGCCCGCAATCGCCTGAGCGGGGGCGCAGGTCTCCAGGATCATGCCGGGGGTGAAGCCGTCGCGCACCTCCAGCGGCGCAGGCGGCGCGAGACCCCAAATGAGCTTGCCATCCCGCGCGCCCACCTGCCGCTCCTGCCAATCGCCTGCGTCGTTCATCTGGAACTGGCGGATCGGCAGCGCGTCGAAGAATTCGTTGGCCACCAGCAGCATCGGCCCCTCCGGCACATCGGCAAGGCTGTCGTGGAATGTCGGCCCATGGGCTTTCAACGTCTCGGCCTGGGCGGCGCGCAGGACGGGCGAGGCTTCCACCAGATGCAGTGTCACCGCCTGATGGAACCCCGGCACGCCCCGCGTGGCGCGCATGATGTCTGCCATCAAGGTCCCGCGGCCCGGCCCAAGCTCCACCAACATGCAGGGCGCGCCGCCTTGATCCATCCAGACCTGTGCCAGCCACAGGCCGATCAACTCTCCGAACATCTGTGAAATCTCGGGCGCCGTCGTGAAATCTCCGGAAGCGCCCAAGGGATCGCGCGTCGCGTAATAGCCGAACCTTGGGTCGTGCAGACACTCGGCCATATAGTCGGCCAGGGACATCGGCCCCATCCGCGCGATGCGCGCGATCATGCGGTCTTCAAGCGACACGTCTGGACCGCAAAACCAGCCAGAACCCGGCCAGCACCATGGGGATCGTCAGGATCTGACCCATCGTCAGCCCCACGCTTGGGGATAGGGCCAGCGCATAGCCGATGGGGTTGTCGGGGCCGACGAATTGCGCGTCGGGCTGGCGGAAGAATTCCACCAGGTAGCGCGAGGTGCCGTAGATCAGCAGGAACATCCCCGTGATCGCGCCGGGCCGTTTCAGCCAGCCCTTCCTGAACCCAAGATAGAGCACAACAGCCAGCAACACCGCGCCCTCCAGCGCCGCCTCATAGAGTTGTGAGGGATGGCGCGCGCAGACCGTCGCGCCAAGGTAGTCGACCAACCCTTCCGGCCCCGCGCAATCCTGCGCGGCGGCACCCGGAAAGATCACCGCCCAGGGCACATCTGACGCGCGGCCCCACAATTCGGCGTTGATGAAATTCGCCGTGCGCCCCAGCAGCAGGCCAAAGCCCACGACCATCGCCATGGCGTCGGCCACCTGCAACGGTGGCGATTTGTTGATCCGGCAGAAGATCAGCGCCGCAATCGTCACGCCCAACAGCCCGCCATGGAACGACATGCCCCCCTGCCAGACCTGAAGGATCAGGCCGGGGTTTTCCAGGTAGAAGCCCGGTTGATAGAACGCCACATAGCCCAATCGCCCGCCCAGAATGACGCCCAGGACCACCGCCGTCAGCAACCCCTCGACCTTCGCGGGGGCCATCGGCGCCGTGTCGCCCGGCCACAACCCAGGCCGCTTGCACGCCTGCACGATCACCCACCAGCCAAGGCCAAGGCCGACCAGATAGGCCAAGGCATACCAGCGCAGCGCGAAGGTGAAGCTGCCAAGCGAGATCGTGAAGATCTCGGGCGACAGGGGGGGGAAGGGGATGGCGGCACTGATCATCAGGGGGGCCTCACGCACAAATTTCCCCCTTGGGTGCGGGCGTGATGCGACGTTGTCAACCTTGATCCGGGCGCGATGTGCGCCCATATCGGGTGCAGCAGAACAGGAGTCTCAAATGCAGACGCGCAACAAAGTAATGGACGACATCAGCCAGTTGATGACCAACGCGATGGGCGTGGCCCAGGGCGCGAAGGACGAGGCCGAGACGGCGATGAATGGCATGATGGATCGTTGGCTGGCGAACCGGAACCTCGTGACCCGCGAAGAATTCGACGCCGTGCGCGCCATGGCCCAAAAAGCCCGTGAAGAGAACGAGGTGCTCAAGGCCCGTCTGGACGCGCTGGAAGGCAAGTAAGCCCCCCCGACTTTCTGGAACCGCTCCCTCAGGGGGGGGGGCGGTTTTTTTGTGCCCGCGCCCTTGATGCCAAACTTTTGCCCCGAGTGCCGGCCAAACATGCGCCATGGATACCATGGCCCTTGTTCAATCGATCCCCATCTTCCCCGGCTTTTGGGCCCTTTTGGGGGTCATCCTGCTTCTGGGCCTTTTCACAGGCAAAGGCCGCCGCAGCGCACCGGCGTCCCTGCGGCGAACGCTCAGGTCCATACGCCGTGCCCCCCTGACCCCGCAGCTCGTGTTGAACCAATCCGAGCGCAAAGTGCACCGAGAGTTGTCGCATATTGTCGCCGAAAGCCGTGCGCATACGCTCTTGTCACAGGTCTCCATGGGAGAGTTCCTTCGGCAGGACGGCCAGCAAACCTCACGCGCGACCTGGCAAACCGTATTCAACGCCTTCAACGCCAAGCGGGTCGATTTCCTGATCGTGGATGCCGATTGGCTGCCCATCTTTGTGATCGAGTACCAGGGCAGCGGTCATTTTCAAGGCAACGCCCGCGACCGCGATGCCATCAAACGTGCTGTCTGTGACCGGGCTGGTATTGCCTTCATCGAAGTCGTAAGCAGCGGGCTAAGCGCCGCGCAGGCCCGTGATCTGCGCCAAGGGTTAACGCAGCATAGCGTGCTGGCGGCAGAGTAGGCCACGACACTTACCCACACCTTCCCCCCAGCCTCTCCACAGAAATCTGTGGATAACTCCCGGTCTTGTGGATCGTCTTGACAAAACCGCAATATCTTGTGGGTATCCGCGAAATTCACGACTCGGCCCGGTTTCCCCAACAAAAATAATTCTTTACAGCGAGTCCCCAAAGGACCACCATATTTCGTAGGGATTGAGGCCGAGCAGCCAAGCCCTAGGAAAGACACCCAGTCTGTGGGGAGTCTTGGGATTGAACCACCAAGGCCGCGCGGGCTGCCAACCTGGAAGGTTTGGGGCTATGTCGCACGCGGAAGAATACATCGATATCGAGGACCTGCATCCAATCGATATCGTCGAAACCCTCGCCACCCACCATGCGTGGGACTTTGATCGCATCGCCGATGATCAGATCGCCATGTCGATCGAAGGGCAGTGGCGCACCTACTCCATCACGCTCGCCTGGTCCGCCTATGACGAGACGCTGCGGATGATCTGCAC
The DNA here is from genome assembly GCF_019195455.1 of Gymnodinialimonas phycosphaerae. NCBI lineage: Bacteria > Pseudomonadati > Pseudomonadota > Alphaproteobacteria > Rhodobacterales > Paracoccaceae > Gymnodinialimonas > Gymnodinialimonas phycosphaerae. The sequence continues at coordinate 2,068,459 of NZ_JAIMBW010000001.1, read as the reverse complement.
CTTCGATCTCGACCCGCCCGAGGAAACCAGGCCCAAGCTGTTCGAGGCGCTCAACCTTGTGAATGACCGCTGTTGGGCCGGGGCCTTCACCTACTGGGCCGCGCAAAAGCTGATGGTGTACCGCTACGGGCTGGTGCTGGCCGGAGAGCAGCTGGCCTCGGCTGATCAGATCGCCTGCATGGTGGAAACCGCCGTCATCGCGTCCGAACGCTATTACCCTGCCTTCCAACTGACGCTGTGGTCCGACAACACGCCCGAGCAGGCAATGAACGTCGCCATTGCGGAAGGCTTCGGCCGCGCCTGAAACGCCGTCCGACGCCCTGCCTGACCGCAACGGGCCGTGATCCGGGCTAGGGCACCGGAACACTTTGGCAACACCTGTGGCACCGAAGCGCGCTGCCCCCCTTTTCCTGACCTATTTGCGCTGTCACTCTCTCTTGCGCAGCATGCGCTGTTATCAGAGCCTTGGGGGGCACTACGATGGATATGACGCAGGTGAACAGCCGCGGGTTGGTGTTGCTTGGCTGTGGCAAGATGGGCTCTGCCATGTTGCAGGGCTGGCTGGCGGGCGGCATGTCGCCCGAGGCGGTGCATATCATCGACCCCAATCCGTCGGAGTGGCTGCAAGGCACGGGGGTGTCGATCAACGGTGATCTGCCCGAAAATCCGGCGGTTCTCATGATCGCGGTGAAACCTCAGATGATGCAGGAAGCCCTGCCGCAGGTCGCACGCTTCGGTGGCGGTGGCACGCTGATCCTGTCGGTGGCCGCTGGCACGCCGATCCAGACCTATGAACGCGCCTTCGGGCCGGGCACGCGCGTCGTGCGCTCCATGCCCAATACGCCCGCCGCGGTGGGCAAGGGGATCACCGCGATCGTCGGCAATGCCGAGGCGACGGCAGAGGATCTGGACCTGGCCGAAAGGATGCTTTTGGCGATTGGCCAGGTCGTGCGTCTGACCAGTGAATCGCAGATCGATGCTGTCACGGGCATCTCGGGCTCTGGCCCGGCCTATATCTTCTATATGATCGATGCGCTGGCCGCCGCAGCCCGGGCCGAGGGTCTGCCCGAGCAGATGGCGATGCTTCTGGCCAAGGCCACTGTCGCAGGCGCGGGCGCGCTGGCCGAACAGTCGGATGAGACGCCCGAGCAGTTGCGCATCAACGTGACCTCCCCCAATGGCACGACGCAGGCGGGGCTGGAGGTGCTTATGGGCGAAGGCGGTCTTGCGCCGCTGATGCGCAAAACCGTGGCCGCCGCAACGCACCGCTCACGCGAATTGCGCAAGTAAACCCGCACGAGAGGGCCGATGACCGAAATCTCCTTTGACGACTTCCTGGCCGTCGACATCCGCGTCGGCACCATCACCCGTGCTGAGGATTTCCCCGAGGCCCGCAAACCTGCGATCAAGCTGTGGGTCGATTTCGGCGATGAGATCGGCGAGAAGAAATCCTCGGCCCAGATTACCGCCCACTACAGGCCTGAAAGCCTTGTCGGCAAACAGGTGATGGGCGTCGTCAACTTTCCACCCCGCCAGATCGGCCCGGTCCGCTCCGAGGTTCTGATCCTCGGCCTCCATGACGCGGATGGTGGCGTGGTGCTTGTCGGCCCGGATCAAGCCATCGCCAACGGAGAACGCCTATGCTGAGCCTTCTGATTTCCCGTCGCCTGCCCGATAGCGTGATGGCGGCGGCGGAGGCGCGCTTTGACGTCACCTGCCGCGCCACGACGCAGCCGATGGACCACGCCGAATGCGTCGCCGCCCTGCGCGAACACGATCTGATCCTGCCGTCCTTGGGCGACGCCTTCACCGCCCAGGCCTTCGCCGACGCGCCCGCGCCCAAAGCCAAATTGCTGGCGAACTTCGGTGTCGGCTACAACCACATCGACGTGGGGGCGGCGCGCGCCGCTGGCGTCGAAGTCTCCAACACGCCGGGCGCTGTCACCGATGCCACCGCCGATATCGCCCTCACGCTGATCCTGATGACCGCGCGCCGCGCCGGAGAGGGCGAGCGGATGGTGCGGGCGGGCGCCTGGACCGGATGGCATCCCACGCAAATGCTGGGGATGCATGTGTCGGGAAAGACCGTCTGCGTTGTGGGCATGGGCCGCATTGGCCAAGCCATCGCCAAGCGCTGTCACTTCGGGTTCGGCTGCAAGGTCGTCTTCGTGAACCGCTCGCAGAAACAGATGGATTTCCCTGCGGAACAACTGCCCATGGACGATGCATTGGCGCGGGCGGACATCGTCGTTCTGGCCGCCCCAAGCGGCGCGGAAACGCATCACCTGATGGGTGCCGCGCAATTCGCGGCGATGAAACCCGCGGCGATCTTCGTCAATATCTCTCGTGGGGACGTGGTGGATGAGGCGGCGTTGATCGCGGCGCTGGAGGCCGGGCAGATCGCGGGCGCGGGGCTGGATGTCTTTGAGTTCGAACCCGCCGTGCCCGATGCCCTGCGCGCCATGGAAAACGTGACGCTCCTGCCGCATCTGGGCACGGCGGCGCTGGAAGTACGCGAGGATATGGGCCGCATGGCGCTGGACAACGTGATCGCGGTGGCCGAAGGGCGGGCCGCGCCCAACGCTGTCTGATCGCCCCCCTCCTCGAGCCTTTTCGGCTCTCCTCGCAGCAGTATTCCCGACCCCGTGGCGACAGGCAGGGCGGAGCCCGGCGTAGACTCCGATTTCGCCAAGGTGCTAAGGTAAAAAATGTCCCTCAGCCAAGACCTTGATCTTATTCTCGACGTTGTGAATCGGGTCGATCCCAGCTTTGCAACCGTCGCGCCGGGGATCATTGATCGCTGTGTCGAAGACCTCCAGCGGCACGCCGCGCGTGATGCCAGGGAAGAGTTCTTGCTGTCTGCGATGCAACTTCTGGCGCTTCCCGGAAATGGGCACACCCGCCTGATCCCGAATGATGCGATCTCTGTCTTGCCACTCCGATTTGTGACCATCGGCACGTCGACATTTCTGACCAAGACTTCATCTGCCCTTGCGGAGCTTCCCATCGGCAAGGTGATCGCCGTGAACGGCAGACCGGTCGCAGAGATTGAGCTTGCGGCAGCGAAATATCTGGCAGGCACCCGGCAAAGACAGCGCGTGATTGGACCTCTCTTGTTGGCATGGCCCGCAGCACTGGCACGTCTGGGCTTTGCCCCTTTCGCGCATCGGACAGAGTACCATATCCAGAGTGCAAGCGGACAAATGACGTGCGTGAAACTGGAGCACACCAACACGATCACGGCGACTGAAATATACCCAAGAAATGAACACGGCCAAGCTGATCCAGTTTGGAATTTCAAGGGTTTTGCCGATGTCGGGGATTGTTCCGCGCGCGGCCTCTCCATTGCCCTGCCAAGCTTCTTTGATCCCGACGGAAAGGCGTTGTCGGCCGCAATCGAGAGGGCGGCCACATTCGTCCGGTCGCACCCGGGCAGGTTCCTTGTGATCGACGTGCGCGGCAACACCGGGGGCGACTTTCTGGAAACGATGCCCTTGATTGATGCCATCACCGAATGCGCAGGGGCGTGTGGCTGCGCGGTGCTTGTGGACAAGTTCACGTTTTCCGCCGCAATCGTCTTTGTTGCACTTCTCAAGTATCGGCTTGGAAGCAAACTGAAACTTGTCGGAGAAGAAATGGGCGACGGGTTGCGGTTTTTTGCGGAGGGCGACCTGATCGAGTTGCCGATCAGCGGTGCGTTCATTCGCTATTCATCGGCCCTTCACGATTGGGAAACCGGATCCATCGACGAAACCACGCCGCCCGAGATCGCGCGCCAGATTGTACCCGTCCTCAAACTGGACATGGACCGGCATTGGGTTGCAGATCCATTCGACACGACATCGCGCGATGCCGTTTATGGCATGCTTGCCGAAGAAATGGCTTAGAACGCGGAAGCCCGCTGCGTCCGCTCAGTAGCCCGTTGCGCGCAGGACCGTTTTACGTCGTCACGTCGCCCACCGCGTCGCGGAAATGCTTGCGGCACAGGCTGATGTAGCGGTCGTTGCCGCCCACCTCGATCTGCGCACCGTCGGCAACGGCGTTTCCGTTTTCATCCACGCGGATCACCATGGTGGCCTTCCGCCCGCAATGGCAGATGGTGCGGACTTCTCGCATTTCATCGGCCAGCGCCAGTAGCGCGGCAGAGCCGGGAAACAGCTCGCCCCGGAAATCCACGCGCAACCCGTAGGTCATGACCGGCACGCCAAGGTCGTCGACCGCGCGGGCCAACTGCCAGACCTGTTCGCGGGTCATCCATTGCGCCTCATCCACCAGCACGCAGGCGCAGGGGCCTTGCGCCAATCGCGCCTCGATCTTGGCGAAGAGATCATCGGATTGGGTGTAGGTGTCGGCCTCGGCCTCGATCCCGATCCGGGACCCGATCACACCCTTGCCCGCGCGGTCGTCGAAGTTGGCAGTCAACAGATAGGTCTGCATCCCCCGCTCGATATAATTGTAGGAGGCTTGCAACAGCAGGGTCGATTTGCCCGCGTTCATGGTGGAGTAGTTGAAATAAAGCTTGGCCATGGGTCTTGGTTTGGCCCAAGTGGGCGGCGCTGGCAAGACGTTGACGGGGGTGCGCAAAGCGGGTCTTCTGGCACGCAGAAAAAGGGACGAAGCGATGAGCGATACGGACGGGATTACGGCACGCGGCTACCTCAAGCGCCACACGGAACGCTTGATCAAGGATGTAGGCTATGCGGCGGCATGTGAGCTGACCGGGCGGTCCAAGGCCACGCTGGGGCGCTATTTCTCGGAAAGCGACGAGCACGCGGATCGGTTCATGCCGGTGGATGCCGTGGCGGCGCTGGAGGCGGCCTCCAGCTTTCCCCATGTGACGGCGGCCCTGGCCGAGTTGAACGGTGGCCAGATGTCTTATGGCTCGGACAAGCGCAACGCGGTGCGGGGGGACAATCAGGGCAACGTGAATTCCAACGTCATCGCGCTTAGCCAGCGGTTCGCGATCCTGATGTCGGAATACCACGTGGCGATCGAGGATGGCGTCATTTCGGTCAACGAGACGCGGCGGCTGTTGGAAGAAACCCTGGAACTTCAGAAGGTTCTGGTAGAGATGAAGCTGCGGCTGGAGGCCGACAGCCGCAGTTAAGGGGCCAGCGCCTTGGCGGCGAGGGACTGGAACATCCGTTGGTAATCGTGCGCGCCCGCCCGCTCCAACTGGCCCTCTTCGACCTCTTCCACCGACCAGATCAGCGATTGCGCCGGATCATGCAGCATCGCCCAATCGCCGAACAGACGCGTGTCGATGGGCCCCTCGGACCTTGCCACAACCTCCACATGGCGGTCGTCCCTCTTGATCCGTGCGTAGGTCGCGCTGAGCGCGCGCGAGGGGCCTTCCAGATACTGCATGAACACATCGCGCCGACAGATCAGCGCCCCGGTCACGCCGTCGCGCGTGTTTGCGGCGCGGGCATCCAGAAGGATGCCGTTCAGATCGGCGGGGTCATAGCCGAAGGGCACAGAGGTATAGATCAGATGGGAAAGGTGCGCCATGGGACGGGCTCCGGCTGGGGTCGTGCAACCCTACGCGGGCAGTCGGGGGATGTCTTGCAGGAAATCCACGCGGGCCATCTCCGGTCGCGAAACCACCTGCCAAGGGCGATAGCCGTGCGCCAAGTGGCGCGCCAGATGGATCAGGCCGATTTCTCAAGGATCACGGAGCCCACGGAATACCCGGCCCCGAAAGAGCAGATCAACCCGGTGTCGCCGGGTGCCAGGTCATCGGAATACTTGGCAAAGGCGATGATCGAACCGGCGCTGGAGGTGTTGGCATAGTCTTGCAGAATGTTGGGCTGCTCTCCGTCCTCGGGCACGCGGCCCAGAACCTTCTTGCCGATGTAATCGTTCATCGTCTTGTTGGCCTGATGCAGCCACAGGCGCTTCAGATCGCCCGCCTCGACGCCCTCGGCTTCCATGTGATCGGCGATGTGGCGCGACACCAGCGGCAGCACTTCCTTGAACACCTTGCGCCCGTTTTGCATGAAGAGCATGTCGCGGCGGTCTTCCATATGGCCTTCGCGCGTGCGGCGCAGGAAGCCGTTGTTGTTGCGGATGTTGTTGGAAAATTGCGTGGCGCAGCGGGTTGATTTGATGAGGAATTTTTCGCCTTTCGCCAGATCCGCCCGCTCGATCAGAACGGCCGTCGCGACATCGCCGAAGATGAAGTGGCAGTCGCGGTCGCGCCATTCCAGATGGGCCGAGCAGATTTCCGGGTTCACCACCAGCGCCCGCTTGATGGAGCCCGAGCGGATCATGTCCGCCGCCGCCTGAATGCCGAAGGTGGCCGAGGAGCAAGCGACGTTCATGTCAAAGCCGAAGCCCTGAACGCCCAGGGCCTCCTGGATCTCGATCGCAATTGCCGGGTAGGCGCGTTCGTGGTTGGAAGCGGCGCAGATGACGGCGTCCACATCGCCCGCGTCCACGCCCGCCATGTCCAACGCTTTCTGGCAGGCATCCACGCCCATTTCCGCCATGAAACCGGGGTCTTCCATGGACCGCTCTGGCAGCCAGGGGTGCATCACCTCCGGGTCCAGGAGGCCCGATTTATCAAGCACGTAGCGGCGTTCAATGCCAGAGGCCGCAACGATGAATTCGGACGAGGAATGGGCCAACTCATCGACCTCACCGGCCGCGATGGCGGCGGCGTTCTCGGCGTTCCACCGGTCGGCGTAGCCGTTGAAAGCCACGACGAGTTCGTCGTTGGAAATGCTCTGATCCGGGGTGAACACCCCGGACCCGGTGATGGCTGGCTGAAACATATCGCTCTCCACACGAGGGCCCCCAGTTGCGCGAGAAACGGGAGGGGCGTCAAGGCGGCTGACGTTACGTCGTGGCGTCCGGGGCGTGGCACACGGCTTCGATGTTGTTGCCATCGGGGTCGAGGACGAAGGCGCCGTAATAGTCGGGATGGTAGTGGGGCCGCAGGCCGGGCGCGCCATTGTCCGTGCCGCCTGCTGCCAGGGCCGCCGCGTGGAAGGCATCGACCTGCGCGCGCGACGCGGCGGTGAAGGCAAAATGCACGGGCGGTGACTGCGCCGCGCCCGCGTGGATCCAGAATTGCGGGCGGTCCTGTCCAAAACCACCAACCGCCACACCTTCGGTATGCTCGGGCGGGACGGTGAACAGATAGCGGGACCCAAGGGGCGCAAGGGCGGCGGAGTAGAAGGCTTTCGCCGCCTCGAAGTCCGAAACGCTGAGGCCGGAATGATCAATCATCGCAAGCCCTTACCTGTGCTGGTCGATCAGGATGACATTGCCATCGGGGTCGCGGGTGACGAAACTGCCGGGGCCGCTGGCCTCGCCCGCTTCCTGCTCGACCGGATAGCCCGCCGCCGCGACCGTGTCGCGGATCGCGCGAACGTCGTCGAAAGCGTCCAAGGGCTGCGCGGCCTGATCCCAGCCTGGATTGAAGGTCAAAAGGTTCCCTTCGAACATGCCGTGAAAAAGGCCGATCAGCGTGTCGCCGTTCTTCATGATGAGGTAGCCGTGATCGGGGTCGCCGCCCATCTGGCTGAAGCCAAGCGTTTCGTAGAAGGCCCTGGATTTCGCCAGATCCCGTACCGCCAAGGACACCGAGAATGCGCCGAGTTTCATGGGAAGCCCTCCGTTTTCAGGGGCTCAGGCTAGGGCAAAAGGGGATATGCGCAAAGAAAAACCGGCGGCAAGGGGGCCCTGCCGCCGGTTCGGTCACATCCTTGGCCTATGCTGCGAAGCCAAGCTTGTGGACGTGGATCTCGAAGATCGGGTGCGTTTCCGCGCCCACCACATTGTCGGTGTAGTGCCGATAGATGGAGCGCCAGAAGGGTTGGATCACGACACCTTCGTCGATCATGATCTGCTCGATCTGGGCCATCAGCTCGGACCGCGCCTCGGCATCCGCGATGGCGGAAGCATCGGCCAGCAGACTGTCGAATTCCGCGTTGGCAAACCCGGTCTCGTTCCAGGCGGCCCCCGTGGTATAGGCCAGCGTCAGGTTCTGGACACCCAAGGGGCGGTGGCCCCAATCGGTTGAACTGAAGGGATAATTTGCCCAATCGTTCCAGAACGTGCTGCCCGGAATGATGGTTCGGGTCACGTTGAAACCGGCGTCGCGCAGTTGGGCTGCAAGGGCGTCGGTCGTGGGACGGCGCCAGCTATCATCGATGGAAATCAGCTCATGCTCGAAATCCGTCGCGCCTGCTTCCTCCATCAACGCCTGCGCGGCGGCCACGTCTTGGACCGCAGGGCCGATATCGGCGTATTCGGGATGGATCGGGCAGACATGGTGGTTTTCGGCCACCGTGCCCAAACCGTTCACGCCCAGTTCCATCAGCACGCGGTTGTCGGTGGCAAGGGCCAGCGCGCGGCGCACCCGGACGTCGTCGTAGGGCGCATTGGTCTGGTTGGTGCGCAACACCAGCGAATTGGCGGAAATCGCCTCGGACTTGGTCCAGCCGATGGCGTCCATGACGTCGATGAAGTCACCCAGCGTCTCGTAGAGCATGTCGACTTCGCCGGCCTCGACGGCGGCGATGTGCGCGGCCTGATCCTGGCCCAGATCAATGTATTCGATCCGGTCCAGAAACGCGCCGGTGCCTTCGCCCCACCAGGTGTGATCGGTGTTGCGTTCCACCACGGCGCCAACGCCCACTTCCAGCGACACAAGGCGGTAAGGCCCTGTTCCCACGGTATTATCCGACGGATTGCCGGTGAAGCCGTTCTGCACGATCGCCGCCGCATAGTCGGACATGGTGGGCAGGATGGTGATGTCGGGACGCGACAGGTTCAGGCGGACGGTATGCTCGTCCACCACCTCGATCGCGCCGTCGCGCGCGGCGTCGCCTTCCATCAGCGCGGCCATGCGCGAGGCCATGGAGTTGCCCTCCATCGAGGCGTCGCACCAGCGGGTGATGTTGTAGGCGACATCGGCCGAGGTGAACGGCGTGCCGTCGCTCCATTGCACGCCTTGGCGCAGGTTCAGCACATATTGGGTGGCGTCGTCGTTGACCTCCCACGAGGTCAGAAGGCGGGGCTCGAACACGCCATCGGCGTTGTATTGCACGAGGTATTCCAGCCACCCGCGCGAAACGTTGGCCATTTGCGGCCAGTCATAGGTCGGCGGATCTTTCAGCGCGCGCACGTCCTGCTGAATGCGCAGCGTGCCGCCGGTCGCGATGTGGCCGTCGGCACGGGCGGGGGCCGCGCCGATCAGCGCATAGGCTCCGACGGCAGTGACGCCAAGTGCGGTCGCGCGGGTCAGGAACTCGCGTCGGTCCATGGTGCCGTCCGCCACTTCCTGCGCATAGGCGCGGGCGGCGGGGTGAAGGTCGTGTGCATTGTACAATGTCACGTCGTGGATCTCCCTATTGGACCTTTTGAAAAGGTGCCGCATGGCCCGTTTGCGACATGATTGATTAAAAGCGACATTGGCCAGTCGTTCAATGGCTATCCGCGCAAGGGGCGGGCGGCGGTTGACTTGGAGGCCGGAATGGCCACCTTGAGCGCAACGACAAAAAGGTTGAGCAGCATGGCCACACCTCCCGCACCCTTCGCCCGGTTCGAGTTTCTGATCGCCTGGCGTTACCTGCGCGCGCGGCGCAGTGATGGTGGCGTGTCCGCGATGACCTGGATCAGCTTCCTGGGCATCATGCTGGCGGTGATGGCGCTGATTGCAACGCTGGCGGTCCGGGCCGGGTTTCGCCATGAATTCGTAGGCATCATCCTGGGCGCGAACCCCCATGTGGCGGTCTACGATCTTGCGGAAATGAACGACGCGGGCCGTCTGGAGCGCACGTTGGAGGAATACGAGGCCGTGGCCGAAGCGGTGCGCGCCGTGGACGGCGTGACGCATGCGGCGGCGGTGATCCGGGGGCAGGTGTTGTCCAGCTACCGGGGGCGGAATTCCGCCGTGGAAGTGACCGGGATCTCGCCCGAGGATCTGGCCGCGGTGCCCTTGGTGGCGGAGCCGGAATGGCGCCAGGGCAGCTTGAGCGATTTCGGGCAGGAGACGCAGTTCACGCCCGACATGGAGGGCGCACTGCCAATGCCGGGCGGGCCGGGGATCGCCATCGGCTCGGGCGTGGCACGGGAATTGGGCGCAAACGTCGGCGACCGGATCAGGCTGATTTCACCCGACGGGGCGCGCACGCCCTTCGGCACCTCACCGCGCGTGTCGACCTACGAGGTCGTCTATATCTTCCAGGTGGGCCGCTGGGACATCGACCGCACCCGCGTCTATCTGCCGTTCGAGGAGGCGCAGACCTACTTCAACCGCGACGGCGTGGCCGACGAGGTGCAGGTGACGGTCAGCAACCCCGAACAGATCTCGCAATACGTCCTGCCCCTGTTGCAGGCGGGGGGCGATGTGCAGATCTGGACGTGGGAAGACTCGTCCGGCGCCTACCTGAGGGCGTTGCAGATGGAGGACAACATCATGTTCATCATCCTGTCGATCCTGGTGCTGATCGCGACGATGAACATCGTGTCGGGCCTGATCATGCTGGTGAAAAACAAGTCGCGCGACATCGGGATCCTGCGCACGGTGGGGCTGAGCGAGGGGTCGATCCTGCGGGTGTTCTTCATCTGCGGATCAGCCATCGGGATCGCCGGAACGCTGGCGGGCGTGGCGCTGGGATGCGCCTTCGCGATCTGGATCGACCCGATTTTCAGCTTCGTGAACTACGTCGCGGGCGGCGGGGTTTGGGACCCGTCCGTGCGGATGATCAGCGCACTGCCCGCGCGCCTGGAGGGCGGTGATGTGCTGACCGCAATGGCCCTGTCACTGGGGTTGTCGTTCGTGGTGACGATCTTCCCGGCGCGGCGCGCGGCCCGGATGAACCCGGTGGAGGCGTTGCGCTATGAATAGTTTGGTCCTTGAGGGTATTGAAAAATCCTACAACCACGGCAAACCTAACGAGATCAACGTGCTGCGCGGGGCCTCGGCCACAATCGCTCGCGGAGAGATCGTGGGCCTGATCGCGCCCTCGGGCGCGGGCAAGTCAACGCTGTTGCAGATCGCGGGGCTTTTGGACACGGCGGACGCGGGCCGGGTGGAGATCGGCGGCGAGGTTGTCACGGGCGCATCGGATCGCGCGCGGACCACGGCGCGGCGGGGCAAGGTGGGCTTCGTCTACCAGTTCCACCACCTGCTGCCGGAATTCTCGGCGGTGGAAAACATCGTGCTGCCGCAGCTGGCCCATGGCGCCTCGGCGGCGGCGGCGGAGGCGCGCGCGCTGGATCTGCTGGGCCGCGTCGGCATGGCGGCCCGCGCGACGCATCGGCCCGGAGAGCTTTCGGGCGGCGAGCAGCAGCGCGTGGCTTTCTGCCGTGCGCTGGCCAATGCGCCCGCGCTGATGCTGGCCGACGAGCCGACGGGCAACCTGGACCCGGCGACCTCGGACACGGTGTTCGACGTGCTGATGGAATTGGTGCGCGGCACCGGTCTGTCGGCGTTGATCGCGACGCACAACCATGAATTGGCCGCCCGCATGGACCGGGTCCTGCGGCTGGATGAGGGTGTTCTGGTCCCGGCGTGAGGCGTTTTTTGAAGGAGGGGGTGGGTGGGCCCACCCACCCACCCCTCTGGGGGCTCTGCCCCCTTGCCCCCCGGGATATTTTTGGAACGGGGAAAGGGCCCGGTCGCGGTATGAAGCGGCGGGGGGAGGCTGTTGGCGGAGGGTCTCGGTTTGGCGGTGCCGCATTGGCCACGTTCTGGTTTGTCGTATCTTGAATAGAAAAGCGGCGCCGCTTGGGAACGGCAGCAATGGCCCCTCCGGCGTCACCCGGAAGGCAGATCGATGCGCAAAGGTCTGGTCACGTGCCACCTGCGCCCAATGAAGGGGCGGTCTGGGGCGGCGCGGACCCGTGCCGGTGCTAGAGCACGGGGCCTTGAGGGCGCCCGTGCGGTGATAGCTATCGGGGAAGGTGTATAGGACGGCTTTTGGAGGTGTTGCGCGTTTTCGCGGTATAGCGCGCGGTGCCCCCTTAGCCAGCCGCCCTGTCGAAGAGCGCCAAGATCGCCTGTAGGGACTGCGTGCGCAGGACATCGGTTTCCATCAGCACTTCATGCTCGCCCCCTTCGATGCTGAGGTAGCTGCCCTTGGGCCAACTGGCCATGCGGGTCTTGACGGCGTCGATGTCGACGACGCGTTCTCCGGTGCCGACGATGGCGACGGTCGGCATGTCCAGCGGTTCCAACTCCATCAACTCGGAGGTCTCGATGATCGCCGCCTTGACCCAGGTCAGCGAGGGGCCGCCGAGGGACAACTCGGGGTGTTTATCGGTCTGGCGCGACATGTAGTCGAACTGGTTGCGGTCCGTGGTGAGCGTGTTGTTCTCGAACTCCAACGGCTCCCACGGGCCGGTGGTCGGCGCGAAGGCCTTGCCGAAGCCGAAGGGCCCGGCAAGGACCATCACCAGCGGCGAGACCGTCTTGAGCAGAGGGGCCATTTGCAGGCCCCACATCGGGCCGGTGAAAGCAGCCGCCGCCACGGGCAAGCCGTCGTAGAGCGCGCGCAACCCGATACAGCCCCCCATGGAGTGACCGATGAGGAACCACGGCTTGGGCAGGTTCATCGATTCCATCGCCGCCCGGAAGGCCGCGACATCCTGGCGGTATTCATCGAACGACACGACATGGCCCATGTCGCGGCGATGGGCGGGGCGGTCGGAAAGGCCCTGACCCCGCCAGTCAAACGCCGCCATCCCGTAGCCGTGGGCCGCAAGATCACTGGCAACGCGGCCATATTTCTCGACATATTCGGTGCGGCCGGGGAACATCAGCACGGTGCCCTTGGCGCCGTTCGGCCATACGGCCATGCGCAGGCGGGTGCCGTCTTGCGCCCGGACCCAAGAGGCCGCCACATCGGACGGCCCCTCTGCCACGTCGGCGTAAAAGGGCGCGGGCTCGGTCATGTCAGCCGTCTTGAGCATCAGCTGAGCGCGGACCCAAGCTTCATCGCGGTGCCCATGTCGCCGTCCAGAGACAGCTTGCCGGACATGAAGGCGGCGGTGGGGTTCAACTCGCCGGACATGATTTCCTGGAAGACGTCGGCGTCGGCGGACATTGTCACATCGGCGGCTTCACCGTCTTCGGCGGCGCGCACGCTGGTGCCGTCCACGATCACGGCGCCTTCGCCTTCGATCTCGAACTTGGCGGTGCCGTCGAAATCGGCCCCAGCCATCTTTTCGCTCAACGCCGCGACTGCGGCCTCGATGATTGCATTGCTCATGAAATGGGTCCCCTTGTTTCCCTATCCCTGCACGAAACCGTCTTCTTGATCTAGTATTGCCCGTAAGGAATGCTACGTTTCGACCATGACGATTCAGAAACCCATCATCAACGCTCTCGTTGCGGCAGTCTTGTGCGGGATTCCCGTAGTTGCGCAGGCGCAATCGACCGCCGACGATTTCCTCGACCGCCTTGCCAACCCAGAGCTGCGCAACTGGGACGTGGTAGAGGCCGACGTCTATCAACGCTGGCAAATCTCGGGCTCGGCGACGGCCGATTACCTGCTGCGCCGGGGACTGGAAGCCATGGAGGCCGAGGATTTCGAGGCCGCCTATGACCATCTGACCGCGCTGACCGACCATGCGCCGGATTTCGCCGAGGGCTGGAACGCCCGCGCCACCCTGTTTTTCGAACAGCAGATGTTCGGCCCCGCCATTGCCGATATTCAGCGCGTGCTGGCGCTGGAGCCGCGCCACTTCGGCGCGCTGACTGGCCTGGGCGTGATGCTGCAAGACATGGGCAACACCGATGGTGCACTTGCGGCTTTTGAGGCAGCCCACGCCATTCACCCCAATCAACCCGATATCCAGCGGCTCCTTGATGGGCTGCGCGTGTCGCTTGAAGGCGAAGCGCTTTAAGCGGTCCTTGGTCGGGAGACTGAACAGTGCAACCTTCCTCCCGCGTGGCGGCCATTCTTGGCCCCACGAACACCGGCAAGACCCATTACGCGATTGAACGGATGCTGGCCCATCGCACCGGTGTCATCGGCCTTCCGCTTCGGCTTCTGGCGCGCGAAGTCTACGACAAGGTGGTGGCGCTGAAAGGCCCTTCGGTCGTGGCGCTGGTCACCGGAGAGGAACGGATCGTGCCGCCGCGCGCAGCCTATTGGGTCTGCACCGTGGAGGCGATGCCCACCGCCACCGGCGCCGATTTCCTGGCGGTCGATGAGATCCAGCTCTGCGCGGATCCCGAACGCGGCCATGTTTTCACCGACCGTCTGCTGCACGCGCGCGGGCTGCACGAGACGCTGTTCATGGGCGCATCCACGATGCGCAACGCCATTGCCGACCTGATCCCCCGGTGCGAATTCATGCACCGTGAGCGTTTTTCACAGCTTGTGTATGCAGGTTCGAAAAAGTTGAGCAGAATGCCGGGCCGCAGCGCGATTGTGGGATTCTCGGTTGAAAATCTCTATGCTACGGCGGAATTGCTAAGGCGTCAGAAGGGCGGGGCGGCGGTCGTCATGGGGGCGCTCAGCCCGCGCACACGCAATGCCCAGGTGGAGCTGTACCAGAACGGCGATGTCGATATTCTGGTGGCCACGGACGCCATTGGCATGGGCCTGAACCTCGACATCAAGCACGTGGCCTTCTCGGGCCTGCGCAAGTTCGACGGGCGCAAGATGCGCGATCTCTGGCCGAATGAATTGGCGCAGATCGCGGGTCGCGCCGGGCGCCATACACAGGACGGCAGCTTTGGCGTGACAGGCGAGGCACCGCCCCTGGACGAGGGGCTGGCCGACGCGATCGTCAACCACCGTTTCGCGCCGGTGCGCAAACTGATGTGGCGCAATTCGGACCTTGAGTTCGGCAGCGCCGAGCGGCTGGTCGCTTCGCTGGAAGAACGCACGGACGACGAATGGCTGACGCGCGCCCGCGAAGCCGATGACGTGCAGGCCCTGAAGACGCTGATCGCCCGGCCCGAAATCGCGCAGCGCCTGGGCGACGCGCGCGCCGTGCGGCTGTTGTGGGACGTCTGCAACATCCCTGATTTCCGCGGCATCTCTCACGCTGAACATGCCGAGCTTTTGGGGCGCATTTTCGAGTTCCTCCACGAGACGCGCCGCGTCCCCGACGACTGGCTGGCCCGTCAGGTCAAGCGGATTGATCGCACGGAAGGCGACATCGATACGCTGTCCAAACGCCTTGCCTATATCCGAACCTGGACCTACGTGGCGCAGCGCACGGGGTGGGTCGATGACGAAAGCCATTGGCGCGGGGCGACTCGTGCCGTAGAAGACCGCCTGTCAGATGCGCTACACCAGGCCCTGACATTGAGATTTGTCGATCGGCGGACGAGCGTGCTCCTCCGGCGATTGAAGCAGAGGGAGAGCCTTGTGGCCGAAGTGAACGAGAATGGGGAAGTCAGTGTCGAGGGCCAGGTCCTTGGCCGGATCGAGGGTTTCCGTTTCCGCATGGATGAAACGGCGACTGCCGATGAGGCGAAGACGCTGCAAAGCGCCGCCATGGCAGCCCTGCGGCCCGAGTTCCACCTGCGTGCGGACCGCATGTACAACGCCCCCGACACCGAGTTCGACCTGACAGAGCAGGGCGGCTTGATGTGGGGCGACATGGCCGTGGGCAAGCTGGTGAAGGGTTCTGAGCCGCTGAAACCCATTGCCGAGGCGTTTGTCGATGCGGACGCGGGCGCCGAGGTTGTGCAAAAGGTCCAGCGCCGGCTGCAACACTTCATCGACCGCCGCATTGCCGCCCAGTTCGAGCCGCTTCTGGCGATGTCCCGCGATGAGGCCGTCACCGGCCTTGCGCGCGGCGTTGCCTTCCAGCTTCTGGAAGGCTTCGGCATCGTGCCCCGCGCCGAGATCGCCGACGACATCAAAGCACTGGATCAGGAGGCGAGGGGCCTTTTGCGGAAGCATGGTGTGCGTTTCGGCCAGTACACGATCTTTCTGCCCCTGCTGTTGAAGCCCGCGCCCACGCGTCTGCGTGTGGTTCTTTGGGGCCTGGCGCAGGACTTCGATACCTTCCCCGACAGCCCGCCGCCGGGCCTTGTGACGATCCCGGTCGTCGAAGGCGCGCCCGCGGGCCACGCCACGATGACCGGCTACCGCGAAGCGGGGGCCCGCGCGATCCGTGTGGATATGCTGGAACGCCTCGCCGACATGCTGCGCAATGAGAACAGCCGTGCCGGGTTCGAGGCCAATCCTGATATGCTGTCGATTTCCGGCCTGACGCTGGAGCAATTCGCCGATCTGATGGGCGGTTTGGGCTACAAAGGCGAGCGTGCGGAGCGCCCCAAGGTGAAAGCCGCGCCAGCCGCGGCCGCCCCGCCGAAGGCGTCTGAAGCGACCGCGCCGGAGGCGACTGAAGCGACCACGCCGGAGGCGACTGACACAACCACGCCGGAGACCGCTGCGCCGGAAGCGCCTGAAGCAACCACGCCGGAGGCGCCTGCGGGGGACGTTGAGCCTGCCGCGACCTTTGCGCCCGAAACGATGGACGAGGATCTTGTGGGCGTCGACGTGCCAACCGGCCTTGAAAACGCACAGACACCCGAAGCCCCGGTCGAGATGGAGGTCTATTACACCTTTACCTGGGCCCCCCGTGGCCGCGGCAACGCACGCCCCCGTCGCGCGGACGGTGGGCAGGCAGGGCGTGCGGAAGGTGGCCAAGGCAAGCGCAACGAGGGCGGCGGCAAGCGCCCTGCTGGCAAGGGCGCGCCCGGCAAGCATCGCGGTCAGGGCAAGGGCGGCAACCGTCCGCAGCGCCCCGACAAGGCCGATAACAAGCCCAAGACATATTCGGCCCGGCCCGAGAAATCCGCCAAGGTCGATCCCGACAACCCCTTCGCGGTCCTCGCAGCCCTGAAAGACAAGTCATAAGCGACGCGGCTCCAAAGGCGCCGGGCCCCGAGGGGGCACGCAAGGACCGGCTGGACAAATGGCTTTGGCAGGCGCGGTTCTTCAAGACCCGTAGCCTTGCGGCGCGACAGGTCGGCGACGGGCACGTGCGGGTCAATGCGGTCAAGGTCACCAAGACCGCGACGCCCGTTTCGCCCGGTGATGTCCTGACTTTCGCCCAGGGCCGCCAGATCCGTGTTGTGAAGATCGAAGCCCTCGCCAAGCGCCGGGGTCCCGCCGCCGAGGCCCAGGCGCTTTATACCGACATGACGCCCGAGGCCGAGCCCGTGCCCCCGCGCGTCGGCCCCCGTCCGACCAAGAAGGACCGCCGCGATATGGACGCCTTTCGCGAGGAAGATGACTAGGCCCTGTCGCGTCCCTCTCTCCTTGGCAATATGTAAGGTTTACCTTACACATTTGAGCAACCCCGCAAGGTGGCATCCCGCCGCGTTGCATCCCCCTCGTCTCTGCCTTAGCAGAGCCGCAACCAACCGCCCGGATTTAAACGTCGAAAGCTGCCCATGACCTACATCGTCAACGATGCCTGCATCGCCTGCAAATACACTGATTGTGTCGAAGTCTGCCCGGTGGATTGCTTCTACGAAGGCGAGAACATGCTCGTCATTCACCCCGATGAATGCATCGACTGCGGCGTGTGCGAGCCCGAATGCCCCGCCGACGCGATCCGCCCGGACACCGAGCCGGACATGGACAAATGGGTCGAGTTCAATCGCAAGTATTCCGAGATGTGGCCCGTGATCATCACCAAGAAAGATCCCCTGCCCACGGCGGAAGAGATGGACGGCAAGCCCGGCAAGATGGAGCTGTTTTCGGAGAAGCCCGGCGACGGGGATTAACCCCTGATCCGCCCCCTCAAGCCGATGGGTGAGGGCTGCTGACCCTTGCTTGAGCCCCTCATTTTTAAGAGCTTTCTTAACGCTGCGGCGCGGCACGCTTTAAATGAGGTCCGATTCGTGCTATATACAGCTCAATGAGTAAACGTGTCTGACACATCTGGGGGCGCATAGGCCCGCCGTTTCACCAAACGGAACATCAACCACCTGACGGAAAGCGCCCGACCGGCATGGTCCCGCCTTCCGCCGGAATTTTTGACGACTACCGTCGCCCGCATTGGGTGCAGAGCAAGGAATATCGCATGACAAAAGCCCGCAAAACGCTCGACTTCAGCCCCAACGATTTCGTCGTCTACCCCGCCCATGGCGTGGGTCGGATCATCAAGATCGAAGAGCAGGAAGTCGCCGGGCTTAATCTGGAGCTGTTCGTGATCTCGTTCGAGAAGGACAAGATGACGTTGCGCGTGCCGACCAACAAGGCGACCGAAGTGGGCATGCGCCCGCTGAGCGACCCGGCGGTCGTGTCCAAAGCGCTCGACACCCTGAAAGGCAAGGCCCGCGTGAAGCGCGCGATGTGGTCGCGCCGCGCCCAGGAGTATGAGCAGAAGATCAACTCCGGCGATCTGATCGCCATCGCCGAGGTGGTGCGCGACCTGCACCGCGCCGACGACCAGCGCGAGCAGTCCTACTCGGAGCGTCAGCTTTATGAAGCCGCGCTGGAGCGTCTGACCCGTGAATTGGCCGTCGTCAAAGGCATCGACGAGTCAGGCGCAGGCGCACAGTTGGTGGAAGTGCTGTCCAAGCGCGTGGCGGCGGCGTAAGCCGACCTTCACGGCGCACCGCATGACAGCGCACCAGCGAAACTTCGCTTAGAAATCCGTTACGGAATTCCTGACCCGCTGCTCCCTCGCAGCGGGTTTTTTTGTGTGATACAAATCAATTCAAGGGAAACGTGGACTATCTATTATAGGGTTTCGGCCCATGACTCGAAAGGAAGACCCCTCATGAAAAAATTTATTGCTCCCGTACTGCTGGTTGCAGCCACCGCCATTTCCGCCTGCCAGCCGCTGTCCCCACAGGACCGCTCCAACCTTGGCCTCGTCGGTGGCGCCGGTGCAGGCCTTCTGCTGGCCAGCGCGTTTGACGCCAACCCGGCCTGGACCGTTCTGGCCACTGTCGGCGGTGCTGCGCTTGGCACGCAGGTTGCGCGCAACACGCAGACTGGCCAGTGCGCCTATTCCAACGGCGACGGCACCTACTACGTGGCGGCTTGCTGATCTGATCAGCCTGCTACAAGAGAATCGCGGCGCAGGCGGTGAGGGTGGTAAGTTCCGCCACCACCTGCGCCGCGCCCAACACGTCCCCTGTCTGACCACCGATCTTGGCGCGGGCCACTAGGGCGATGGCAATCGTCGCCCCGGCCGCGACCATGGTGGCCACGATCCCGGCAAGCACGCCTGTCGCCAGCACCGCCCCCACAATCGCAACGCCCGCCGCAAGCCCCGCCGCCCAGGCCGGAGGCCTGCCAACATGGGCCGCAAGCCCCCCGTCGCGTGCAAAGCGCAAGCGCGCCATCACGCCGGCCATCGCGGCCCGACTGATCATCGCTCCCGCTAGAAGCGTTAAGGGAGCGACAGCAAGAAGCGCCGCGAACAGCGCCCACCGAAGGCCCATCGCCACAATCAGCGCCAACACGCCGTAGGCCCCGATGCGGCTGTCTTTCAGGATCTCTAGCCGTCGGTCCCGCGTCATGGCGCCCCAGAACCCATCGGCGCAGTCGGCCAAGCCGTCCTCGTGCAAACCGCCCGTGATCATCAGCCCTGCCGCTATGGCAAACCCGGCGGCCACGCCCGCAGGCAGGCCGATGCCCAAAGCGGTCAGACCGACCAGGACCTGACCCAACCCGACGACCAATCCCACCACCGGCCACGCCCAGGCCGCCGCCGCCCCGCGCACGCCGTCGCCGCCGGGTAGCGGCAGGCGGGTCAGCAATTGGCCCGCGCGGATCAGGTCGCGGGCCTCGGGGTGGTTGGTGTCGGTTTCAGCCATGAATTGGACCTTTCTGCCGCAGGGCACCCACGGCGTAATCCGCTACATATCAACCCGACCTCATCACGCAAGGGAACCCATCCATGACGACGCCCGCCACGCTCCTTGAGTTACACGCAGCCCTCGCCGCCGCCACGGGTCCCGATGAGGCGGCCCGCGCAGGCGCGCAGGAGCGCAACGGGCAGTTGACCAAGCCTCCCGGCGCGTTGGGACGGCTGGAGGATCTTGCGATCTGGTACGCGGCATGGCGCGGCGATGCCCGGCCCGCGATCACTGCGCCACAGGTGTTGATTTTTGCGGGAAATCATGGGGTTGCCGCACGCGGTGTCAGCGCCTTCCCGCCAGAGGTCACGGTCCAGATGGTGGCGAATTTCGCCCACGGGGGCGCGGCGATCAACCAACTCAGCACGCTGGCGGGCGCGACGATGTCGGTCCATCCGATTGACCTGGAAACGCCGACGGCCGATTTCACCCAAGGCCCGGCCATGTCCGAGGCCGAGGTCATGGCCGCGATTGCCGTTGGGTGGGAGGCGCTCGATCCCGCCTCCGATTTGCTGGTCGTGGGCGAAATGGGCATCGGCAACACCACCTCCGCCGCCGCGATTGCCCATGCGCTGTTCGGCGGCGCGGCCGAGGATTGGACCGGGCGGGGCACCGGCGTCGACGACGCGGGGCTGAGCCTGAAATCCAAGGTCGTGGCCGAGGGGCTGGCGGCGAACCCGGAGGCTGCGCAAGACCCGCTGCAAGCGTTGCGCTGCCTTGGCGGGCGCGAGTTGGCGGCCATGGCGGGCGCCATCGCCCACGCCCGTGTGCGGCATATCCCGGTCATTCTGGACGGCTTCATTTGCACCGCCGCCGCCGCCGCGCTGGAACGCGCGGTGCCCGGGGCGCTGGATCATGCGGTGGCGGGCCATGGCTCGGCCGAGCAGGCCCATGGACGGATGCTGGCGCAGTTGGGCAAAACGCCCCTGTTGCAACTGGACCTGCGGCTTGGCGAAGGGTCCGGCGGGGCCTTGGCGATCCAGATCCTGCGCGGCGCGCTTGCCTGCCATTCCGGCATGGCGACCTTTGCCGAGGCCGGGGTCGCAGGCGGCTAACGCGCGCCGCCGGGACGACGCGGGGCCTTGGCAGGGGGCCGCTCCGTTTTTCGGCTGATCCCGCTGAGCGCGCCCACATCGCCGCGCGCCCGTTTGGGTGTGCGGGCGCCTGCTGCCTCGTCCTGCATCTGGTCAAGTTGGGTCAGGATCGCGCTTTCCAGGTTGTCCGTCATCTCACGGGTCAGGCGCATGTATTCCGCGTTCTCAGTCACCGGAACGCCGGGCTTCCAGACCTCGGCCAGGGCGCGCAGGTTCTGGCGATCGTGGCGGTAGAAGGCGGTTTCCATCGCGTGAGCCTCATAGTCGGAAAGACCCATGTCCTCCAACACATAGCGCGCGGCGCGCAGAGAGCTGTCGAAGACCTCGCGGATGATGTGGTCGGCCCCGGCCTCATACAGCTCGTAGACGTGAAGCAGATCGTGGGCGCGGGCCACGACCGAGATATCGGGGCGGTTGCGTTTGGCATAGCGCACCAGCTTGATCGCAGACTGCTTGTCATCGACGCAGACCACCAGCACGCGGGCCTTGTCGAGGCCAGCGGCCTTCAGCAACTCGGGGCGCGTGGGGTCGCCGAAGAAGCTTTTCAGCCCGAAACGGCGCATCAGCTGGATCGTCTCCAGGTTCGAATCCAGTACGACGGTCTTGAAGCCCGAGGCCCTGACCATCCGGTTCACGGATTGTCCGAACCGCCCGACGCCCGCAATGATGATCGGGGCCTCTTCGTCGATTTCGTCATGTTGGGGCGCCTCCTCGAAGCCGTCCGCCACATGGGCGCCGATTTTCTCGAAAAGGATAAAGCTGAGCGGCGTCAGCAGCATGGACAGGGCAACGACAAGCAACAGGATTTCGGCAATGAAGTCCGGGAAGACGGCCTGCGACACGCCGAAGGCTACCAGCACGAAGCCGAACTCGCCCGCCTGCGCGAGGCCGAGGGTGAAAAGCCACCGGTCCCGCGCCTTCATCCGGGTCACCCGCGCGATCCCGTAAAGGACCGCCCCCTTGATCAACATAATGGCGAGGGTCAGGCCGATAATCAGGAACGGATTGCTGAAAAGCGTCGCAAAGTTGATCCCCGCGCCCACGGTGATGAAAAACAGGCCCAGAAGCAGGCCCTTGAACGGCTCGATATCAGCCTCCAGTTCATGCTTGAACTCGGAATTGGCCAAGACGACGCCCGCAAGGAACGCGCCAAGGGCGGGGGACAGGCCCACGAGGATCATCAGCACGGCGATGCTGACCACGAAGGCGAGGGCGGCGACGGTGTAGAGCTCTTTCAACTTGGCGTTATGGATGATGCGAAAGACCAGCGGCGACAGGTAGCGCCCGGCCAGGATCACCGCGGCCACGGCCGCCAGCGTCACCAGCGTGACGCCCCAGGCGGGCAGGCCCTCCACCAGTGATATCGAGTGGTGGGCGTCTTCGCCCGCACGCTCGATGGACCCGTCTTCGGTGAACCGGACCGGGGATGCCGTGGCCAGAAGCGGCAGGAGCGCCAGCGCCGGGATGACCGCGATGTCCTGGGTCAGCAGGACCGAAAACGCGCCGCGCCCGCCGGTGGTGCGCATCAGCCCCTTTTCCGTGAGCGTTGTCAGCACGATCGCGGTTGAGCTGAGCGCAAGGGTCATGCCGATGGCGAGGGCCAGCGGGCCATTGAGGCCCAAAAGCATAGCGCCGCCGGTCAGCACGAGGATCGACAGAAGGATCTGGCTGCCGCCAAGCCCAAGCAACCGTTTGCGCATGTCCCAAAGGGTGCGGGGATCAAGCTCCAGCCCGATGAGGAACAGCATGAGGACAACGCCGAATTCCGCATAATGCTGTAGGTCCTGCGTCTCGGACCCCACAAGGCCGAGAACGGGGCCGATGGCGATGCCCGCCAGCAGGTAGCCCAGAACGGAGCCAAGGCCGAAGCGAATGGAGATGGGAACGGCAACAAGCATCGCGCCGAGGTAGATCGTGATCTGAAGGAGGGTCGCTTCCATTCGTGATGGCCCCGGGTGTGTAGGTGACGGTGACGCATGCTTACGGCGCATGGTCATGCGGCGTCCACCGCACGGCGCGGATTTCATGATGAAACGTCTGCAATCGCTGGATCACGGCGACTTATTGCGCGTTCGGTGCGGGTTCCAGAACGGGCGCGGCTTCTAGCCGACGCGTCTGACAGGTGCGCAGAGTGTAGGGCCGCCCCACCCGGACGGTCGATTTGGCGACGCGGGTTTCGGTCGGTTTCGGCGGCCTACCCCTTGCCAGCGCGGCCCGCTTGGGCAATCTGGCCCCGTCAGCCAGAGAAGGGGACCCCCGATGAAGCGATCACGGATCAATGAGATCATACTGGAAGCCGAGGCGTTCATGCGCTCTTTCGGATTCGTGCTGCCGCCCTTCGCCAATTGGACCCCGGATGAGATGAAGGCCAATGCGGGCGTGGCACGGGCCGTGATCGAGGGGCGATTGGGCTGGGACATCACCGACTATGGGCAGGGCAAGTTCGACGAACTGGGCCTGTTCCTGTTCACCCTGCGCAATGGCCGGTTGAGCGACCTGCAAGCGGGTGGCGGCATGTGCTACGCCGAGAAGCTGTTGATTTCAAAGAAAGATCAGATCAGCCCGATGCATCGGCATTATCTGAAGGCCGAGGATATCATCAACCGGGGCGGGGCGACGCTGGCGATCGAGCTCAATGGCTCCGCGCCCGATGGCACGTTCGATCCGGACGCGGGCGGCGTGGTGATGTGTGACGGGATCGAGCGGCGATTCGGCCCCGGCGAGGTGCTTCTGTTCGCCCCCGGCGAGAGCGTGACCTTGATGCCCGGAGATTGGCACAAATTCTGGGGCGAGGGCGGTGACGTGCTGATCGGAGAGGTCTCGACCGTCAACAACGACGAGACGGATAATTGGTTCCGCGAGCCCATCGGGCGCTTCGCGGCGGTGGAAGAGGACGTCGCGCCGTCGCATCTGTTGGTTTCCGACTACGGGGCCTGGCTGTAGGCGGGTTGATCCCGCCGTCGGGCGCAAGATGCCTCAAGGTGCCCGAAGGGTGGTAGGCCGAACCCCCGGTCTCACGTAGCCCAAAGGACGGTAGACCCAGCTTAGAGACTCCGCCAGCCGATGTCTTGGCGGTAGAACCCCTCGGGCCAGTCGATCTGCGCGGCCATCGCATAGGCCTGATCGCGGGCCTCTTGCAGGCTCTTGCCCCGGGCCGTGACGTTGAGAACACGACCACCCGTCGCCGTGATCTTGCCGTCCTTTTCCGTAGTGCCGGCGTGGAACACCATCTGCGAGGACGTCTCGGGCATATCATTCAGGCCATTGATCACGCTGCCTTTCCGGTAGCTGCCGGGGTAGCCCTTGGCAGCCATGACCACGGTCATGGCGTGATCGTCGGCCCACTGTACCTGCGCATCGGCCAGCCGCGCGTCGGCGCAGGCCAGCATCAG
The DNA here is from genome assembly GCF_019195455.1 of Gymnodinialimonas phycosphaerae. NCBI lineage: Bacteria > Pseudomonadati > Pseudomonadota > Alphaproteobacteria > Rhodobacterales > Paracoccaceae > Gymnodinialimonas > Gymnodinialimonas phycosphaerae. The sequence continues at coordinate 2,044,166 of NZ_JAIMBW010000001.1, read as the reverse complement.
GTCCAGCGCCTGACCGCCAAGCCGCATCATCAGGACCTGGCACTCCGGATCGCCGAAGCGGGCGTTGTATTCCACCAGGCGCGGCTGGCCGTCCTCGATCATCAGCCCGGCATAAAGCACGCCGGTGTAGGGCGTGCCGCGGCGGGTCATCTCGGCCATCGTCGGCTCGATGATCTCGGCCATCGCGCGGTCTGCTATGGCATCCGTCAAGACGGGCGCGGGCGAATAGGCGCCCATGCCGCCGGTGTTTGGCCCCTCGTCGCCGTCGTAGGCGCGCTTGTGGTCCTGCGCGGTGCCAATCGGCAGGCAGGTTTGCCCATCGCAGAGCACGAAGAAAGACGCCTCTTCGCCCCCCATGAACTCTTCAATCACCACCTCCGCGCCTGCCGCGCCGAAGGCGCCGTCGAACATGTGGTCGATGGCGGCGAGCGCCTCATCCTCGGTCATGGCGACGACGACGCCCTTGCCAGCGGCGAGGCCATCGGCCTTCACGACGATCGGGGCACCGTTCTGGCGAATGTAATCCTTCGCGGGTCCTGCTTCCGTGAATCGCGCCCAAGCGGCGGTGGGGGCGCCTGCGGCGTCGCAGACCTCTTTGGTGAAGGTCTTGGAGGCCTCCAGCTGCGCGGCGGCAGCAGTCGGGCCGAATGCCAGAATTCCAGCATTCCTCAACATATCCACAACGCCTGCGGCAAGTGGCGCTTCGGGGCCTACAATCACGAAATCAATGGAGTTTTCGACGGCGAAGTCGCAAACGGCGCTGGGGTTATCCACATCCAGACTGGCACAATCCGCGATCTGCTCGATGCCCGCGTTGCCCGGTGCCACGATCAGACGATCACATTTCGGGTTCTGCAACACGGCCCAGGCCAAGCTGTGTTCGCGGCCACCGGAGCCAAGGATAAGGATGTTCATCTGGAAAATTCCCTTCTGGCCAAGGTGCTGCCGGTCACCCCATAGGGCAGGTGTCGGTTTAGGCGGCGCAGGCGGAACGCGCAAGTGATCCGGCCAAATCTTGGCGCGCTGTTCGGTCAGTAGGCTGTCATAGAACCGTCACAAAGGCGCGTTACCCAAGACTCATGAAAAGTGAAAAAATAGGAGGCTCCGATGACCTCTCGTAACGACCAGCTCTGGGAGCTGATTTCCATCCACCCGATGCCCGCGGACGCGAGCGGACGATCCTTTCCTGATCAATTGATGGATGAACACCTGATCAAGCGCGAAACTGCCCTGACGGCGATCAAGGAATATCGCAAGTTCATCTACCTCTGTGCCACGCGTGAGGCACGGAATGTGCCGTCGAAAGCGGTCGATCTGGTGTGGCATCAACACATGCAGCACAGCCAGGATTACTGGGACGGCCTCTGCGCCAAGATCGGCAAACCCCTGCACCATGCGCCCGGTGGGGAAGGGATGGCTCATCTGGCCGATTACAAGGCGACGGTTGCGGCGTATCGTGAACGGTTCGGCACTCCTCCACGGGGAATCTGGCGCCGCGCGTCTCGGTTGAAAAGCCTGTTTGGTATCCTGTTTTGCGGCGTCTTTCTGGTCGCGGGCTTCGGCATGATCGTGGATGGCGAAGTGCCGCTGCCCTTCTCCGTTGCCTTCACCGCCGTGCCATTCCTCGCCATCAGCGCGCTGCTCCATTCAATTACGCCGGGTGGGCAATATGAGCTGACGTTTGAAATGGGGAATCCTTTCGCCGATGAAGATGCGGGCGATTGCGGATCCGGCGATTGCGGTGGCTGCGGCGACTAGTTAGGTTTTGCGCCTGATGAATGATCTGATCGACGACGATAGCGGCAACGCCCCCGAATTCACCGTATCCGAGATTTCGGGCGCGGTGAAACGAACCGTGGAAGGCGCGTTTTCCCATGTGCGGGTGCGGGGTGAGGTGGGGCGGCTGTCGCTGCCACGCTCGGGCCACATCTACCTGGACCTGAAGGATGATCGCAGCGTTCTGGCCTCGGTCGTTTGGAAGGGCGTCGCAAGCCGCCTGACCCATCAGCCGGAAGAAGGTATGGAGGTGATCGCCACGGGTCGCCTGACGACATTCCCCGGTCAATCCAAGTACCAACTGGTGATCGAAGACCTTCAACCGGCGGGCGCGGGTGCCTTGATGGCGATGCTGGAAAAGCGTCGCAAGGCGCTGGCCGCCGAGGGGTTGTTTGACGACGCCCGCAAGCAGCCGCTGCCGTTCCTGCCAGAGGTGATCGGTGTCGTGACCTCGCCGTCAGGTGCCGTGATCCGGGACATCCTGCACCGCTTGCGCGACCGTTTCCCGCGCAAGGTGTTGATCTGGCCCGTCGCCGTGCAGGGCGCGAAATGCGCACCCGAGGTGGCGAATGCGATCCGGGGCTTCAACGCGATGACGCCGGGCGGCGCGCTGCCAAGGCCCGATCTGTTGATCGTGGCGCGTGGTGGCGGATCGCTTGAGGACCTTTGGGGGTTCAACGAGGAAGCGGTGGTTCGCGCGGCAGCCGAAAGCGTCATTCCCCTGATCTCGGCCGTGGGGCACGAGACGGACACAACGCTGATCGACTACGCCAGCGATTACCGCGCACCCACACCCACCGGGGCGGCGGAAAAGGCCGTGCCCGTGCGCCTGGACATGCTGAATTGGCTGCGCCAGCAAGAGGCGGTTCTGTCGCGCGGTATGACGGCCGCCCTGACCCTGCGCCGACAAAGATTGACGGACCTCGGACGGTCGCTGCCGCGCCCGGAGGCCCTGATGGAACCGGCCCGGCAACGGCTGGACCTGGCCAGCCTGCGTCTGGCCCCGGCGCTGACGAGCCGCACGAAGGACGCGCGCGCGCAGTTGGAGCGCCTCTCGGCGCGGCTTGACCCGGCGCTGGATCGCGCAGTGGCGCGCAAGCGCCTTGCGCTGGGGGAACGGGCGGCGGGGCTGACACCCGCACGGCTGGCCGGAGTGGCCCGTCAGGGCCGCCGCGATCTCGATCGGTTGGCTGCGCGCCTCGATCCGCAAAGATTGGCGGCGCGGGTCGGCGTTATGGAAGAGCGGTTGGCCGCCGCCCGCGCCCGCTTTGCACAAGCCGCCGGCCTGTCGGTTGAGCGGCGTCGCAAGGCGTTTGACGCGCTTGATCGTTTGCATCGTACCCTAGGCTATACCGAAACGCTGGAACGGGGCTATGCGGTGATCCGTGCCGGTGACGAGGTGTTGACCACCAAGGCCGCCGCCAGTGCCCATGCCTTGCTGGAGATCCAATTCGCCGATGGCCGCCTTGGGGTCAGCCCCACGGGTGCCACGCCGAAACCGGCGAAGAAATCCGCAAAGCCAAAACCGCCCAAGGACCAAGGCAGCCTGTTCTAGAACAGGCTCAGCGCCCCCGGATCCGTGGGTCGAGGGCATCCCGCAAGCCGTCGCCGATGTAGTTGACCGACAGCACCGTGAGAGAGATGAACAGGCCTGGCCAGATCACCCGTTCAGGGTTCTGGGTCAGCCAGTCGGTCGCGTCGAACAGCAAGCGGCCCCAGGTGGGGAAGTCCGACGGGAAGCCAAGGCCAAGGAACGACAGCGCGCTTTCCGTGATGATCGCATTCGCGATCCCCAGCGTCGCCGAGACCATGATCGACGACATCACGTTGGGCAGAACGTGGCGCAGGATCAGCCGCCACGGCGGTGTGCCGATGGAGCGGGCGGCCAGAACGAACTCTCGCTCTTTCAGGGCCAAGACGTCGCCGCGCACGACGCGGGCCGTCTGCATCCACGACGTCAGTCCGATGACCACGACGATCAGCACGAAGATGCCGCCCTCGGGCCCAAAGGCATTCCGCAGCGTGTCGCGGAACAGCATGATGATGACCAGCAGAAGCGGCAGAAGCGGCATCGCAAGGAACAGGTCCGTCAACCGCATCAGCGGCCCGTCGGCCTTCTTGAAATAGCCCGCCAGCACCCCGATCAGCGTGCCGAAGAACAGCGCCAGAAGCATCGCGGTCAGGCCCACGGCGATGGACGTCTGCCCCCCCACCATCATCCGCGCCAGCGTGTCACGGCCCAACTGGTCCGCCCCCAGCGGGTGCGCCCACGACAGCTTCAGCCCGTAAATCGGGTTGGCGCGGCTGAACGCCTCGGGGGAGGCGAAACACGCGGGCATGTCCTGGAACCACAGCAGCCAGCCGTCCAGTGAGAACCAGCCGCCGCCGACGCCAAGGCAGGCGATAATGTGGTTGGTGTTGCGCGCCAGAATGTCGATGTACTGGCTGTCGACGGTCCAGAACAGCGGGCCGAGGTAGACGAACAGCAGCGAGAAGATGAAGAAGCCAAGGCCAAACAGCGCCCCCTTGTGGGTGCGGAACTGGTCCCAGACGTCCCACCATTGGTTGCGGGGGGCCGACATCGCGCGCAGCGGGGCGGCACCTGCCGGGGTGGCCCCGGATGTGGCAATGGGTTGCTCGGGTGCGTCAGACATAGGCCACCTCAGTCATAGCGAATTCTCGGGTCCAGGACGCCGTATAGAATGTCAGCCAACAGGTTGAAGAGCACGATCAGGATCGCGAAAATGAAGCTGACGGTCTGCACGACGGGCACGTCGCCGGCCTGAATGGCGATGATCAACAGTTGGCCAATGCCGTTCACCTTGAACACCTGCTCGGTGATGATCGCGCCGCCGAAGACGGCGGGCACGTTCAGGGCAATCACGGTCACGACCGGGATCATCGAGTTGCGCAGCACGTGGATCAGCACCACCACGCTTTCCGTCAAGCCCTTGGCCCGCGCGGTGCGCACGTAGTCCTGGTTCAAATTGTCGAGCATCGAGGCCCGCATATAGCGGCTGATTTGCGACGCGTTGAACAGGCCCAGGACCATGACGGGCATGATCATCTGCTTAAATTGCTGCACGAAGGTGTCCCAATCCACGACCTCCAGCGTCGTGTCGTAGACCGAGGGCAGCCAGAACATGCTGTCTTGGGGGATCACGGTCGAGAAGATCACGATCAGCAGCACCCCGGTGAAGAACGTCGGCACCGAAAAGCCTAGCATCGAGATGAATGTCCCGATCTGGTCGAACCACGAATACTGGCGGTAAGCCGAGATCACGCCGATGGGAACGGCGATCAGGATGCCCACGATATAGGACGTTCCCACGACCCACAGGGTTTGCGGCATCCGCTGCATGATCAGGTCCATTACCGGCGAGCGGGTCTGGTAGCTGATGATCCGGGTGCCGCCCTCGGGCGCCAGTTCGGTCCCGAACCAGCCGTCAAACATATGCAGGGGCTCATCCCAGACGGTCAGCTTCAACCACTTGAAGTACTGCACGAATATCGGATCATTCACGCCAAGGCTTTCGCGGATCTGCTCACGCACCTCTGGCGGGATCGTCAGGGGCAGGCCTGCCGTCGGGTCTGACGGCGACAGCTTCACGATCAGGAAGATGATGAAGCTGATGAAGATCAGCGTCGGGATCGCAAGGATCAGGCGGCGGATGGTGAAGGTCAGCATGTCAGGCGGCCTCTCTTGCGGTGCATTGGCCGGTATAGACGCCATCGAAGATCGCCAACCGGGCCTCGATACGGGTGCCAGCGGCCTCGATGATGATGGCATGACTGCCGTCCGGCGTCGCGAACGCCAATGGCCCTGATGCGGCTTCCGGTGCAGCACCGCCATAGACCAGTGCAAGGCGCGTTGGATCTAGCCCATCACCTGCCAGGTCTATGGCTTCAGCGTTCCAGTCGAATTCGACCGAGAAGGCTTGGGCGGCGGTCGAACACGACCCGTCGGTGCAGTACTCGGTTCCGATACAATCCATATCCTCAAACGCCCATAGCCCCGAAGGGGCACATGCGAGGAGCGTAGCGAGGAGGGGTTTGGATAGCATGGGAACGAAGTGAGCCTTTGGGCGGAAGGGAAGGGAAAAGACCCGCCCCCCGAGAAAAGGGAGCGGGTCATATCAAGTCACATCACTCAGGAATGCGGTGCCATTCTGCGATGTTCCACAGCTCAGAATCCCAGTCGGACATGCGGATGCCGCCGAGGGAGTTGGCGTGGGCGGACACGCCGCCCCGGTGAACCAGCGGGATGATGGAATACGACTGCATGATCATGTCGTTCATCGCCATCGCCAGACGGCCCCGCTCGGCCAGGTCGGCGGTGCCGGCCATCTCGGCCACGAGGGCGTCGTACTCGGGGTCACACCAACGCTGGATGTTCGCACCCTGCCACTGAGTACCTGGGCCCGGGATGTCCGAGCACAGCCAGTTGGCCATGTACGCCTGAGGGTCAACGCCTGCGAAGTTGTTGGTGTACATCTCCACGTCGGCATAGAACTTCTGGAACGTATCGGGCGAGGCGGGGTCGCCGCCGAAGAAGACCGATGCGTCGATATTGCGAAGCTCGGACCCGATGCCGATCATTTCCCACCACTGCTTCACCAGCGCCTGCGTGTCCTGACGGACGGCGTTGGTAGAGGTCTGGTAGAGCACGGTCATCGGGATGCCGTTGTATTCCCGGATGCCGTCGCCGTCGGTGTCGATGTGACCGGCTTCATCCAGAAGCGCGTTGGCGCCCTCGATGTCCTGCACGAGGCAGCCATCGTTGGCGGTGGACGCATAGGCTTCGGGTGCGGGCAGCACGTTACAGGTCGGCTGACCGCCTGCGCCGTAGCCCACTTCAACCAGCAGCGCGCGGTCGATGGCCATGGACATCGCCTGGCCCACGATCGGGTCTGTCAGGAACGGGTGGGGGCCGCCCTCAACCGTGGAACGCATGTCGCCCAGGGCCGGATCAGGGTTGGTCTGGTTCAGGTGCAAACGCTCAACGGACGTGCCGAAGGCGGTCACGACCGTGCCGTTCCCCTGCGCTTCCATCTGCGCCAGGATCGTCGGGTCGATTTGCAGGTTCCAGGCGTAGTCGAACTCGCCGGTTTCCAGCACGGACCGCGCCGCTGCCGTTGCATCGCCGCCGCCTTTGAAGGTCACGGAGGCGAAGTGGGGCTGATCGGGCACACGGTAGTTGTCGTTGGCCACGAACTCGATCACGTCATTGGGGCGGAAGTCCGTCACAACGAAGGGACCGGTGCCGATGGGGCCGAAGTTGGCCTCGGTGCACTCGGGGGCGCGGGCGCCAAGGCAATCCGCGAACTGAGCCGCCTGGATGATCGGGCTCTCGGAGCCGACCAGCGCGGTGTAGGGGAAGGGAGTGGGGTTCTCGAAGGTGATCTGGATCGTGGTGTCATCCACGGCCACGATCTCTTCGACACCATCAAAGTAGGACGCCTGCGCGCAGCCGCTTTCGTCATCCGTGCAATACTGCCAGGTGAACACGGCGTCAGCCGCCGTCAGGGGCGTGCCATCGGACCACAGGACGCCTTCCTGCAACTGCCAGGTGATCTGTGTCAGATCCTCGGAGATGCCGCCGTTCTCGACGGTGGGGATCTCGGCAGCAAGCCACGGCACCATGGCGCCGGTGTCATCAAAGCGCGCAAGGCTTTCAAGAACCAGCGACGCCGATTCCACTTCCTTCGTGCCACCCGAAAGATACGGGTTCAGCGTCGAAGGCGCTTGCCAATAGATGATGTTGAGGTGGCCCGAGCCGCCGCGGGCAAGGTGCCCGTCGGCCAGCGCGGCCAGTGGAGCGAAGGCGAAGGCCGCCGCGGCTCCGAGAAGGATGGATGTACGTTTCATCTTGGTCTCTCTCTCCTTGTTGGTCTTTTTTGCTCTTTTGGATCTTACCAGATTTGGTCTGCCTCTGGGCCGCCGCCTTGTGGCGATCTTCTTGGTATCAGGTGTGGAGGTGGCAGGCGACGAAACGGCCCGGGCGCACCTCTTTCATTTCGGGGTCCTCGATGCGGCACACGTCCATCACCGCCGGACAGCGGGTGCAGAAGTTGCACCCCTTGGGCGGGTTTGACGGCGAGGGGACATCGCCTTGCAGGATCACCCGTTCGGCCACGTCGTGCAACGCGGGGTCCGGTTCGGGCACGGCGGACAAAAGCGCCTTGGTGTAGGGATGCAGGGGATCGCTGAACAAGGCGTCACGCGGCGCCAACTCGGCCACCTTGCCAAGGTACATGACCGCCACGCGGTCGGCGATATGGCGAACCATCGACAGGTCGTGGGAGATGAACAGATACGTCAGCCCCATCTTTTCCTGCAAATCCTCTAGCAGGTTCACGACTTGCGCCTGGATCGACACATCCAGCGCCGCGATGGGCTCGTCACAGACGATGAACTTGGGGTTCAGCGCCAAGGCCCGCGCGATCCCGATACGCTGGCGCTGGCCGCCGGAAAACTCGTGCGGGTAGCGGTTGGCGAAATCACGGTTTAGGCCGACGGCATCCAACAGCTCGTAAATGCGCGCGTCGCGTTCCGACTTGGACATCCGGGTGTGCTCGGAAAGGGGCTCTCCGATGATCGCGGCCACGGTCATGCGCGGGTTGAGAGATGCCTGGGGGTCCTGAAACACCATCTGCATGGTGGGCCGCAGCGCGCGTAACGCGCGCTCGGACGGGGCGAAATCCTCGGGCGACACACCCGCCTTTCGCGACGCGGCCGCCCGGTACATCGATCTGGAGATGGCATAGGCGGCCCAAAGCGCGCCGACCAAGGCCGCAAGCGCAACAGGGAAGAGCAGCCATTGAGACATCAGCAAGGCCCAGAGGGCGGGGCCGGTCATCGCCAACAGGCCCACGATCAGGGCGGCGCCGACAAAGAAGCCGATTGTCGCGACGCGTTCCGCGCGCCGCGCGATGTCGCGGGCCACGATGTTGCCCCAGCCAAGCTCTTGCCCTTCCAGCTGGACCGAGCCGCCCGTCGGCTCATGGAGCCGCAGGACGGCGCGCCCGCAGGTGGATTTGCCGCACCCGCTTTCGCCCACAAGGCCGAGGGTCTCGCCCTCGAAGATGTCGAAGTTCACGCCATCGACGGCCTTCACGTCGCCCGTGTGCTTGCGCAACAGGCCGGTATAGATCGGGAAATACATGCGCAGGTTGCGGACTTCGACAAGCTTGCGCGTGGAGGGACCATCAAACATCAGTCGAGCCTCCGTCCCAGAAACACGCCGCATTGTGTTCGTCTTCACCGACATTTTCCAGCAGCGGATTTTCACGCGCGCAGCGGTCGAAGGCGTGGGGACAGCGGTCGCGGAACGAGCAGGCGCTTGGCGGTGCGCCCAACATCGGCGGCTGACCCTGGATCACTTGCAGCCGGTCGGCACGCTCGCCGGTGATGCTGGGGACAGTCTCCAGCAGCATCCGCGTGTAGGGGTGGCTGGGGTTGCTGAACAGCTTGCGCACCGGGCCCTCTTCCACGACCTGGCCACCGTACATGACCATGACACGGTCGGCGATGCCCGCGATCACGCCCAGGTCATGGGTGATCCAGACGATCGCCATGCCTAGCTTCTGGCGCAGCTCTTTCACCAGTTCCAGAATTTGCGCCTGAATGGTCACGTCCAGCGCCGTTGTCGGCTCATCCGCGATCAGAACCTCCGGGTCGCAAGCCAGCGCGATGGCGATCATCACACGCTGGCGCATGCCGCCGGAAAACTGGTGCGGATAATCCTTCAGGCGCCGTTCGGCATCGGGGATCCCCACAAGTTCCAGCAATTCGACCGAGCGCTTGCGCGCGGCGGCCTTGTCGAGCCCCATGTGTTTGCGCAGCGGCTCCATCAACTGGTAGCCGACGTTGAACACGGGGTTGAGCGATGTCATCGGGTCCTGGAACACCATGCCGATGCGCGCGCCACGTACGGCGCGCAACTGGTCTTCGGTGATCTGCATCAGATCCATGTCGCCGAATTCAACGGTGCCGGACCGAATTTCAGCGGGCGGCATCGGCAGAAGGCGGATCAGGGACATCATCGTCACGGACTTGCCCGAGCCCGATTCCCCGACAACCCCCAACAGCTCTCCGGCTTTCAGGCGGAAACTGACATCATTGACGGCATGCACCTCACCACGGCGGGTGCGGAACACTGTCTTTAGATCGCGGACGTCCAATACGTAACGATCTGCCCCGTTCGGCATCTGAGAATCGGCCCCATCGGGCATATGTGGAGGTCCCCCTGACCTGTCGGATACGGCTGCCCTTTGTTCGATCTCTCGAAACGGGCGCTCTATACCGTTGACGCTAACATGAAATTTTCATCCCGCAAGGGTCTACGTGCCGGTTGACGCATGGGAATTAGGCGGGCGCCCATTCTTTGGGCGTCGCGATCAGCGGGTGGCCTTGACGACTTCGCAGCGTGCGCTCAGGGTTGAATGGCCTGCGCGCACAAAATCGGATGCTCCCATGACCCAAGTCCTCTCTCCGCGAGATCTTCTATCAAAGCTGGTGGCCTTTCCCACCGTCAGCCGTGACAGCAACCTGGAACTGGTCGATTGGGTCGCCGATTATCTGGCCAGCCATGGCATCGAAAGCGCCCGGGACATGGATGCGACAGGCCAGAAGGCGTCGCTGTTCGCCCATGTGGGCCCCGAGGTGGACGGCGGGATTGTCCTGTCGGGCCATACTGATGTGGTTCCGGTCGATGGGCAGGCCTGGGACACGGATCCGTTCTGGGTGACAGAGAAGGACGGCAAGCTTTATGGGCGCGGCACCTGCGACATGAAGGGGTTTGATGCGCTGGCGATCTGGGGGGTGGTGGAGGCAAAGCGGCGCGGCGTGTCGCGGCCCCTGCAACTGGCCCTGTCGCGCGACGAGGAAATCGGCTGCGTGGGCGCGCCCCCAATGATCGAAGCGATGGCCGGGCTGCCGCGCGCCTCGTTCGCCATCATCGGAGAGCCCACCGATATGGGCATCATCAACGGTCACAAGGGTGGCACCGGGTTCGATCTGCATTTCCGGGGCTACGAGGTGCATTCCTCGCTGGCTTACAAGGGCGTCTCGGCGGTGATGGAATCCGCGCGTCTGATCCAATGGGCCAACGAGGTGAATGAAGCCTCCGCCGCTGCCGCCGATCCGGCGAGCCCCTTCGATCCGCCCTATTCCACGCTGCATGTCGGCGTGATCGAAGGGGGCACCGCCCACAACATCACCGCCAAGGATTGCATGTTTGTCCTGTCCCTGCGGGCCTTGCCGACGGAGTCCATCGCCGAATGGCGCGATAAGATCCTGGCCGAGATCGCCCGGATCGAAGCGGGCATGAAGGCCGTCCGCCCCGAAGCCGAAATCCGCGTCACCCCGCGCTGGGACGTGCCCGGTCTGCGTGCTGAGCCAGACGGAGAGGCCGAGCAGATGGTGCGCAAGCTGACCGGCCTGAACTCCAGCGGGGTCGTCAGTTTCGGCACCGAAGCGGGCCAGTTCCAGGCGGCGGGCTATTCCGCTGTGGTTTGTGGCCCGGGTTCTATCGAGCAGGCGCATCAGGCCAATGAATTCATCACCGTCGACCAGTTCCAACAGGGCGAAGCCTTCATCGAAAAGCTGCTGTCCGAGGTCGCATGACGTTTCCCTTCCACGCGGGCAGGCCGGTCCATTTCCGTGATGACTTGCCCGATGCCGTCGATCTTGCTGTGATCGGTGGCGGGGTTCTGGGCGTGTCGACGGCGCTTTTTGCGGCGCGCGCGGGCCTCTCGGTCGTGGTGCTGGAGAAAGGCCGCGTCGCTGCCGAGCAATCGGGCCGGAACTGGGGCTGGATCCGCGTGCAGGGCCGCGATGAGGCAGAGATTCCCATCGCGCTTGAGGCGCAGGAGTTGTGGAAAGACCTTGACGCCGAGGCGCAGGGCAGGCTGGGCCTGCGGCAAATGGGCGTCACCTATTTCGCCCGTGATATGAAGGGACTGGCCGGGTACCAAGAATGGATCGAGATGGCGCGGGCCTATGGCGTCTCGTCCCGGATCATGACGCGTGAAAAGCTGATGGAGGCGCTGGGCCACCCCAACGGCCCCTGGGTTGGCGGGATGCACACGCCCACCGACATGAAGGCCGAGCCGTGGGTCGCCGTGCCCGAATTGGCGCGTCTGGCGCAGGCCGATGGCGCGCGGGTGATCGAGAATTGCGCCGTGCGCACATTGGATATCGAGGCGGGCCGTGTGACCGGGGTCGTGACCGAGGCGGGCCGCGTGAAGGCGGGGCAGGTGGTGTTGGCGGGCGGATCGTGGTCGTCGCTGTTCCTGCGTCGCCATGGTGTCGATATTCCACAGCTTTCCGTGCGCTCGACGGTGATGGCCACGCAGCCGCTGCCGCAAGTCCTCAGCACGGCCGCCGTTGATGACCGCCTTGCCATGCGGCCCCGCGCGGATGGCGGCTACACCCTTGCGCCCGCCGCCTATGGCGAGTTGTTCACTGGCCCAGACGTGATCCGCCACATCCGCCGCTACCTGCCGCTGGCCCTGACCGGCGACTTCGAGATCTACCTGCGCGGCCCCGCGCCCCGCGATTACCCCGATGCCCTTCGCACGGCCCGAAAATGGTCAGCCGAGGAGCGCACCCCATTTGAACGCCTCCGCGTGCTCGACCCGCAGCCAAGCCTCGCCAAGATCTCGGAAATCAAGCGCCGCTTCGCACAGGCCTATCCCCAGGTGGGTCATGTGGAGACGATGGCCGCCTGGGCGGGGATGATCGACGTGCTGCCAGATGTCGTTCCGGTCGTCGATCACGTGGAAAAGCTGCCCGGCCTGATGGTCGCTACCGGCATGTGCGGCCACGGCTTCGGCATCGGCCCCGCCTTTGGGCGCATACTGGCTGATATGGCGCAAGGCAACGCGCCCGGCCACGACCTGAACCGCTTTGGCATGGCGCGTTTCCTTGATGGGTCCAAGCTGCGGCCCGGGCCAAATCTTTAGGCACGTGCCAGCCTTTTAGGCCCTTGAAGGCGGCCCGCGCCGGTGTCACCTTCTTTGAGACATCTCACACAGGGGAAGAACCATGCCAGTAAAGAACCGCTTTGCCGAACTGTTGCCCGAAATCACCGAATGGCGCCGGGACCTGCACGAGAACCCCGAGATCCTTTTCGAGACGCACCGCACCTCGGCCCTTGTGGCCGAAAAGCTGAAGGAGTTCGGCTGTGATGAGATCGTCACCGGCCTTGGCCGTACGGGCGTGGTGGGGATCATCAAGGGCAAGACGAACACGTCCGGAAAGACGCTGGGTCTGCGCGCCGACATGGACGCGCTGCCGATCTTCGAGGACACAGGGCTGGACTATGCCTCCAAGACGCCGGGCGCGATGCATGCCTGCGGCCACGATGGCCACACGGCGATGCTACTGGGGGCGGCCAAGTACCTGGCCGAGACACGCAATTTCGACGGCACCGTCGCGGTGATCTTCCAACCGGCAGAGGAAGGCGGCGGCGGCGGCAAGGAGATGTGCGACGACGGCATGATGGACCGTTTCGGCATCGATGAGGTCTACGGGATGCACAACTGGCCGGGCAAGCCGGTGGGGTCCTTCGGCATTCGTGCGGGCGCGTTCTTTGCGGCCACGGATACGTTCGAGGTGCAGTTCAAGGGCAAGGGCGGGCACGCGGCCAAACCCAACACCACGATTGATACGACCGTCATGGCGGCCCACGCAGTCACCGCGCTGCAAACCATCGTCGCGCGCAACGCGGACCCGGTCAGCCAGATCGTTGTCTCCGTCACCTCGCTGGAGACCGAGTCCAAAGCATTCAACGTGATCCCTGAAACCGTCACCATGCGCGGCACCGTGCGCACCATGTCGGAAGAGAACCGCGATCTGGCGGCCAAGCGTGTCCCCGAGATCTGCGAAGGGGCCGCCGCGATGATGGGCGGCCGGGCCGAGGTGACCTATGTGAAGGGCTACCCGGTCATGGTGAACTCGGAAGAGCAGACGGCCTTCGCGGCAGAGGTCGCCACCAGCGTTTCGGGCGGGTGCGATGACGTGGAGTTGGTGATGGGCGGCGAGGATTTCGCCTTCATGCTGCAAGAGCGCCCGGGCGCCTACATCCTGGTGGGTAACGGCGACACGGCCATGGTCCACCACCCCAAATACAACTTCAACGACGAAGCGATCCCGGCGGGCTGTAGCTGGTGGGCAGAGATTGTGGAGAAGCGGATGCCGGCTGCTTAAAACGGCGCAGTTGTGGCCCTGCTCAAGCTTGAGCAGATGTCTAGGCGACTGTAATAATTGCATTTAATAGATGTGTTTACCTTTGAGTAGGTTTTGCAGCGCTCTCCGCAGGGGGGTAAGCCTCGTGCGTCCAACGGACTACGGGACTTCAGGGATCGAAAGGGATTTGGACATGAAAATGGCATTCCTTGCGTCAATGGCTTTGGTATTCGCAACGCCGTGCGCGGCACAAGAACAACGTTTCGAGGGGCCGTATGTGGGGACGGTTCAGCGGGTAATCGACGGGGATACGTTCGTGGCGCAGGTCGAGATTTGGCCCAATCTGAATTCGAGCGTAAGCGTTCGCTTACGGGGAGTGGATGCGCCTGAAGTGCTACGGCCTGGCTGCGAGGAAGAGCGACTACAGGGGACCTTAGCGCGGGTCGAGTTGATGGAGCTACTCCCCGAAGGACAACGTGTGGAACTGAGAGACGTCGGACCAGATAGCTTCTTCGGAAGAATTGTGGCGGACGTTGATCGCGTTGCTGACGAACGCGCCTTTTCAGTCACCATACTGATGGAGCGGCGCGGTTTTCTGGTTCCGTACGAACGGAATCAAGACATTAACCCGTGGTGTCCTGTGGACTGAGTATATTCACGTTAGGTCTGGGGCTCCGCCCATGATTTTCCCGAAACGTCCCACTGGACGTTCCGCCCGGCCCGGGGCTCAGCCCGAACAGTTTCCCCCGGGGCTCCGCCCGTTCGCAGCTTGAAAGGTCCACTGGACCTTTCATCGGGCATGGCCCGAACCGCTGCTCACCCCCCCGTATGGCTCATGTGTCGTGACATCTGCCCGTCCGCCACCTGCCGCGAATAGTCGAAGTCGTGGCCCTTGGGTTTGCGACCGATGGCGGCGCGGATGGCGTCTTCCAGCGGGCCGTTGCCGTCGCTGGCGCGCAGCGGCGCGCGCAGGTCGGCCATGTCTTCCTGTCCCAGGCACATGTAAAGCTGGCCGGTGCAGGTCAGCCGCACGCGATTGCACGACTCGCAGAAATTGTGGGACAGCGGCGTGATGAAGCCGATCTTCTGGCCCGTCTCGTTCAACTGGACATAGCGCGCCGGTCCGCCGGTCCGCTCGGCCAGATCCGTGAGCGTGAACCGCTCGGCCAGGCGCGCGCGCAGGTCGGTCAGGGCCCAGTACTGATCCAACCGGTCTTCATTGCCCAGATCGCCCATTGGCATGACCTCGATGAAGGTCAGGTCCATCCCGCGTGCCAGGCACCATTCTTGCAGGGTGAACAGCTCATCCTCGTTGAAGTTCTTCAGGGCGACCGCGTTGATTTTCACGTGTAACCCCACGGCCAGGGCTGCGTCGATACCTTCCAGCACCTGTTTCAGGCGACCCCAACGGGTGATCTCGGCGAATTTCTTCTCGTCGATCGTATCGAGCGAGATGTTGATGCGCCGCACGCCCGCCGCATAAAGCGGCTCGGCGAAGCGGGAAAGCTGGCTGCCGTTGGTGGTCAAGGTCAGCTCGGCCAGATCGCCGCTGTCCAGATGGCGCTTCATGCCTTCGAAAAACGTCATGATATCGCGCCGCACCAGCGGCTCACCGCCCGTGATCCGCAGCTTGCGCACGCCCAGACCTATGAAGGTGGAACACATGCGATCCAACTCTTCCAGCGTCAGAAGCTCTTTCTTGGGCAGGAACTGCATGTTCTCGGACATGCAGTAAACGCAGCGGAAATCGCAGCGGTCCGTGACCGACACGCGCAGATAGGTGATGGCGCGGGCGAAGGGATCGATAAGGGGGGCGCTTTGTGTCATGGGCCGACAGTAGGAGGCGACCGGGGGGCGTGCAAGCCAGCAGTTGATCACGGATCGGTGCGCGCCTAGTCTGGCGCAAAACGTGTTGAGAGGTGCGAGCATGACACGAGCGATTTCGATCCTGGCGGTCCTTGCCCTGGCGGGATGCGCCAATGGCGGGTTTGGCGGATTGTTCAGCGGTGATGGCCCGGGCAGCGGCTTCGGCGGTCGCAACGCCCCGCAAGAGGCCGCGACAGGCGAGGTGATCACCGCGGCCGTGACCGGAGAGGCCGCGGCAGAAGACATCGCCCCCGCCGACAGTTCCACCCGCGCCGCCGCCGTGGCGGCAGGCGACATCGCGACCGGCGATTCCGTGCGCGGCTTCACCGTGGCGAGCCTTGGGGACGCCACCCAGCCCGGCCTGTGGATCGAGACACCGCTGGTCGACCGAGAGCGGGTGGTCACTGTCGTCGCCCCCAACGGCACCACGGTAGAGGTCACGGCCCGCCCCTCGGGGGGCGAACGTGGATCGGGCTCGCGCCTGTCGCTGGCCGCCTTTCAGGCGTTGGGGTTGAACCTTACGTCGCTGCCCACGGTCACCGTGATTGCCGATTGATCGGCTGATTCCCAGCCTCGGCCCGTGGGCAGACATGCGCGCGGGCTTCGCGTGGGACATTCCCACGCGGCTCAACATTGCCGACGTCTGCTGTGATCGGTGGGCCCGCACCGCGCCCGATCAGGTCGCGATCAGGCACATCGGCCCGCCCGATGAAGTCTGGACCTATGGCCAGCTGAAAGTCGCCTCCGACAGTCTTGCCGCCGTTCTGGCCGCGCGCGGCGTGCGGCGGGGCGACCGCGTTGCGATCTTGATGGCGCAGAACCCGCGGGTGCTGGTGGCGCATCTGGCGGCGCATAAGGTGGGGGCCGTGTCGCTGCCGCTGTTCACGCTCTTCGGAGAGGATGCCTTGCGCTACCGCTTGGCCGATAGCGGCGCGAAGGCGGTAATCGTCGAAGGCGCGGTGGAGGACAAGCTGCGCGCGGTCACGGATGCGCCGGTCATCCTGTCGACGACCAAGCGCGGGGCCGAGATGTCCCTCGACGATGCCATGGCCCAGGGGCCCCGGGCCTTCCGCATTGCCGCGACCCAGGCCGATGATCCCGCCGTGATGATCTACACGTCAGGCACCACCGGCGATCCCAAGGGCGTGCTTCACGCGCACCGGTTCCTCTATGGGCATCTGCCGTGCATGGAATTATCGCAAGCGGGCTTCCCGCAACCGGGCGATGTCGGGTGGACCCCCGCGGATTGGGCCTGGATCGGGGGGCTGATGGACATGGCGCTGCCCTGCCTCTTTTACGGCGCGCCGTTGATCTCGCACCGCTTCGCCAAGTTCGACCCGGACGCAGCTTTTGCCCTGATGGCGTGCGAGGGGGTCAGCAACAGCTTCCTGCCGCCCACCGCCCTGCGCCTGATGCAGCAGGCCAGGGTGCCGCGCACCTTGCGGCTGCGCGCCGTCGGGTCGGGGGGCGAGGCCCTTGGTGCGGACCTCCTTGACTGGGGGCGCGGTACGCTTGGTTGCCCGATCAACGAATTCTACGGCCAGACCGAGGCCAATCTGGTTGTGGCGGCCTGCGACGGCGTGATGGATCGCACACCGGGCGCGATGGGCCTGGGGGTCCCCGGTCACGAGGTTGCCGTCCTTGGTCCCGGCGACGTGCCTGTCGCTGCGGGCGAGGTCGGCGAGGTCTGCGTGCATGCGCCGGACCCGGTGATGATGCTGGGATACTGGAACAAACCGGCGGCAACAGCGCGGAAGATCCGCGATGGCTGGCTGCGTACCGGTGACCTTGCCACGCTGCTTGCCGATGGCCAGATGGTGTTTCATTCCCGCGATGACGATGTCATCACGTCGGCCGGGTATCGCATCGGCCCGGTGGAGATCGAGCAGGCGCTTTGCACCCATCCCGATGTGACCCTTGCCGCCGTGGTGGGCCAGCCGGATCCGGTCCGCACCGAGGTCATCGTGGCCCATGTCGTCCTGCGTCCGGGCACTGACACCACTGATCTTGAGGAAACGCTGAAGCAGCTCGTTCGCACCAAGGCCTCCGCCCATATGGTGCCGCGCCGGATCATCTTCGCCGACAGCTTGCCAATGACGAGCACCGGTAAAATCCTCCGCCGCGCCCTGCGTTAGATGACTGCCCCTCTTTGTTCCGTGAAAATGCCGGGGGGTGCGGGGGGCTGGCCCCCCGCGGGTCGCCGACGCAGTCGGGGAAATCCCTATTTCTCGATGGATCGCCGGATCGCCCGCAAGGACAGCCAGACAACTGCCACCACCGGGATCACCGCCAAGGCCGTCAAAAGCGTTTTCTCGACCCCAAGCGGCTCGGCCAGCGGTGCCAACAGATAGGCCATCAGCGAGACGGCGTAATAGCTGATCGCCACGATCGAGAGGCCTTCGACAGTCTTCTGCAACCGCAACTGCAAATCGGACCGCGCGTCCATCGATTCCAGTAATTGCTGGTTCTGGGCGGACCGATCGACGTCCACCCGCGTCCGCAACAAATCGCCCGCCCGGATCGCACGGTCTGTCATGCCCTGCAACCGCCGCTCGGTTGCTTTCACGGTGCGCATCGCGGGATCGAAGCGGCGCATCATGAACTCTCCGAAGGTCTGACGGCCTTGAAAGCGCTCTTCCCGAAGCACTTCAATGCGCTGGTTCACCAGGGCCTCATAGGCCCGTGTCGCGCCGAACCGGAACGAGCTTTCAGTCTGCAATTGCTCCAACTCTGCCGCCGCCCCCAGCAGCGCGTCCAGCGTTTCGTCGGGCTTGGCCAGATCACCGGTCAGATCGTTGATCAGGCCTGAGAGCGAGGCGTCGATCTCGCCCATCCGGTGCGAAATCGCGCGGGCGCGCGGCAGGCTCAACATCGACATGGTCTTATAGGTCTCGATCTCGCAAATCCGCTGCACGATACGGCCGATGCGGCGGTTGCCGGTGCCATCTTGGGTGAAAACGGCAAAGCGCATGTGCCCGGCACTGTCGATGCGGAAATCGCCCGCCACGATGGCGGTCTTGTCCAACACATGGGAGGCGGCAAGGCTTTCGGGCACAAACCACTCGTTGATCTGCTCGGATATCTCGCGTTCCGCCGCCGGGGCTTTGGCAAAGCGGATATGGGCCGAAGTGAGGCGCACGCCCGGCGCCTCCTCCAGCCAATCTTCGGGGAAGACATCCCAGGCGGCAGGATCAAAGGGCCTGTCTACGGCGTTTTCCATGAACGCCGTGTAGGTCACGAATTCCGTGTGACTTTCCCATTTCAGGTGAAAGCGGCCTAGTTTCGCGAAGTAATGCGTGGCGTCCGGGCTGGGGTGCTGCGCGCCGAACCGGTCCAGCAGCGCCAGCAGATGCGCGCGGTCCAGCCCCCGATCTCGCTTGGCGGAGTTCTTGGGCTGCTTGATCGCCAGATAGACGGCCTGACCCGGGCTGACCAAAGTCGGAAAGGGGCGGGCGTGCAGCTCATTGGCAAGCTGATAGCGAAGCGGATGGTCTTTCAGCGGCATGGCGCGCGGCGTCCCGATAGTGCGTTAGGGAAGACTTAGCGGCATCTGAGCCCATGTAAAGTCGGAAAATTCAATGATTTGAAAGGGTTGTCGGGGTGCAATGGTATACCGAACGCGCCAAGCATTGGATTTGGTGGAACAAATTGCGTTTCACGAGACCTGACCGCCCGCGATCTGGATCGCTTGCCCGTTCACACTGCGCGCTGCGGATGAGCAAAGCCAAAGAGCCGTGGCGGTGACCTCGTCGGTGTCAAGCAACCGCTTGTGCCGGTTTCCGCGTGCCAGCAGGCCGCGGGCGTCTGCCGCGCTCATGCCGCTGCTTTCGGAAATCTGCGCCGCGTTGCGCTCGACGATGGCCGTGTCCACGTAGCCCGGGCAGACCGCGTTGAATGTCGTCTGGGAGCCGAGATATTCCTCGGACAAGGCCCGCACCAGCCCGATGACCCCATGTTTGGAGGCCGTGTAGGTCGAGGCCCCCTTGAGGCCCCGCAAACCCGCGATGGACGAGATCGCGATCATCCGCCCCCAGGCGTCGCGGTCCAACGTGGCCAATGCGGCCTGGAACGTCAGGAAGACGCCATCGAGGTTGGTCGCCATGGTCGCGCGCCAATGGGCCAGGGTCTCATGGCGGAAGGCGGCGGGTTCGGCGATACCCGCGTTGGCCACGCAGATCGCGACCGGCCCGCGCAGCTCTGAGGCCTGCTGGATGCCGTCGCGCACCGAAGTCTCATGGGCGACATCCATCTGCAATGGGTGCAGGCGCGGATGCTGTGAGGCAACGGCCGCCAGCCGATCCTTGTCGCGCCCGGTGATGGTGACATGCGCCCCGAGATCCGCCAAGCCGAGGGCAATCCCCAGCCCGATGCCGGTGCCGCCGCCCGTCACAACCGCGTGGTGTCCTGTGTGATCCATGCGCATTCGCCCTTCAATTGATTCATGCCAGCCCGGTGCACCTCAGCCGGGCGCGACCCGGCTTGGCGCATCCCAGTCTTACGAAACGATATGTCGCAGTATACCGATGAATGCGCAAGAAATGTGCGCGGTATGGGCGTCTAACCGTTGTCCCCCCGGCAACGCCTTGGTAATGGGCACTCTAGTGGCCCTTGCGGCCTTGGGGAAGAAATCAACTGGGCAACTGGGGGAAGTGCGATGAAAATCGGAGCTCCAAAAGAGATTGAGGCTGGCGAAGCACGGGTGGCGATGACGCCGGACTCGGCACGTGCACTGCAAAAACTTGGATACGACTGTGTGATCGAGGCCGGCGCAGGTGCGCAGGCCGGGTTCTCGGACGCCGCCTACGAAGAGGCAGGCGTCGAGATTGCAAAGACCGGTGCGGCGCTGTGGAAAGCCGCCGACATCGTCGCGAAAGTGCGCCCCCCCACCACGGCAGAGACCAAGAAGCTGCGTGAAGGCCAGCTTTTGATCTCGTTCTTCTACCCCGGACAGAACGAAAAAGGCATGGAGGCCGCGCGCAAGCAAAAGGCCAACGTGATCGCGATGGATATGGTGCCGCGCATCAGCCGCGCCCAGAAGATGGACGCGCTGTCGTCGATGGCCAATATCGCGGGCTACCGCGCGGTGATCGAGGCGGGCAACAACTTTGGCCGCTTTTTCACCGGGCAGATCACGGCGGCCGGTAAGGTGCCGCCCGCCAAGGTTCTGGTCGTGGGGGCTGGCGTGGCTGGCTTGGCCGCGATCGGAACGTCGACGTCCCTTGGCGCGATCACCTACGCCTTCGACGTGCGGCCGGAAGTGGCCGAACAGGTCGAATCGATGGGGGCGGAGTTCGTGTTCCTCGACTTCGAGGAAGAGCAACAGGACGGCGCGGCAACCGGCGGATATGCCGCCGTCTCCTCGCCCGAGTTCGCGGCCGCACAGCTTGCCAAGTTCCGCGAATTGGCACCCGACATCGACATCGTCATCACCACGGCCCTGATCCCCGGACGCGACGCGCCGGAATTGTGGACCGAAGACATGGTCGCGGCAATGAAGCCGGGATCGGTCATCGTGGACCTCGCGGCCGAGCGGGGCGGCAACTGCAAGTTGACCGTCAAGGACGAGAAGATCGTCACCGACAATGGCGTCACCATCATCGGCTACACCGACTTCCCGTCGCGCATGGCGGCGCAGTCGTCCACGCTCTACGCTACCAACATTCGCCACATGATGGCCGATCTGACGCCCGAGAAGGACGGCATCGTCCACCACGACATGGAAGACGACGTGATCCGCGGCGCGACGGCGGTCTTTGCCGAGGAAATCACCTTCCCGCCGCCACCGCCGAAGGTCGCGGCCATCGCGGCCAAGCCCAAAGCCCCCGCAGCGCCCGAGCTGACGCCCGAGCAGAAGCGCGCCCAGGAGGTGACCGCGTTCAAGCAACAGACGCGCAACCAGGTGACGCTTCTGGCTATCGGTGCCGCACTGGTCCTGGGCGTCGGCCTGATCGCGCCCGCCAGCTTCATGCAGCATTTCATCGTCTTCATCCTGTCGGTCTTCATCGGCTTCCAGGTGATCTGGAACGTCGCGCACTCGCTGCACACACCGCTGATGGCGGTGACGAACGCCATTTCCTCCATCGTGATCCTCGGCGCGCTGATCCAGGTCGGATCGGCTTCGGTGCTGATCACGGTCCTTGCCGCACTGGGCATCTTCATGGCCGCCATCAACATCTTCGGCGGCTTCCTCGTGACACGGCGCATGCTCGCCATGTTCCAGAAATCCTAAGCGGGGGCTGAACACATGGAATTCGGTTTCACCATTGCGGCCTATGCGGTTGCGGCAGTTCTCTTCATCCTCTCTCTCGGCGGTTTGTCGGGGCAGGAAAGCGCGAAACGCGCGGTCTGGTATGGCATCGCCGGTATGGCGATTGCGGTGCTGGCCACGCTGATTGGCCCCGGTGCGGGCCTGTGGGTCATCTCGATCCTCTTGATCGCCGCTGGTGCGGCGGTGGGCTATCAGCTCGCGACCAAGGTGCAGATGACGCAGATGCCCGAACTGGTGGCGATCATGCACTCGCTTGTCGGCTTGGCGGCTGTGTTCATCGGCTTCAACGCCCATATCGAACTGGTGCGCGTGGCCGGTATTTTCATGGACGCCGGTCTACCCTATCCGCAACCCGAAGGTCCGCTGAGCGATGCCGCCTATGCGCTGTCCGGCACATTGGCGAGCTTCGGAGAGCTTCTGGCCAAGAAAACCGGTGTTGAGGTCGGTATTCTGCGGGTCGAACTGGCCCTCGGCATCTGGATCGGCGCGGTGACCTTCACCGGATCGGTCGTGGCCTATGGCAAGCTGTCGGGCAACTCCAGCATGCTGCCGTTCAAGATCGACACCTCGGCCAAGCAACTGCCCGGCGGGCATATGCTGAACGCGGCGGCGGCTGGCCTGTCGGTGATCCTGCTGATCATGTACCTTTCGGGTGCGGGCGGTTGGACACTGGTCCTGTTGGCGGCGCTGGCGCTGTTCATCGGCTACCACCTGATCATGGGCATTGGCGGGGCCGATATGCCCGTCGTGGTCTCCATGCTCAACAGCTACTCCGGTTGGGCGGCCGCGGCGATTGGCTTCTCCTTGGGCAATGACCTGCTGATCGTGGTCGGTGCGCTTGTGGGCTCGTCCGGTGCGATCCTGTCCTACATCATGTGCAAGGCGATGAACCGGTCGTTCGTCTCTGTGATCCTCGGCGGCTTCGGCGGTGCCACCGGCGAGCAGATGGCCGTGGAGGGCGAGCAAATCGCTATCGACGCTGACGGCGTGGCGACGGCCCTGAACGAGGCCGACAGTGTCATCATCATCCCCGGCTACGGCATGGCCGTGGCGCAAGCACAGCAGGCGGTCAGCGAGTTGACCAAGAAGCTGCGCGCGGCGGGCAAGACGGTGCGCTTCGCGATCCACCCCGTCGCGGGCCGCCTTCCGGGCCACATGAACGTGCTGCTGGCCGAGGCGAAGGTGCCTTACGACATCGTGTTGGAGATGGACGAGATCAACGACGATTTCCCCGACACGGACGTCGCCATCGTGATCGGCTCCAACGACATCGTGAACCCCGCCGCCCAGGATGATCCCAACAGCCCCATCGCCGGTATGCCGGTGCTGGAATGCTGGAAGGCAAAGCAGGTCTTCGTCTCCAAGCGGGGGCAGGGAACGGGATATTCGGGCATCGAGAACCCACTGTTCTACAAAGAGAACACGCGGATGTTCTATGGTGACGCGAAGGCGTCCCTGGATGCGCTGTTGCCCAAGATCGACTAAGCAAACGCGCGCCCGGGCCTCGCACCTGGGCGCGCGATTTGCGTGAACGCACATGATCCAATAGCCTTGGCCCATTGCCCTGCTGAGGCGTTTTGATCATGCGCGTTTTCGCTGCCGTTTTCCTTTCAACCCTCATCGCGGCGTCGCCCGCCCTTGCCCAATGGCAAGTCCGCACCAGCGGGACGACGGCCTCTGCCTGGGTGCGCAACGATGACGGCACGTCATTGGCGCTCAACTGCGCGGGCGCAGAGGAGGGGCGCTTGCGCATGGACCTGACCGTGACGCCAACGGACGCGCCCGGCGGCGATGGCTTCGCCACCTTTCAGGTGGGAGGCTTCGCGCTTGACGTAGCAACCGAGCCCTACGGCCCCGAAGGGCAGCGCTTGCAAATCCTGCGCATCGACATCGACTACTTCGACGATCAGGTGACCGAGCTTCGCACCCAGCTCAAGCGCGGCGCGGTCCTGAGCCTTCCCTCGACGGAGGCGTTCCAATCTGTCACCTTCCCCCTGCGCGGCAGCGGCACGGCGGTGACCGAGCTAGAGGCCGCCTGCGCGAACGTCTGGGAGATCGCGCGTCGGATCCGTGGGGATTAATCCACGCGATTTTTCAGTTTGGCGCAGGGCAGGGCGCGTGTAGGCTTGCGGCATTCAAGCCCGATCCCTTTCCGTGAGGCCCCCCATGTTTCGTTCCCTTCTGACCGCCACCGCCGTTGCCCTCACGACTGCCACTGCCTCCCTCGCGCCGCTACCGGCGCAGGCGACGGGCCATGGCTGCCAAACCGTGCAATTCCCGCGCGGGGCTTATGCCCATACGGTCCATGGCCACGCCAACCCGCACCAATCCCAATGCTACTACCTATCGGTACGCCATGGTCAGCTGGCGCGGGTGCGGATCACCTATGGGCCGGTGTTTTTCTCGACCACCCACACCCATGGTACCTATCACGACGTGGAATTCCGCACCGTGAACGGGCAGCTCTACGTCTATGTCCACACCGATCAATACGGCTCGCATCCCTACGGGATCGAATTCGTCTTCGTATAAGCCCGCCATTCGCGATGCGCGAGTTGCGGGACGGCGCCAAACACGTAGCATCTCCGCCCTTTGCGCACCGGTGATGGTGCCGCCAAGAGGGCCTTGTCAAACCCGTCTCATCACACATTCAGGAGATGAGACATGAACATTTTCACCGAAGCCCCCCTCTGGATCTGGCCGCTCTTGGCGGGCCTCGTTGTCGTCGGCCTCGGCGCCCTGCGGGAGCGTCGCGTGCCAACGTGGATGATCTATGCACTGCCCGTTCTGGTGGTGCTGGCCCTGCGCTCGGTCGCAGGGTTGCAGCCGGCGCTGCCGGGATGGGCGGTCTTCGCGGTGGTCTGGGTCGGGTCGGCGCTGGTTGGCTACCGCCTTGCCAATCGTTGGGTGATCGCGCGCACGGACGGCCATGTCCGCCTGCGCGGAGAGGCCCTGACCCTGGTGGCGCTGATGCTGATTTTCTGGGCCAACTTCGCCGCTGGCGTGCTGGACGCCGTGGCCCCCGCAGCCCTTCACAGCGCCATCGGGGTCGGCGCCTTCGCGGGCCTCTTGGCGGCCGCCAGCGGGCAATTCGCCGGACGCGCCCTTTGGATCGCACGCCGGACCTGACGGGTCGCTACGACCTGCGCGCAGGGTTCAGGCAAACATCCTCCCGTGCACCTGACCGCGCGTATCACGGAGATCCTCTCACCTTCTGTCAACGGCACCAGTGACGTCACGAGCTTCCTCAGGCGCTTCTTGGCCAAACTCGGCGCCCAACGCGCGCAATGCCCATGCGATGCCTGCCCCCGGCGGAACGTGCGCACGTCGATGCAGGGGCTTGGGGCCATTTGGCTGGGGGTCTTCCTGGAGGTGCCTGGCCTTTGGGTGCGCCTATTTGGTCAAGATCAACTTTCCGGCGCGGGTGATGCGCAGCGTATAGGTCTTGTCGTCCAGCACGATGGTTGCCGTGCCCTGGGTCCCGACAAGACGCTGTGCGTCGTAGATCGGCGTGCCGGTCGGGCGCGTAACAGGTGGCGTGCGGTCGGGTTCGGTCATTCTGGCCTGATAGGTCATGTCTACGTCCCTTGCGGATCGGGGTGATGCACCAAACCTGACTAAAAAAGTCAGCCATGTCAATCCTGAGTGTTTTACTCAGAACATGTCCCTTGTGGCCAGCACACGCAGGCCCTCCAGGATCTCGGTCCTTACGCGGCCGGGCCGAGGCGCATCCCGCAGGGTGGTGAACCAATGCGACGGCGGATTGCGACCGGCCCGCGCGCCCTCCCACGTCAAGGCGCGCAGCACGGCCTCCGCCGGGGGCGGGAGGGTCTTGGGAATCTCCAACCCATTCAACGTCGCCCAAACGCCTGTCCACAACCGGCCGACAGACCATGGATTGTAGCCGCCTCCGCCCAGAACCAGAAGCCGAGGCGCGTCCAGCGCCATCAACGCCCGAAGCACCGCCCAATGGGCGTTGTTGGAAAGGGTCAGGCGGCTGAGGGGATCTTCCGTCACCGCATCCGCCCCGCATTGCAAGACGATCGCATCGGGGCGGAAGGCTGCGACAGCGGGCAGGATCAGGCCGTCGCGCACCGCCGCCATCTCGGTATCGTTGAAGTCGCGCGGCACCGGCAGGTTCAGGCAATTGCCGCCACCATCATCCGTCAGCGCGCCGGTGAACGGCCAGCGCCGGTCTTCGTGGATCGAAATCAGAAGCGTGTCGGGATCGCCCGCGAACCCTTCCTCCACGCCGTCGCAATGGTGCGCATCAATATCCACATAGGCGATCCGCCGCGCGCCGTTTCGGCGCAGCGACAGCATCGCGAGGACCGGATCATTGAGGTAGCAGAACCCGCCCGCGCGGTCGCGCATCCCATGGTGGGTGCCGCCGCCGGGGTGATAGATCACGCCGCCGTTTTTCAGCAACTCGCCCGCCAGAAGCGACGCCCCTGCCGCCGTGGCGGGGCGGCGAAACATCTCGGGATAGATCGGGTTGGACACGGTGCCGAGGCCGTGGCGCGTGCGCACGGCGTCGCTGACCGCCTGATCCACCTCGGCGCGTTCCAAGGCGGCGACGTACTCGGGCGTATGCCAAACGGCCAGCGCAGCGGGCTTGGCGCGGGGGGAATTTCGGTACTGATCCGGTCCAAGCCAGCCCATGGCCCGGCTCAGGTCCATGACGGTGGACACCCTTGGGACCCGCAGCGGATGCCAGCGACCGTAGCTGGAGCCTCGGTAGATCTCGGAGCCCAGAAAAAGCGGCGTCACGCCGTCAGAAGCCCATCGATTGCGCCCCGGATGCGGCTGCCCATCGGGTCGGGGTTGGAGCCCCACGTGGCGACCGGCTGCCCTGAGCCATCCAGCAGCACCTTGTTGAAGTTCCAGCGCGGCACGAAGCCATGGTCTTGCGCCATCCAGCGATAGAAGGGATGCGCGCCAGGGCCGCGCACGGATTGGATCGTGGTCATCGGCAGTGTCAGGCCGAAATTTACCTCGCAAAACGCGGCAACCTCGGCGTCGCTGCCAAGCTCTTGCGCGAAATCGTCAGAGGGCACGGCAAGCACCACGGCGCGGCCCGCATAGGCCTCGTGCAGGCGTTGCAGGCCACTGTATTGATCGGTGTAGCCGCAAAGCGACGCCGTATTCACGACCAACACAGGCTGGCCGCGCCAATCGCTCAACTCATAGTCGCCACCGTCGATGGAGGGAAAGCGGAAGGCTTGCGTGGCCTGCCCTTGGCGCGCGGTCGACAGCGTCAGGGCAGTGGCGGCGGATAGGGTCAGAAACAGGCGGCGGTCCATGGGTGTCTCCCTTCATGGGGAATAGCTATCGCGTTGCGGCAACAGGTCAACAGGGCCTTTGCCATGCAGGCGATTGCGTCGCACCGACGCCCGTGCAAATACGCGCCATGGCAGATGCGTCTCCTCCCAGTGCCCAGCGCCCCCTGCGCATCAGGGCAGACTCCAAACGCGACCCGCGAACGCAATTCGCGGGGCTGCCGTTTCGTGTGCTCAAGGGCAAGGGAGGCAAGCGGGTGGAGGTCCTTCTTGTCACCTCCCGCGAGACGCAGCGCTGGATCATCCCTAAGGGCTGGCCGATGGATGGCATGACCCCGGCAGAGGCCGCGGCGCAAGAAGTTTGGGAAGAAGCCGGGGCGCGGGGCAAGGGCTATGACGTTTGCCTGGGGCTTTATTCGTACCGCAAATGGATGAGCGAAGACGAATCCCTGCCCGTGATCGTCGCGGTTTTCCCGGTCAAAGTGCGCACGTTGGAGGACGACTACCCCGAGGTGGGCGAGCGCAAGCGCAAGTGGTTCAGCTTGAAAAAGGCGGCGGCAAAAGTCGAGGAACGCGACCTGCGGCAGCTGATCGCGACGTTCTCGGTGGATCGGCTGACGTGAAGCCCGGCTTGAAGCCTGATTTGAAGCCCGATGTGAACACGGTGCTTGAAGCGGGCCGGATTTCACATACCTTCAAGGCAAGATGATCAGATACACGTTGAAATGTGGCGACGGCCACAGCTTTGAAAGCTGGTTCCAATCGGCAGAGGCCTTCGAGGGGCTGGCCGACAGGGACCTGTTGAGCTGCGCAATCTGCGGCGGAACCGATGTGTCCAAGGCGCTGATGGCGCCCCGTGTTGCCGCTGACAGCCCCGAAAATGCCGGACCATCGCGCTCCCTGTCGGCGCCCGCGCACCCCGCAGAGGCCACTTTGCGCGCACTGCGGGAACACGTGGAAAAGACCGCCACCTACGTTGGCGGCAACTTCGCCCGCGAGGCCCGCGCGATGCATCTGGGCGACACGCCCGAGAAACCGATCTACGGCCAAGCCGCGCCGGACGAGGCAAGGGCATTGATCGAAGATGGCGTGCCGATCCTACCCTTGCCGGGGGTGCCGGGGGGCAAGGCCAACTGACGGCGCGTCCGCTGCTTTGCCCCTTGCGGCTAGGACCATTCCCCATGATCGGGCACGATGCCTTTGGCGAGAAGCTCGCGCGCATCGGCGGCGTCCCGGCGGGCTTCCATCTGGCTGACGGATCTGGCGACGGCGCGCGCGATGTGCAGGTCTGGCACGCCATCGGCCTGCATC
The DNA here is from genome assembly GCF_019195455.1 of Gymnodinialimonas phycosphaerae. NCBI lineage: Bacteria > Pseudomonadati > Pseudomonadota > Alphaproteobacteria > Rhodobacterales > Paracoccaceae > Gymnodinialimonas > Gymnodinialimonas phycosphaerae. The sequence continues at coordinate 2,015,474 of NZ_JAIMBW010000001.1, read as the reverse complement.
TTGGCCACCATCGCCTTGCCCTGCGGCGCGAGGGGTTGGGGGAAAAGGATGTCATCCAGTCCCTCGAAGGGGGTCTGCGCGGCGGCTGCAAGGGCCTCCATCCGCGCGGCGTAGTCCGGGGCGGCGCGCAGGGCCGCGCGGGCGCGTGCGTGCCAGTCCATTGCGCGCGCATGCAGCGCCGCCAAGGCCGGGTCCGAGAGGTACTGGGCCACGCGGGTTTGCGTGGGCTTGGCATGGCGGTGCAGCCCTGATTGCGGTGTCTCGTTTCGATCGAAGATCGCGTAATAGGTGGCGTCGTATTTGTCGGGCTTGGCGTTGACGTTGCCCCGTGCGGCGCGGCGCAGGAAGGCCTCCTGCGACTGCGTAGCGAAGTGGGCGACCTCGGCGTGGGCATATCCCAGCGTCGCCAGGGAAGAGCGCCACATCCCCTCCAGAAACCCACGCGTCATGGGCTTGGCCGAGCCATTGACCCAAGCGCGCGCCAACAGCGCGCCCTTGTCGCGGCCCTTTACCGTGGGCCGGTGAATGCCCAGTTTCATGTCGTCAAAGGGCTGAAACAAGGTCTTCACGCCCCACCCCTTGCGAAACAGATCCGGCGCGCCCCGGGGGTAGGCCTCGGGCACGGGGTCATCGGTCCACGCCACCCGTCCGTTGCCGCCCCGCATGCGCCATGTCAGCGCAAAACCGTTAGCCTTGGGCGCGGTGGCCAGAAGGTCGTCAAGATGCCCGGCGCCAACGTTGATCTGCACGTATTCGTCAACGTCCAGGGCGATCAGCCAATCGCTCTCGGTGACGTCCGGCAGTTTCATCGCACGCCGCAACGCCAAGGGTTGCGGCTTGCCGCCCTTGGGCACCTTGTTGCGAAGGTGAATGACCTCTCCCAAAGCCTCCAACCGGTCCAGCATCGCGTCGGTGCCATCGCTGCAATCGTTGGTGAATACGACGATGCGATCAAACCCGATCAGGCGGTGGTGGGCGATCCAATGCAGCAGGAACGGCGCCTCGTCCTTCATCATCGATACGATGGTGCGCCCGGCCATGACGCTAGCGATCCAGCGCCAGCACCTGCGGACCCTCCCGCAGGAGGCCCCCTTCGGCTTCCAGCGCGTCTGCCTGATCCTGGGTCAAGGCGTGGAGCGTCTGGAACAGCGCGCGATAGCCCGCCTCGGGGTCCGCGCTTTCGGCGATCTCGGTCACACGTTCCTTCACCGGCACCACGAACCCATGCGCGCCCGCGCGCCACGCGACCTTGGCGCGCCAACGTGCATAATCGGGTGCCGCGAAATGGATCAGATGCGCGCGCTCATCCGCGCCCCAAACGGGGCCGGGTGTCCGGTCGCCGCTGGCGTCCTGCGCCCAATGAAGCTTCATGTTCAGCCCCTCCTGCCCCGCGCGGTGAAAGCTTTTGCCCTCGGGGTGGTAGGCAAGGCCGAAACGGGCCCGCAACAGGCCGGATTTCTCGCCATAGACCCGATCCACGGCGGCGCGTTCTATCGGGGTGCGAAACGCCGTTGCACCATCGGCCAAGATCACTTGTTCGGCACTGCGCACACGCAGTGACATTGCATCAGCGGGCAGGGTGTCCAGGGCCTCGGGAATAGTGCGGTCGCGCATCCACATCAATTCATCGGCGTCCAGAACCAGCAGCCAGCCGTCCTGCACTTCCCGATAGGCCTGCGCCAACACGCTCCGCTGACGGCGGGTGAAACGGGCGTCCTGCTTGATGCGCAGATCGGCCCAGAACGCGGATGTGCAGGGACGCGCATCGATGCGCGGCTCGCCTTTGAGGCGGGGCAGGGAGGGGTCATCTGGATCATCGAGGTAGAGGATGATCTTGTCCGCGCCCTGGTCCAGGTGCCAGCGGAGAAACCGGTTCAGGATCGGCCAAGGTTCGCGGGCGATGGTGGCGACGGTGAAGCCCATGGCCTACAGCAACCCGTGGAACCGCGCAGGCACCCGAACCGGTAAGCCTTGTTCGCGGGTCCGCGGATCGCGGGACGGGCGCGGGCGGGGCGCCGGGGCGCCAGTGTCTGGCTCCACGGGGAATTCCGCAATGCCGATGGCGCGCGCCTCGTCCCACGGCAGGGTTTCGACCAGGCCTTCGTCGCCGATCGCGGCCAGACGGTCACTTTGATGACCCACGAAACTGCGGTGCTGCGTGGTGCCGCCGCGTGCCTCCATCCGTTCCTGGGCCAGGGTCTCATCCGCCAAGGCCAGATGGAACAGCACGAAATGGTTGGAGATCTTCACGTCACGGTTCAGCAAGCGGTGCGCGCCGCCGGCCCAATTCGACCAGCGGCTGATCACGAAGGGTTTGGAATAGCGGTCCGCGATGAAGCCCGCCTGACGCTGACCCAGAATAGGCTTGGTGCGATCAACGGGGGCGGTTTCATCCGGGGATTGAACCATGTCGCACCCCAAGGCGAAGATATAGCCGTCATCCCCAAGCTCGAACATCGCATCGGGCCAGTCGAGGCCGCTGTCGGGGTCTATGGCAACATATTCGTCCACGTCGCCACGGATGACAAACTCATATTGTTTGCGCAGGGTATTGGCGCGCGACGACATCTTTTTGGCCATGAAGCGGTCGTTCTTGATGCGTCGTCGGGGTGCGTCCAATAGGACTTCAGTAGTGATGCCCGTCAGATCAACCTTCGGTTCCCAATCGTCGCCGTCAATCACCACGTAAAGGTTCTCGCGGCCGCCAACGATCGGGCCGTAGTAGTCGATCCATTTTTGCAGGAAAAAGTCTTCGTGGCGCACGTGGGTCAGGGCGCATGCGAATTGCTTTTGCATTGCTACTTCTTCCCCGACAGAAATTGCAGCGGTTGCCCCATGCGGTCCGACATGGCGGCGACGGCACTGTTGAGCTGCGCGTCGGTTGGGGCGCGCCATGTCGTGCCCTTGGGAAGGAACCCGCCCGCGACCAGAGCCTTGCACACCAGGGGCAGGTCAAGCGTCGCGTGGGTTTCGCGTTTCTTCAGGCGGCGCCCCTCTGGATACCAGACGCCTTTGACCGCCTCGATCCGGGTGGGCGCGCGGCCCTGCCAGCGGGTGAATTGCGCGATATAGTCGTCGATATTGTTGGTGGGGCCGCGGTTGAGAATTGCCACCCTGGTTTCGGGCGAGATAATCATGGCGGCCAGATGCAATGACGAGGCATCCAGCGATACGATGCGCCGCGCCGCCTTGTAGGTGGCAATCTGCACCGCAAGGTCGTGGTTTTGGGGATGGAAGACCGTGTAGCCTGCGTCTTCCATGCGCTTTTCGATCAGCGTTTCCAACAGGACCGAGCCGCGTTTGGAGGGCAGTTGCGAGCGCGAGATATAGATGTTTTCCGGGCCGTCCGGGCCGACGTCACGGCCCAGGTTCGCCTGCATGAAGGCGCGGAAGTCGGGCCGCCCCTCGATCATGTCGCCGATGCCGAAACCGGGCTCGGCCAAGGCCAGCTCCTCGATCACAACGGGCGCTTGCGGCGCCCTGATCTGGAACCTGTCCTCGGTAAGACCCATGGCCGCAAAAAACGGCAGGTGATGCCGGAAATGGCGCCGTTCATGGGTCATCTGGTTCTTGGGCAGAAAGACGATGCCGTCGACCTCTCCGACGTGATCCAGCGCCCACAGGCGAGAGGTCGTTTCGCACAGGAAATGGCCGAAGTGACCATAGAGCAACCCACCATAAAGCCAGCGCCCTTCAAGGCGCTCGGCCGTGTCCACCGCCTCAGGCGCGTGGGGCTCTAGCGTGATGGGTCCGGCGGCGTAGCGGAAGCAGTGACCCTCGGGCATGAAGGCCCCGTTAGCATCAAAAAGCCCCGCCGCACGCCGGGCGCCCCGGTCCCCCTCTGCGGCCCAGGGCACGAGCGTCACATCACGATGCCACGTGGGAGCAGTCGCAATAGGACGCGCGGGATCGAAATCGAGCGTTGGCTCCGGGCTCGTGTCCGGGGGCGAGGCAGAGGGAATAGGGGCTGCCATTATTCCAGCGCATCCTCGGGCGTGATGCCGACCTCTTGGCACATCCGCCACGCGTAGGAGTTCTCCAGCGGGGCGTTTTTGCGCCACCATGGCTTGGTGCCATTGGTGTAGAGGTGAACGGAGACGGTATCGTCCGTGAACCAGCCTTCCACGCGCCCGTGGGGATCGTAGAAAATGTCGTTGAGCTGGAAGGGCACGGGGTAGAGCACGTCCGAAGTCATCGCCTTGTCGATATCGCCGGTCTGGCGCGCGAAATGGGTGAAGGCCTGGGGGCCGAAGGCCGTCCGCTCGGTCTTGTAGATACGCACGGCCAAGGGCAGGTTGCTGTCCTGGCGGCCCATCCGGCGCTTCTGGCGGTCGTTCCACCAGGGCGGGAAGTCGGGCAGGTTGTCATAATAATCGAGAAGCTGATCCATCAGCTCGCCCTTTTGGGGGATGCCGACGACACCACAATTCAGCGCGCCGCGCATGCCGTGGCCGGCATAGATATGCTCCCACTCATCGGGGAAGGGTTTGTGGCAGAAGGCATCGCAATCGATCCAGACGGCGCCCGTTTGCTGGATCATCTTGTAGCGGAAGACGTTGGAGAGGAAGGAGGCCGAGGTCGCCTCCACGATGTCCATGGGGATCTCCATGATATCCGTCGCAGGCTTCACGACCACGCCTTCGGGGGCGTTGGTGACTTTATCGGTGCAATAGAGCGTCACCGGATGGCCGTGCTTGAGGTGCGATTTCAGGCAGAGCTGGTTGAGGTATTGCAGGCTCTCGCCGATCCAGAGGGAGGCGACGGGGCGACGGTTGAGGTCCATGGGCTGGCCTTTGTTTGCTCGATGTGGAGGCGGATTTGTCCGCACTTGCTTGAGGGTCTTTTTGGACCTTTTCGGGCGTTGAGGCAAAGGGTTTCGCGGAGGATTGGTGAGGGTGTTGCGGGGCTGCACGGGAGGGCCGCGGGGCGGATGTGCAGGGGTGCTCAAGCTTGAGCAGGGGGGTTAAGGATTTGGTTTTGTTGGAGAATGGGGTTTTCGTTAAGGGCTTGTTAAGGGGCTGGGTAAAGGGGCGGGTCGAGCCTTTGGCGTAGGGTCTACTTTGCGGACGGAACGGACTTTCTACGAATGGCAGCTTCTGAACTGATCCAGCCGTCAGAAATGTCGTGGCTCAATAAGCTGCTTCAAATAGCCTGTCATCTTCGGGCTTGAGAGGCACTTCGGTGCGGAAGCGAACAACGTCACCGTTGCCCAGTTCTTGTTGACGCATTTGCAACGGCCTCAGTGTTCCGGCTACCTCTTTGGCCACATCAAGGTCACCAAGAAACCCAGCTAGGCGGGTAGAGCCATTCCATTGCATCGCCCAAGACCAGCATTCCTCGCCAGGATGGCGGCGGATGCAAACGCTGTAGAAACCTTCGGCCGTGTGCCCTAGTACGCGCGGTTCCCAATCCAGCACCGCATCTGCGAAGTCTACGATTACGCTGTTACCAAAATCTGCACGCCTAACCATGATCAGGGGGTGATAGCCGCCAGTCCACCAGTAGCCGCGCTCCTCAAGTTGCTGATAGGTTATCAATTGGAAGAACCCAGCGAGTTGAAGTCGGGCTAACTCAAAGGCACGATTTTCATCAATCTGTGGTGGAGAGGTGAAGTCAATATTCAAACTGATGCTCGACACAAACGGCACACTCAGTTTCATTTTTTCCTTGCTGTCCTTAACCCGCTTCTTGGTTCGCCTGCTAATCGCGTTCTCTGCTTTGCGCTGTCCTTCTGCCCTTGCGGTTTCATCGTAGTACGGATGCGCCTCGCCAAGTTCTGGATGAAGCGTGATGGCCGATATATCGTTCTCCAAATCTGCCTTTCGGTTATTGCAGGGTCTGCAGGCATTAACGATCAGGTTCCAATGTCCATTCAGCTTGCCCTTGGGCACGAACCGGCGACCCACGACATGTTCTTTAGTTGAGTTCTCTGCTGTGAGATCGCAGCCGCAGTAGGGGCAAACCACGTTGCGGAGACGGATCGCCCGATTGGCCGGGTGTTGGGTCAAGGTTGGAGAGGGCATTTTCGATATGGTTGTTCGTTTGCGGGAGGACTAAGTTTAGCAGTCGATGAACATCTTTCTCTAATCTTCTTGGCAGACGTTCGCTGCACCACAACGAATGCGCGGGTTGGGCTCAAACCTGCCCCCCCGCTGCGTTGCCATGACACCCAACGGGCCCCGGGCCGTGGCCCGGTCTACGTGATCTGCGCCGCGATATCCGCATCGTCAGACGTGCCGTGGATGTCGAGGATCGTCAGGCCGCAGCGGAGGCGGTGGCCGGTTTCGGTGCGGGTGATCACAGGCGGTTTGGGCCAGGCGGATAGGTCGTAGCGTTGATCTGCGTGCCATTGGTGGATCACCGTAACGCCGCCGTAGGCCGGTTTGATGACCTTGGCACCTGCCTCGGGCGTGATGTGGGTGATGCCGGAGCCGGTGGCGATCTCGTGGTCGCCGATCCCGATATGCAGCTCATTCTGGCCGGGGCCTGTGTCAATCGTGGACGCGCCTTCGCCATCAAAGATCACGTCGTTGCCATGGCCGCCGAAGATATGGTTGCGCCCGGAATTGCCGTGGATCAGGTCATCTCCGGTGCCGCCGTCCAGCGTATCGCGCCCCGGGCCGCCATAGAGCGTATCGTTACCCTCTTCCCCGTAGAAGCCGTGGCGGCGGTTGCCCTGTTTGGCCTTGGCGATCATCGTGTCGTTGCCCTTGCCGCCATAGAACGTGGCAGAGCCATGCTTGGGGCCGATCATCACGTCATCGCCGTTGGAGCCCTTCACGTCGATTTCCACCCGCTCGGAGGTTTCAAACTCGATCGGGCTGTCGGGGTGGGCGACGATTTGCAGGCGTTTGCCCTCGGGCTGGGGGCCTTTGCCGGCGCCTTCTTCCTTGCGCGACACGACCGTGGCGATGCGGATTTTCTCAATATTTGCAGGGCAGTGGAGGATGTAGTCATCGGGCCCGGCCATGTACCAGAGCGTATCGGTGCCGCCGTCTTTTTCTTCAACGATCTTCTCGGCGTCGCTTCCGTAAGCCCAGTAATCATTGTCTGCGCGCCCGCCTGCCAGCACGACCGAGCCGTCCACGGCCATCATCGCGTTCACGCCCTCGGCAGGGTTTTCGAACCCGCGCAGGTCAAGGCCCAGGTCCAGCGCGCCGCGCGTCAACTCGTCCCGCAGTGCATCGAGGGGGGCGGTTTCGGCGAGGTTTGTCGTCTCACCCGGATCTTCTACAAGATCGTAAACGTGTTCCTCGCCATTGGGGTAGCGGAAGTAGCGATACTGGCTGAGGCCGTCGACGGAGGGACGCACGGAGAGGGTGCCAAAGACGCAGGTGATGGGGGATTTCGTGGCGTCATAGGTGCCGAAACTGTCGTCGATCAGTGGCAGGAGCGACTGGCCCGAGGTCCAGTCCGGGCGGGGCGGCAGGCCCGCGAGGTCCATGATCGTCTTGGGGATGTTGTGGAGCGACACGGGAAGGGGTTCGACGCGGGGCGTGAGGTTCGCGTGCCACAGCCCAAGGGGGATATGGGCGGCGCTGTCCCACTGGCTCATCTTGTGGAAACTGTCGTGGTTGCCGAGGTTGAAGCCGTTGTCGGACAGGAAAATCACCGTGGTATTGTCGGCCAGCTTCGAGACGCGCAAGGCCTCCATGAAACGCCCGATTTCGTGGTCCACGTGGGAGATGCAGGCGAAATAGGCGCGCACGACTTGCCGCCACGCGTTGTCTCCGGCCTTCTCAGGCGTCCAGACGCCGTTGGCGATATAGGCGGCCTCGTAGACGGCGAAACCGGGTTGGGGGCCGAAGTAATCCTCGGGCGCGGCGATGGAGGGCCAGACGATATCGGCGGGGTCATACTGGGCGTAGAACCGGTCTGGCGCGACGAGGTTGTAGTGGGGATGCTTGAAGCCAAGCTGGATCAGGTGGCGGCGGTTTGGATCGGCGCGGGAGAGGTGGTCAATCGCGTTTTGCGCCACCTGATTGTCGAAGAACGTGTGGTCATATTCGCCCTGATCATCCGGGTGGTTGACGCCCTTGATACCCGGTCCACGATCCAGATAGGCGTGGACGCCACGGCGCTTGCCCTTGTCTTCGGCCAGCACGTCCTCGTGGAACAGGATGCGGCGGTAGTCTTCCGGCATCGGCTTGTAATTGCTGTCAACTTTGCCGGTGGTGAAGGTGTAGAACCCGTTGCGGCGCAGGTCGTAGGCCCAGGCCTTTTCGGGCGGGTAGACGTCGCGCCAGAAGCGGTTGAGGTCCACAAGGCCGGAGCGGAACGGTGATATCCCCGTGGCCAGTTCCGCCCGGCACGGCGCGCAGAGCGGGACGGTGGCATAGGCGTTCTGGAAGCGGACGCCCTCGGCCATCAGACGGTCCAGATTGGGGGTCTGGATTTCCAGCCCAAAGGTCTTGCGCCAGGTGAAGACGTCGATCATGTCATCGACCCAGATGACGCAGATGTTGCCGCCCGTGATGGTGTCCTTGGTGAACGTCATGCCGCAGCCCACAGGTGATGTCGTTTCAGGGCCGCCAGCGCGCGGGTGTCGGCGGGGGCCCCGGAATGCAGCAACGCGCGGCCCGGGAACAGCCAGACATCCAGGATCAGCGCCGCGCCAAGCGTTTTCAGCAGCCGGGGCCGCTGGTTGCGGCAGCCGATGAACAGGCTGGCGGTGCCGCCCAGGATGCCCTCTTTCGCGTGGGCATCAGCGCGGTTCGGCCCCAGGGCCAGCGCCAAGCGGTCGCCGTAAAGCGACACCACGGCCAGGCGGGGTGCGTCCCGGTCCGGGCACGCAAGCTCGACCGAGGCGCGACCCTGGTCGTCCTTGGCGGTCAGCACGCCGCCGGTCTCTGACAGGAACACGTAATTGCCCGCGCGGGTGGCGTTGAGCGCGAAGAGCGTGCGCGCGTCTTCACCGGGGGGGGTGTAGAAGCGCACGGCGACGGTCGCGGTGGTGGCATCGGGGGCGCCATCTTCGGCCACGACGCCACAATGGATGCCCGCGCGACATTGCAGGCCGAAAAGGTCATCGACCTCACCGATCTGGCCGTTGCCGGTGTTGGGCTCGGTCGGCTCGGCGGGCGGGCCGCCGGCATAGGTGCGCCAGAGCGACACCGCGCCGGTGCCCGGGTCCTGTTCCATCTGTGCCTCGGCGCCGTGCCACCAATGGGCACCTTTCAGCGCGGAGGAAACGGCACCGGGATGCGCCGAGCAGAGCGCGCCGGGGGGCAGATTGCCATCCAACTCAAGCATTGCGACCCCCCGTGATGGGAAGGGACGCTGGCAACGCCCACCGGTGCAGGGTCACGCCCGTGGCGCTGTCCAATTGCCATGCGTCGCGCAAGGCGCCGGGGCTGTTGGTGGCGTAGCACAGGCGCAGGTTGGTCCCTTCGGGGGCCTTGGAGAGGTCAATCAGCAGGGTCTGCGGATCATCCCCGGCGATGCGGATGCCCTTGATTTCGGAACCGTTCTCGCAGCCCGCCAACGCAAACCCCGCGCCGTCGCCCGCCCCAAGCGGGTCGGCTTCATCCAACACCAGCGCCCCATCTGCGCGGGCGGCGACGCGCAATGTCGTGCCCTCCACCTCTGCCAGATGCAGCGTGGGGCACTTCCATGTCGCGGCCTCTGCGATGGCCGAGGCGGTCATCTCGGCCTGTTGCTGGCGGGCGGCGTCCGTCGGGCGATCATAGGCGTCGAGCGCGAACATGTAGGCCGGGGCCGAATGCAACAGGCGGTGATCGCCGTGGGACCAGCTGAGTTCCCATTGGCCCTCCAGTGCGGGGCCGGGGGCGACATCTGGCAGGGCGCTTTCGAAGCGGGCCACGAACAGCGGCCGGTCGAAGCCGAGCGCCCAGAGGCCTTCGCTGATCGCCTCCATCGTGGCCAGCATCCCATCGCGGTAGGCGCTTGCACTTTCCGAATGATCCTCTAGCGCAAAATCGAGCGTTACAGCCAATACCTTGGACTTTTTGCCCATTAACTCAGCGGAGGCGCGCAGATTCCGGGCAGCCACCAGAAGGTTTTCCACAGCTTTTCCACAGGCCAGATCGGCGGCTGTGACCGAGGCATCCGTTTCCACGCGCGTGAAAAACAGGGGCAGGGGGCGGAAATCCGCCATGCGCCAGTCCAGCACGGTCTGCGCCACCAGTGCATCGACGGTCATTTCACGCAAATGTTCGAGCCGGTCGCAGGCCTTCGCGACCTCGATCCCCGCGTGGCCCACCGCGCCGATGTCATCGGCGGGGGCCACGATGTGGTGCGGGTAGCGCGCAGGCACCCGCGTGGCCAAAGCGGCCCGTGCGCCGCCGACACCCAGCAGGCCCAGAACCGGCCCGTTGGTCTCGGCGATGATATCGCCGCCCTCGACATGGGCGCGGAACCCGCGCACCCCCTGATCACCCTTGAGACGGGCGGTGAAAGTCACCCAATCGCCATCCGCGCGCGCATTCCAGGCGTCAATGCCATCAGGCAAATCGGGCGCATCAGCAGAGGATGCGGCAACCGGGGCCGCGACCCGATCGGGCAGGCGCAGGGCCAGATCCTCGACCACCCGATCCGCCAGACGCAGCACGAGGCCCGAGGGATCATAGCGGATCACATCGCCATTCTTCGCCCGCAGCACGACACCGTGGCCTGCAATCAGGTCTTCTTCTTCGTCACTATGTGCCACCGATCGCCCCTTGCTTCCGCGTCACGTTATGCCAGCGCAGCCGCGCCCGCCAAGCCTATTGCGTCACGGCGCGCCATTGAATTGTAGAGAGCCCGAGGCGGCGCGGTCCATGTCCTCTACAAAACCCTTCTGGGCCAGTACCGGCCCATAGTCGGCGCGAAAGGTCTGGGCCTGCTCGTCCGAAATGATCGGAATGATCACCCGCTTCACCCGGCTCAGATCCTGGCCGGACAGCATTTTCGCCGGTAGATCTGCCGCGCGCCCGATGCGCAGGGCGTCGGGATTGAAATCCTTGAGGTAGGCCGCAAGGCCGCTGGCCTGATCCGGGCCGTCACCTGGAAAGACCAGGGGCCCATCGGTGAACTTCAACCGATCGCTCGCCACATCCGCCTGTTTCGCCAGATCGCGCCCATAGGCCACCAGCGGTGTGCGGCTGTCCTGGGCCATGTAAACAAGGCCTTCGCTCATCTTTACCGTGCGCATGCCGATGAAGCCGATGCCTGCGCCGATCTCCAGCACGCGGGGGCAATCGGCCAGATAGCCCGCGATATTGCGGGCGTGGCGACGCTCGAACCGGCCCAGAATGATCACGTCGAGGCTTTCGGGCGAGAACACGCGCGGGTCGGCAGGCAACTCGATGTCGTGGTTCGGCACCCATTCAAGGCCGATCTCTCCGCTGGTGTCGATGTCCCCCTGCACGTAGGGGTCCCCGTCCGTGGCCGCCCACCCGGCGACATTGTCATTGCGCCGCTCTTCAATCGGCTTGGCGGCGACGTCCTTTTCAACCCGGCTCATCAGGGCGGCAATCTTGGCGGGGTCACGGGCCTGGGGGGGCTTGGCCTCGATCTTGGTGATCGGAACTTTTCCGGCCTCGATCAGGCCTTCGCGCAGGTCGATGTAGGCGTCAGTCTTGCGGTATTCGTCTAGGCGGGCTTCCACGCGGTCGAGGGCGGCGTGGTGAAGGTCGTTGAGGACGGGGTCTGTGAGGAGTTCCGCCATGATCGCGGCGCGCTTTTCGGCATGGATCAGGGCGGCTGTATCCTCTACCTCATTGCGGTCCTGAAGGGACCAGTAGTCGTTGTTATACTTGTCTTTCTTGTTGTTCACGTTGCCGCGAAACTTGCGCACGGCGTAGCTGTCCACGGATTTGACAGCATAGTGGTTCATCTGCGCCCAATCGTAGCCCACAGTCCGCCGGATGGAGCGCCAGCCACGAAACTTGAAGTAATCCTCCATCGGGCGGCCCGAGCCGTTGAGCCACTTCACCCCGTCCGGGAAATCCGTCTCCAGCCACTTGTTCTTGATCGAGGGGCGATGGATGCCGAGTTTCCAGTACGTCGGGTCAAACTTGAACAGCGTCTTCACGCCCCAGCCCTTGTTCCACAGCGGCGGGGCGGCCCGCGTATATTGCTCGGTCACCGGATCGCGGGACCATTCGACAACGCCGCCCGATCCATAGATGCGCCATGTGATCACAATGCCATTGGCGCCCTGGGCCACCGCGTCGTCGATCATGCCTTCCACGGAATGCGAGGCGTGGCGGATGCAGAGGAATTCGTCTGCGTCGAAGACCAGCACCCAATCGGCTTGCCGCACGATGGGGTCAGCCTGGGCGTGTTTCAGGGCCGATGGCTGTGGCTTGATCCCTTCCGCGATGACATTTTCGCGGTGGTGGCCAAGGCCCAATTCCTCCAGCCGTTGCAGCATGGTGTCGGTGCCGTCGGAGCAATCGTTGGTGTAGACGAGGATATCGGTGAAGCCCACGGCGAGGTGATGGGCGAACCATTCCAACAGGAACGGCGCTTCGTCCTTCATCATCGACACGGCGAGGATCTGCCCGTGTTTGGAGGTGTTCTTGAGGTGCTGCACGTGCCCGTTTTCCCCGGTTTGCGGGTGTGATTAAGCATCGGGATATCACGGTGCTGCGCGCAATAGAACCGGGGCCGTCTGCAAAAGTGCGCGGATCAGGAGGATCGCGACCAGGCTAAGAGGATGGCGCGGGCGTGCCACGAGAGAGGGCAGCCAGTTTTGGCGAGCGACCAAAAGCACGCAAGTGAGGACGAAGATCGACAGGATCGCGACGGGAACGGTATGGACCGTTCTTTCCTGCGCAAAGTTTTCGATGAAAATCACAGCGATCGCGAAGTGGGCAAGCCCGTAGAGGCCGATCAGGCGCAGGGTGACGCTGTAGGTGGTTTGGAGGGCGTTCCGCATGGTCGGGCACTCGGATGGCTTGAAAGTCGCCAAGAGTGTCTTGGGGGAGTTGGCCCCGCTTAGGGCCATTTCTGGACGAAAGCGGGGCCGATTTCTTGAAGGTGGCGGCTAGAGCGGCACCACGGTTGCGGTGCCATTGGCCACGGCGACCTCCACGATCGCGGCCGACACGGCAAGATCCTGCAAGCCCACGCCGGTGCCGTCGAACAGCGTGATCTCTTCGTCGGAGGCGCGGCCTTTGTGGGCGCCGTTGATCACGGCGCCCAGTTGGGTGACGTCCTGTTCCTTGATCAGGCCGGACGCAATCGCGTGCTGCGCCTCTCCGATGGAAATCGATTGCGCCACCTCGTCACAGAAGACTGTCGCGCGGGCCAGCAGTGCCGCTTCGACCTCTTGCTTGCCCTTGGTGTCGGTGCCCATGCAGGCGATATGCGTGCCGGGACTGACGTGATCGGCCATGAGCGTGGGCGCGAAGGAGGAGGTGATGGTGATGATGACGTCGGCATCGCGCATGCCGGGCAAGTCCACCGCTTCGAACGGAAGGCCCGCTTCTTCGGCAACCTTCGCGAGGTTCGGCAGCATTTCCGGGTGCAGGTTCCAGCCGATGACCTTCTCGAAGGCATGCGTCTCTAACGCGGCGCGCAGTTGGAACGTGGCTTGGTGGCCCGCGCCGATCATGCCCAGAACCTTTGCGTCCTTGCGGGCGAGGTGCTTGATCGACACGCTTGAGGCAGCGGCGGTGCGCAGGGCGGTCAGGTAGTTGCCGCCGACCATGGCCGTCACGCGGCCGGTGTCGGGATCGAACAGGCAGACCGTGGACTGGTGGTTGATGATGCCCTGCTTGTCCAGATTGTTGGGCCAGTAGCCGCCGGCCTTGAGGCCGAGCACGCCGCCGGTGCGGTCAAACCCGCCCTTGAAGCCGTAAAGCGCGTCTTCATGGCCGATGGCTTCGCGCACGACAGGGAAATTGTAGGCCTCCCCCGCCGCCATGGCCGCGAAGACCTTTTCGACGGCGGTGAAAGAGGCGTCGCGTGTCAGAAGGTCCGGGATCAGACCCTCTGGCACGATGGTGAGTGTATGCTGCGACATCAGTATGCGCGACCGCGCGCAGAGACGGGCCAGACGGTTTCGACGACGCCGTTCCGCACGCCGACATACCAGTCGTGGACGTTGCAGGTGGGGTCGCAGTGGCCGGGGACGAGGTGCAGCTTGTCGTTGACCTTCAGCACGCCCTGGGGGTCCTTGACGACGCCATGCTCGTCCGAGCATTTGACGTATTCCACGTCCGCGCGGCCAAAGATCACCGGCAGGCCAGAGTCCACGCTTTGCGCTTTGAGGCCCGCGTCCACGATCGCCTTGTCGGCCTTGGCGTGGGACATCACGGAGGTGAGGATGAACAGCGCGTTTTCCCATTCACCTCGGTCGATGCGGTTGCCGTTCTCATCCAGGATACGGCCATAATCCGCATCCATGAAGGCGTAGGAGCCGCACTGCAACTCGTTGAAGACGTTAGAGTTACTCTCGAAGTAATACGATCCGGTGCCGCCGCCGCCGACGATGTCACACGCCAGCCCCTCGGCTTTCAGGGTGTCCACCGCGTCTTGCACCATGTCGATGGCGATCTGGGTCTTTGCCTTGCGCTCGTCATAGGAGTCGAGGTGCTGCATCGCGCCTTGATAGGCTTGCAGGCCTGCGAACTTGAGGCCGGGGGTGGCGTCGATGGCCTTGGCGATTTCCACGACGGCGGGGGTGGTGGTGACGCCGCAACGGCCCGCGCCGCAGTCGATTTCCACGAGGCATTCGATTTGCGTGCCATGCTTCTCGGCGGCAGCGGAGAGGTCGGCGATGTTGTCCAGATCATCGACGCAGCAGATGGTGCGCGCGCCAAGCTTGGGCATGCGGGCCAGACGGTCGATCTTTTGGGGATCACGCACCTGGTTGGAGACGAGGACGTCCTTGATGCCGCCGCGGGCGAAAACCTCGGCCTCACTCACCTTCTGGCAGCAGACGCCGCAGGCACCGCCCAGTTCGACCTGCAAATGCGCGACGTCGACGGATTTGTGCATCTTGCCGTGGACCCGGTGGCGCATGCCGTGGGCCTTGGCGTAGTCGCCCATCTTCTTGATGTTGCGCTCCAGCGCGTCGAGGTCGAGGACCAGCGCGGGGGTCTGCACATCCGCCGCCTTCATGCCGGGCTTTGCGGGGATGTCGAAGCCGACTTCGTAGTCAGCGAATTGGGCCATGTCTTTCATTGTCGTGTCTCCCATTGGGTCAAAGGGGGCGGCGGGGGTAACCCCGCCCTACGGATTGGTGTTCCGGGGGGCTCACTGCATCCACGGCAGCTTGTCGAGGTCGACGTTGCCGCCGGTGATGATCACACCGACGCGGCGACCTTTGAAGACATCCGGGTTTTTCAGGATCGTCGCCAGCGGCACGGCGCAGGAGGGCTCCATCACGATCTTCATGCGCGCCCAGGTCAGCTTCATGGCGTCGATGATCTCTTGCTCGGACGCGGTGAGGATGTCTGTCACGTGGTTTGACACAAAGTGCCAGGTGTTTTCCTTCAGCGGCACCTTGAGGCCATCGGCGATGGTCACCGGCGCGTCGTCGGCGATGATGTGGCCTGCCTTGAAGGAGCGGTAGGCGTCATCGGCTTGTTCCGGCTCGGCGGCGAAAATGTCGACGTCGGGGGCGATATTGGACAGCGTCAGGCAGCAGCCGGAGATCATGCCGCCGCCGCCGATGGGGGCGATGACCGAGTCCAGACCTTCGACCTGCTCCATGAATTCGCGCGAACAGGTCGCCTGTCCCGCGATCACGCGCGGGTCGTTGTAGGGGTGGACGAAATCGGCGCCGGTCGCCGCATGAACCTCGGCAAAGACCGCCTCGCGCGAGGTGGTGGAGGGTTCACATTCGGTGATGATGCCGCCGTAGCCTTTGACCGCGTCCTTCTTGGCTTGCGGTGCCGTGGAGGGCATGACGACGTGGCAGGGGATACCCCGGCGGCCTGCGGCGTAGCTAAGCGACAGGGCGTGGTTGCCCGACGAATGGGTGGCGACGCCCTTGGCGGCGTCTGCGTCGGACAGGCCGAAGACGGCGTTGGACGCGCCGCGCACCTTGAAGGCACCGGCTTTCTGGAAGTTCTCGCACTTGAAGAACAACTCTGCGCCGGTCAGCTCATTCAGGTAGGTCGAGGTCAGCACCGGCGTGCGGTGGATATAGGGACGGATGCGGTCGTGGGCCGCGATCACGTCGTCGAAAGTCGGCAGGTGGGACATGTCTTTCATCTTCCGGTGTCCTTATTCAGCGGCCAGCGCCATCGCGGCGGCGGATTGACGATACACTTCCTGCGCAGCTGCGACGCCGGAGCCGAGGGTGATATCAAGGCCCAGATCCACCATCACCATTTCTGCCGTCGCGATGCCGGACAGGGCCATCACGTCCGTCAGCATGCCCAGGTGTCCGATGCGAAAGACCTTCCCGGCCACATCGCCAAGCCCCGCCCCAAAGGCCACGCCGTAGCGGGTGGAGGCGTGGGAAACGATCCGCCCTGCGTCAAACCCCTCGGGCGTTTGGATCGCGGAGACGGTGTTGGAGTAAAGGTCCGGCGACACGGCGCACAGATCCAACCCCCACGCCTTCACGGCAGCGCGCACGCCGTCTGCAATGCGGGCGTGGCGGGCGAAGACGTTTTCCAGCCCCTCGGCCTCGATCATGTCGCAGGCGGTCTTGAGGCCGTTCAGCAGCCCGACGGAGGGCGTGTAGGGGTAGGCGTTTGCCTCGTAGCCCTTCTTCATGTCGCGGATATCAAGGAAGGTGCGGGGCAGGTCGGCGGCGTCAATCGCGGCCATGGCCTTGGGGGACACGCCGATGATGGCCAGACCCGCAGGCAGCATGAAGCCTTTCTGCGATCCGGTCACGGCGATGTCCACGCCCCAGCCGTCGAATTCGAACGGCATGGAGCCGATGGAGGACACGCCATCCACGAAGTAGAGCGCGGGGTGGTTTGCGGCGTCGAGGGCTTTGCGCACACCCGCCACGTCCGAGACGACGCCGGTGGCAGTTTCATTGTGCGTCGCGAGGACGGCTTTGATCTTGTGGTCCGTGTCGGCCTTGAGCGCGTCTGCGAACGCGTCAACCGGCAGGCCTTCGCCCCATGGCACGTCGATTTGAATGACTTTGAGGCCGTGGCGGTTGCACATGTCGATCCACTTGTGACTGAACATGCCGTTGCGCGCGGCCAACACCGTGTCACCGGCGCAAAGCGTGTTGCAGATCGCCGCTTCCCACCCCGCCGTGCCGGTGGCGGGGAAGATGAAAACCTCGGCCTCGGTCGATTTCAGCACCCGCTTCACGCCCTCCAAGGCGGGGTGCAGGATTTCCGGGAAGGCGGCGGAGCGGTGGTCCATCGTCGGAATATCGCAGGCGCGGCGCAAGACCTCGGGCATGTTGGTCGGGCCGGGGATGAACACGGGGTTCTGGGTGGACATGGTGCCGTCTCCTCTTGAGTCAGGGGCAACCTATGGGACGTCCCGATCCATCGCAATTTTTTTGAAAACGTTTTTCATAAGAGGGCCATGCTGGTTTTTATTCACCTTTACAGATGGTTGGTATTTTTCATATGATGAAATGAATTTTCAGCTTCTGTGAGAGTCCCCATGGCAGACCCCGCAACCCCCTCGCCCCGTCGCGCCCGTGGACGCCCCCGGGACTGGGATGACAAGACCGCGCAGAACACGATCAAGTCACTGGATCGCGCGATGGAGGTGCTGGAGCACCTGAGCGACACGCCCGGCGTGACGCTTTCGGGTCTTGCCGAAGATCTCAGCCAATCGCCCGCCACGGTGTACCGCATTCTGGTGACGCTGGAGGGGCGGGGGCTGGTGGAATTCGACCCCGCCGCACAGCTTTGGCACATCGGCGCGCGGGCCTTTATCATCGGCGCGCGCTACCTGCGGCGCACGACACTGGTGGACCGTGCACGCCCCCTGATGCGGCGGTTGATGGAGGTAACGGGGGAAACGGCGAACCTTGGCATTGCCCGCGATGCCCATGTGCTGTTCGTCAGTCAGGTTGAAACCCATGCCACCATTCGCGCGTTCTTTCCGCCCGGCACCCTGTCGCCCATGCACGCCAGCGGCATCGGCAAGGCCCTTCTGGCGCAGATGAGTGATGACCGCCTTTCGCGCCTGATCGCCACGGCCCCGCTGGACCAGTTCACCGCCCGCACCCTGACCGAGCCCGCCACCCTGCGGGCCGATCTGGAAGCCACGCGCGACCGCGGTTATGCCATTGACGATGAAGAAAAGAACGAAGGCATGCGCTGCATCGCAGCCCCGGTTTTCGACCTGAGCGGGGAGGCCGTGGCAGGCATCAGTGTCTCGGGGCCGGTCAGCCGGGTCAGCGTCACGCAAACGGCGAGATTGGCCGAGGCGGTAATGGCGGCCGCCGATGATCTGTCGGCCGCCATGGGGGGGGCGCGTCGGCAGGGCTAGCCGTGCCTTGATCGCGTACTTCTACCGCATCGGGTAGATCTGGAGCGAGGGAATGACGACGCGGTCGGGCTGACCCAACGCATACATGACGGCGCCCGCCACGTCCTCGGGCCGCAGGGCGTCGGGCTTGCCTTCGTCGAAGAACGGCGTGTCGACCATGCCGGGGTTGATGTTGGTCACGCGCACGCCCTGCTCGGCCAGTTCCGCGTGGAGGTTCTCGGCGTAGCCACGCACGAACCATTTCGTCGCCCCATAGACAGAGCCCGGCAGCGTCGCATGGGCCGCGCGCGATCCGGTCAGAAGCAGGTGGCCCTTGCTTTGCTTGAGGTGCGCGATCGCCAGCTTGCAGGTGACGGTAAGCGCAAAGATATTGACGTCGATCATGGTGCGGAAGTTGTCGATGTCGCCGCCTTCCGTGCCCTTGCCCGTGGCCCCGAGGCCCGCGTTGGCGAAGACGGCATCGATCTGGCCGAAGCGTGTGGCGGCGGCCTCGAACGCCGTGGTCTGGGCGGACACGTCGGTGACGTCGCAGGGCAGGGCGATGGCGTGATCCTCGCCCAATTCGGTGACCAGATCGTTCAGCTTGTCTTCCGAGCGGGCCACCAAGGCGACCTTGTGGCCGGCGTCAACGGCGGCGCGCGCCGTGGCCGCCCCGATGCCAGAGGACGCGCCGGTGATGAAAAGGACTTTGGACATGGGGTATCTCCTGCATGGGTGAGTGTTGAGGGGGTAACGCGCTTCGGGCCGTTCGGGTTCACTGCAATCTTGCACAGGGTCCCCGAAATCTGTTACAGATGTAACCGCTGGCGGGACGAAATCCCGCACGCCCCGCGGGCCGGGATCTGTTTGTCGCGTGAAGGGCACGTTCCACGCGACGTTAAGCGCTTTCGAAAACTAGTGCGTCTGAAAAACCCTGCCAAGCTTCCGCTTTCTTGCGATTTTTCAGACTCAAGACGCCAAGGTTTTCCGAAAAGCGCCCTGAACAGGAGAACCGCCATGGGACCATTCCCGCATGACGCCCCGAAAGCTGTAATCGATGCCTCCAACGTGGCAGGCACCGATGGTTTTGAATTCGTGGAATTCGCCCACCCCGACCCGGCACAGCTTGAAACGCTTTTTCAAGCGATGGGCTACACCGAGGTCGCGCGCCACAAGAGTCGCGATATCTCGCTCTACCGCCAGGGCGACATCAACTACATCGTCAACCGGGAGCGGGATAGCCACGCGGGCCGTTTCGTGGACGCCCATGGCCCCTGCGCGCCTGCCATGGCGTGGCGGTGTGTCAATGCCGCCCACGCGTTGAAATGCGCGGTGGCTTACGGGGCCGAGGAATATACCGGCACCGACAAGACGCTGGATGTGCCTGCCGTCGTGGGGATTGGCGGCTCGCTTTTGTACTTCATCGACACCTACGGCGAGGACAGCCCCTACGCGGCCGAATTCGATTGGTTGGGGGAGGTGGACCCAAAGCCCGAAGGCGCGGGGTTCTATTACCTCGATCACCTGACCCACAACGTGGCGCGCGGGAACATGTCAACCTGGTATGATTTCTACGCATCGGCGTTCAACTTCAAGGAAATCCGCTTCTTCGATATTGAAGGCAAGCAGACGGGCCTGTTTTCCCGCGCGCTGACCAGCCCCTGCGGCAAGATCCGTATCCCGATCAACGAAAGCAAGGACGACACGTCTCAGATCGAGGAATATCTGAACGAATACAAAGGCGAGGGCATCCAGCATATCGCGGTGGCCACCAACAACATCTACAACAGCGTCGACCAGATCGCCGCCAATGGCATCGAATTCATGCCGCCCCCGCCCGACACCTATTACGACATGTCCCATGACCGCGTGACGGGCCACGAGGAACCGATCGAGCGCATGAAAAGCCACGGCATCCTGATCGATGGCGAAGGGGTCGTGGATGGCGGCATGACGCGGGTGCTGTTGCAGATCTTCTCCAAGACCGTGATCGGGCCGATCTTTTTCGAGTTCATCCAGCGCAAAGGCGATGACGGCTTCGGAGAGGGCAACTTCAAGGCACTGTTCGAGTCCATCGAAGAGGATCAGATCCAGCGCGGCGTGATCTAGGCGTTCATGACGTCATTGACCGTGCGCAATGCCGGATACAGCGCGCGGTACCCTGCCAATCGGGGCGCGAGGGCTTCGGCCCTTGCGGGGTCCGGCGTGAACCAGCGCTGAACCTCGGGCTTGCGCGCCACGTCCTGCGCCCCGGCGCCAAGGGCGATCTGACCGAGGCGCGCGGCGCCAAGGGCGGGGCCGACCTCGGCCGCGTCGCTGCGGCCAAGGGGCACCTGCATGACGTCCGCGATCATCTGCAACAGGAAGTCCGACCGCGTGCCGCCGCCGATGGCAAGCAAACGCTTTGGCCGCGTGCCGCCCGCTGCCATGGCGGCTTGGGCATCGGCGAAGGTGAAGGCGATGGCCTCCACCACGGCGCGCATCAGGCTGCCGTGGGTCGTCGTCTCGGACAGGCCCCAGAAACCGGCGCGAATGTCGTTGTCGCCGTGGGGCGTGCGTTCTCCGCTAAGGTAGGGGAGGAACAAGGGGCCGGGCTGCGCCGCCTCGGCCTCGGCCAAAAGCTCGGTGATGGGGCGGTCCAGAAGCGTCGCCAGCCACGCCATGGGCCGCGCGCCGTTCAGCATCGCGGCCATCTGGAACCAGAGGTTCGGCAGCGTATGCGCATAGGCGTGCAGGCGGCTTTCGGGGTTGGGCAGGCAGGTGGCCGTCGTGACGAACAACTGGCCGGAAGTCCCCAACGAGATGAACCCATCCCCCGGCGCAATCGCCCCGATGCCCACGGCCCCCGCCGCGCCATCGCCCGCGCCGGTGGCCACGGGAATGCCCTTGCGAAGGCCCAGGGTCTGGGCGGCGCCTGCGCCCAGGTGCCCGGCAATCGTCTCGCCGGATAGGACCTGGGGCAGCCAGGCGATGTCGGTGGCCGACGCGTCGCAAAGCGCGGGCGACCAGCGCCCGGAATGTTGATCAAACCACGAAGTGCCCGCCGCGTCGGAGGGGTCCGTCACCAAGCGCCCGTGAAGATACAGACCAAGGTAATCCTTCGGCAAAAGGATATGGGCGATACGGGCGTGGACATCGGGCGCATGTCGCGACAGCCACAGCAGTTTCGGCGCGGTGAAGCCGGGCATTGGGGGCACGCCTGTAATATGCCCGATCTCGGGCACCGCCGCCGCCATGTCCGCGCACTCTGCCACGGCGCGGCCGTCGTTCCACAGAATCGCGGGGTGCACCGGCGCGAGGCTTGTGTCCAGAAGTACGGCCCCGTGCATCTGCCCCGACAGGCCGACGACGTCCACCTCTGCGCGCCGCTCGGGCGGCAAGGTCGCCATCGCAGCAGTCAGCGCGGTGATCCAGGCCTTGGGGTCTTGCTCGCTGGCGCCGGGGAACGGGTGCTGCGCGGTCAAGGGCGCCTCGGCGGTGGCGATAACAGCGCCGTCCGCATCCGTGACGCAAAGCTTTACAGCGGATGTTCCAAGGTCGATTCCAAGATGTGCCACACGCGTCCCCTTCACCATGTTGCAGCAGGGTAAACCCGCCCCGTGCGAGGGTGTCAATTCAACCCAAGGCCCTGCGCGGCCCCTGCCTATTGCGTGACGGCACGAGGTTCAGATCCCCATGTTTGCGTCGTTGCGCCAAATCGCGGGGCTGTTGGAGGGATCGATGCACCACGCAACGCAGGTTATCGAGCATTTTGCGCAGGTTAGCCCGGGCGATAGCCATGCTGTCGCGCGGTGCCTCAAGCGCCCAAAAACACGGCCTTGGGAAACGGAATAGGCGACCGTCCCGAAGAGTGCTGGGCCGCGTACAAGCTTGTGAACGATGTAAGTGTTTGAAAATATGGAGGCGAGTACCGGAATCGAACCGGTGTACACGGATTTGCAACGCCACAACATCAAATAAAATCGTTTTATATTTGTGAGTTAGGGTAAGAAAAATTTCTATGTGTACAAAAATGTATACAGCCTGAAGCGCTTGGAGGTGTCTTGCGATTGCAAGTCATTGTTCAAACCCAGAGTGTCGCCGTTTGGTAAGCCGCAGAACTTGACTTGAACGAAGCAGCAGGGGCGAAAGAAGCTATGGCGCATCCGACCAGCATAATCTAGTTTCAAACTAAGCAAACAGCGGTAGTTGCGCTCTCTTTGAAGATACCATGATGAAAAGCTTAACGCTTTCATCAACTTGGACTGGTATGAAAAAAGCGTGCAATGAACAAAAAGAAAACAGGTTCGCAGCAGTATAATGACTAAGAAAGCCCATCTCACGTCAGCAAAAAAAACGAAGAACGACGAGTTCTACACGCAATGGGCGGACATTGAGCGTGAAATAAATGCGTATCTCGAATATGACCCTGATGTTTTTCGCGGAAAAACTGTTTTTTTGCCGTGCGATGATCCAGAGTGGAGTAACTTCACAAAATACTTCGCGCTACATTTTCAGGATTTTGGGCTAAAAAAGCTGATTTCTACAAGTTATGCACCAAACAGCAATGCCAGCATTTCAGGCTATCAGCCAACCTTGTTCGAAAAAGAAAATCCGGCGTATGATGCCAAGCAATCACTAGAGCGCGGACGTGCGTTCGTACTGGAAGACATCGATGTCAACAGGGATGGAAAAATTAACATCGACGATCTTCAATGGTATTATCTTGAAGGTGATGGCGATTTTCGAAGCGACGAAGTGAAGAAAATCCGTGATCAATCGGATATTGTTATCACTAACCCACCGTTTAGCCTATTTCGAGAGTTTGTGAGCTGGTTGGTGGAGGGCAGCAAGAAGTTTTCGATAATTGGAAGCAATAACGCGGTCACATACAAAGAGATTTTTCCCTTAATTCAAGGCAACACTCTTTGGAAGGGAGCTACTGCTAACAACACAGACATGGTGTTTGGTGTTCCGAAAGGGGCAGAAATTAAGGACTCAGACCGCGAAAAGGCGCAACGCTTGGGTTATCCCCCGACGGATGATTTTGATTTCACTCGCATGGGCAATTCGTGCTGGTTCACAAATATCGAGCATGGTCGACGGCACGAACCGCTCAAGTTCATGACGATGTCAGATAATTTGATATTTAGCCGACACAAAATCGTGCGTGAGCAAGGTTACCGCGAGTACGACAACTATGACGCTATCGAAGTGCCTTTCATGGATGCAGTGCCGAGCGACTACAAAGGGGTCATGGGAGTTCCGATCACATTTCTGGACAAGTATAACCCCAGTCAGTTTGAGATTGTTGGTATTGCAAAGGCGCCGTTGGGAAAACCAAGTAAGATCTATGGCGTACAGGAACAGATCAGTGCGGCTGGTGTGCGGAGCTCGGTGACAAAACTCAATGATGGTCCGGTGATCAAGGTTGACGAGCCACCGGGAGGAAAAACTTACTATGAAGTGGATGGAGAATTCTATGTGCAGCTATATGCGCGCATCTTGATCCATTGGAAGGATGAAGCATGAAGACGGATCTGCGAAAGTACAGCGTGGAAGAGGTGGTAACGGGTTTCGTCTACAATGAGTTCGAGGGTAAAGGGCTGTATGGGCTTTCGGGATCACTTGTAATCCAACCAGAGTATCAACGAAACTACATCTATGGTGACGGTAAGAAAGATGTAGCTGTCATAGAGTCCGTCCTAAAGGGTTACCCACTCGGATTGATCTATTTCAATGATGGCGCGAATAGTCTGGAAGTCCTTGATGGACAGCAACGTATCACTAGCTTGGGTCGCTTTGTAACGGGTAAGTTTGCGATCAGGCTCGACGGGAAAGAGCAAACCTTTTCGTCTCTATCGTCCGAAGATCAAGCAAAAATTCTCCAAAGCGAGCTACTCGTATATGTTTGCAAAGGTACGGAAACAGAGATCAAAGAGTGGTTTCAGACCATCAACATTGCTGGGATGCCGCTCAACAAGCACGAGCTTTTGAATGCAATCTATTCTGGACCCTTTGTAACCGCGGCTAAGGCTACATATTCAAACTCAGGCAACGCACTTCAGCAAAAGTGGGCAGCTTACGTCAAAGGCGACCCAAAACGTCAAGAAGTCCTAGGTGTTGCGCTTGATTGGGTTGCGACATCAAAGGGAATTTCAGTTGAGAGATACTTGGCAGATAACCGGCATAATAGTAGCACAACAGAAATAGAGGCTTATTTCACCTCAGTAATTGACTGGATTGGCAGCGTTTTCTCAGGTTCGCCAGAAAAGGAAATGCGCGGTTTGGAATGGGGCAAAATGTATGAGCAGTACAAACATACTGCCTATGATGTAAGTAAAGTGTCAGCACGCCTAATAGAGCTTCGAGACGATCCCGCTGTTCATAACGCTCGAGGCATTTATGAGTTTCTGCTAGGAGGGGAAATGCAGACAGAACTATTAAGTGTTAGGTTGTTTGACGAAAAAACAAAACGTCAAGCCTATCAGCAGCAGACAATTGATGCGAAAAATAAAGGTAAATCGAATTGCCCTCTCTGTGCCGTAGGACACAGCGCAAACGCTACTCGGATTTGGGCGAAGTCAGAAATGGATGCAGATCATGTTTCTGCGTGGTCAAAGGGTGGATCAACGGACTTATCGAATTGCGAGATGTTATGCGTGACCCATAACAGAGCAAAAGGGAATCGATAGTTCACCTCACCAGAGTCTTCTCGTCTGCCGCAGATTTATAGATCATGCTTGTCGGCATAACGGCTGCATAGCCCCTCGATTTTTGTTCTCAATGCACTTGATTTGGAGCAACATCGTGCGGAGACGCTTTTGACACATCAGCGTAAAGACCGAATTGACATTGATGCTTTAAGTTCAGCGCCGCGCCACAACCTTAGCCAAGTCCGCGATTAGCGCCAGCTTGTCGTCATCAACCTCCAAGGTCGTCGCGCTTAGCTCGCTGATAAGGCGACTGCGCAGCTTTGACGTGTTGTTGGGTTCGTAGTCGAAAAAGAACTTGAGTTCGACATCGAGCGCGGCGGCAATGTCGCTAAGCGTGTTGAAGTTCGGGGCTGTTTTGCCGCGCTCCAAGTTCGACACTGTTTCAAAGCTCATGTCGATTGCTTCAGCCAGCGCAGCTTGTGTCATGCCACGCATCTTCCGCGCTGCTTTTACACGCGATCCAATTTCCTGCTTCAAATCCATAGTCATACACGGCTTGTAAATCGAAACTTTGGACTTGAGATCGAAGCAGAATGACCGTTAATTCAAAGAAACGTATTTTGAAGCCGTTTTTTGTGCGGTGTAGGAGGAAAAATTGGATCGACGCTTATTTTTGATTGGGGCGCTTGCACTTAGCGCATGTCAAACAACCACAAACCCGCATCTGAGTGCAGGTGCTGAGCAGCGCTTTGTACCAGTCGAAAACGCAGCGGCGCTGATGGCAATCGTTGGCGGACGCACGGTTGAATACACGGAGCAGAGCAACACTGGCGCGGGTATCAGGCAAACGTTCAACAGAAACGGCACGACGGTCTACGGGGATCAACGGCGCGTTTGGACTGTGCATAATGGTCGGTATTGTTCGAGCGCTGATCTGCAATCAGACCCAAGCACGTGGTCGTGCTTCCAGCTTGACGTGAACGAAGCTGGCACAGTCATTCGCTGGATCGACGTCGAGGGCACGCCACGAAACCCAGAACTGGGACCTGACACTTGGTATGGACGAATTCTTTAAAGCAAGTGCCGCTCAGTGATACCTGTTGGTGAATTTGCGTCTCTGCTTCGCAGTTCCACAAGCGCCATACGTTTCTTTTCATCTTTGCTTTGCAAAGCTGCAAAGTCACTTTGGCGCATTTTCTTTGCCAGAGCATGTCATTCGAATATGGAGTATGAGTGCTTGGCTTTACCTAGAGCAAATAGATCAAGCCCTATTTCGGGCTTGATCCAAAGGCTGAGGCGTTACCCGTCGCTCTTTTTAGGCTACGCTCCCCAAACCGAAAAGGAAGAGCAGGTTTTCCTATCATCTCTATTACTGGGACATCATACGCACATGGTGGGCTGGCGTAGCAAAGCTTGTTCCACCACGTTGACGGGTACCGCACAGCGGCTTGTCATCCGTCTCACTCAATTCACACATCTCTGCGCTACAACCATTCCGACAACAGTAAGCACAGTTCTGCAATGGCAGCGTGCTTTAGGCATCCTGCGCGCGATGGCAGGGTAGACTATTGAAGCGCATAACTGACGAATGCGTTTGCTTACCGTCTCACATCAGAACGGGCTTGCGGCACAATGATAACTGGCGTGCTAACCGTAGGGTCAGTTTGTCGTGCAGCCTTAGCTGTCTAATGTATTTAGCAACGAGCGGCGAGCACACTGTGAAACGGCGAAATTTTCACCATTTTTAGATCAGCTCAATCGCATTCCGCATCTTGTTCTCGTTGAGTTCAATATATCGCATCGTTGTGTTCAGGTGCTTGTGCCGTGCAAGCGCTTGGATGACGCGGGCGTTGATGCCCTTGTCCGCAAGTTCGGTCAAAAACTGCCGACGCCCGCTGTGCGAGCTTGCGCCTTTGACGCCTGCCAGTTTGTAAAAGCGGGCATACAGATTGACGATTGTTTGCGCGCTGAACCCACCGCCCTTTGCACTAAAGAAAAGCGATGCATCTTGCTTGGCAATATGGCGTGGGTGCTGCGCGGCATATGCTGCCAGCGCCTTCGCTAAGCGCTTGCTTATAAGCACTGTCGCGCTGTCATCGCCCTTTGTCTGTGTTGCTGCCAAGTAAATCGTGTCGCGCACTTTGCCGCTGTCTTCAAATACGTCACCAACACGCAAGCCAGCAATCTCGCACGCGCGCAGCCCCGCAAAGAAGCTGAGCGCGAAGATAGCGTGGTTGCGGATGGGATAACGATGGGCGTTGATAACCGCGGACACGCGCTTGCGTTCTGCGTCGGTTAAGAGCTTCGCTTGTTTCATGCATCACCTCGAAATGTGTGGTTCCGTTGTAATGCATTGTAAAGCCTAACAATTTAGCGGACGACCGATTTTGGCGCAGTGCCTAAGCCGTTGAAATCGAACAGGCTTCGGCAAAGATGTTATACACTACTGTTTCTATAACATTTTGCGCTGTGGCTCTGCATCCAGCGCAACTTCGGTGATGCGATGCTGCTCAGCCAGAAAAGCTTTGAGCGCAGTGTTCACTTCGTCCAGCCCGCGTATCTCGGCTTCCAGCAGTCCGCCCATGCGCCTGTTGCTCAATCTCAGCGTTGCAATCTTCAACTGGACGCTACGCATACAGTCGATTGCGGCGGTGACGCTGAAATCGCGCCCGCTGTGCTTGCGCTCGCCAAACCAGCTTTTGCTTTTGCCGCACCAGTTCGTGCTGAACTCTTCACCATTCTGCACGAGATCATGCTCAACCAGTCGTTCGTATACTTGTTCCAATAGTGTCATGTGCTGCTCCTTCAAAGCCCGCTGTACTTTGGCTTGCGCGGTTTGCTGGGTTCAGCGACACGCACGGGCTTTACGGGTGGTTTTGGATCAACCTCTGTTTCGCGTCTTTTCGCTTTGCGCCGCTGTGCTGCCGCGTCCGTCTCTTGCACCAATTGCCGCAAATCGTTCACGCAGTCCGCTGTCGCGGTCAGCATCGCTTGTGTTGTGGCAAGTTTCTGTGCGCGTGTCTGGTCTGCAAAACCCCTGCGCAGCGCATTGATCGTTTTTGTCGTGTTCATCCGTTGCTCCCTTTGAATTATTTATCATTTGGGAGCTAAGGCAGCGGATGGCGTGCGAGTTTTGTCTGTTAACAGACACTTTCCGCTGTCACTTGCTGCGCAGTGGAAACTGCCCTTTACCAACGTTCTCGATGTAGTCGTTCGCTGCTGCGAGATACCTGTTGAACGCCTGCGTCTGCCTGCGCCGCACTTCACGTTGTACGTCTCCATAAGGCAAATTATCCCGTTTGAGGCTCTCGACGGTTTCGTGGTCAACTACCCTGTTTACGTAGATGCCAGCCAACTCGGCTTGCTCATATTTCTTTTTGCGATGCCTGTGTTCGTTCCAAGTGTCCCAAACCCGCAGTGTCTGGTGGAGCGTGGATAGACGGACACGGGCGGCGACGGGGTAGAGCGCGCGGCTTTTGTTGCGGGCGGCTGACACCTGGTCTTTGTGTTCATCCAACAGTTTGCGCAGGTTGCTGACAAGCTGCGGCGTTCGAACTTCGAGCGGTATGGCGACGGTGAGCATGTCGGAAGTTTGGGTGTTCAACACCCTATCTTGCACAGCGATCCTACGCGCCGCTGGTTCAGCAAACAAGAACTCTCCTCGTTTCCATTCATTGTCTAGCTTTTCTGTCCACCACTTCCAGAAGTCACCCGTTTCATAAGCGTGCACATCACCAAAGTCGGCGTAAAGCTTCTTGTAGCGTCCTGCGCCGCCGCGTGCGCAACAGTCCTTGTAGCCGTCGTGCCTGCGCAAAAACTCCCACCAAAAATAGTAGACGGAACACTGCCAAGCCTGCGCGTCTGCGAACGGCGGCTGAATGCGAGCGAGTCGTTTTGACACGTACTCGCCAGTCTCCTTGGAGCGCAGCCCTTTGTACGGTGGCGCGTGGATGAATAACTTGCGACCCAATCGGTATCTTTGAAAATCAATATCATCCATAAACAGTATCTTAGCAAAAAAAGTATGCTCTGTCATCAGCCCATTTCGATGTAACCGCACAGGCGTTTTAGGTGGGGTACATTGTATTTGTTGATGGCGAGAACGTCACAACGAACAACTGAAACAAGCAGATCAAAAGGAACTCAAAATGCTTGATACAATCGCAAAAACCACCTTTGCCCTCGCTCAAATTCCTGCCGAAGTGACCTTCGAAAAAGCGCCTAACTATCCCCTGCGCAACAAGATTGAAGACACGAAGCAAGAAGCCAAGTCAGCAGTCGCATACCTGCAAGAACTGCAAGTCGTTTACAGCGAGTACGAGAGCCTACAGCAGAAAGCCAACGTTGCTCTCTACCGTTTTTTGGAAGGCGTTTTCAAAGTGATGGTGCGCATGCAGCATTGGAAAGACGCTGACAAGAAAGAAGCTAAGCGCATGCGCGAAACGTTCGAAGTGATTATGGACGAGCGTCGCGAGCAAGGGCTTGTGGCGTTTACCGCAGCAACGTCGCTCGAAACCAAAATTCTGCGCTTTGTCTGCGGCAAAATCAGCACGGCACGCGAAAAGGCTTGGGTGCGTGTACTGAAAGTGGCTCTTAATAACAAAGACATCCAAAACGGCGACATTTCGTTTTCAGCATGGCTTGCAAGCGAAGGCGGTGTTTACGAGGTGGCACACACAAATGGCAAAGGCAACAAGCCAAGCGAAGAAGTCAAAGAGCAAATCGAAGAAGCGCAAAAGCTGATTGCTGAATGGCACGGCAGTGAAGTTTTGGAGGAAGTGAACGACAAAGTGCTGCGCAGCTTGAAGAATGATGACAAGCGCTTCGAGAATTTTACTGTGACGCTGAACTGCTATGACGGCAACAACGCTAAGCAGGTAATTGAATTGCGCGATGTGGTGTCGATCCAGCGCATCTTGCAGCTTATGGGCAAGCAAATCAGCGAACCTGTTCGCACGCGACAAGATGTGCAAGCTGAGCGTGATGAAGCTCTTGAACAGTTTATCGAAGTTGGTGGCACGTTGGAGCAGCCCCGCGTTTAAGCGCTCAGCCAAATTTCAAAGCACTCAAAGAGCCGCGTTCTGCGGCTCTTTCTATTTTTGTTAAGGCTCTGAATTTCGGTCGTTTTATGTCGTTTAAGACCATAACTTTGTGGAATGAACGCAAGGAGACACGACATGACGCAACTGGCAAAACTGACAGTAAAGACGGTGAAGCGGGCAAATGCGAAAGACCCAACGCAACAGCGCCGCGCAAAGCTGATCGCAGCCATCGAAGAGCAAGCAAAAGTGTTCGCTGCGAAGCTGAAAGGCGACGTGCATCAGGTGCGCGCAAAAGGGTGGGCGACAAACGAGCACGGCGAAAAGGTTGCCATTGAGAAAATGCGACAGGTGCGTGCTTGGTTCTTTGAGCAAGACGGCGGCTGGTATGTGCAATGCAGGTACGGCAGCAAGGTGTTGGACTTGGGCAAGGGCAACGCTGTGTTTGTGAAAGAACTGAAAGACGTGGAAGGCGCGCTGGAAGCGTTTTTGGTTGCAACGCAACAAGGCGAACTGGACGCTGCGATTGAGGCAGCGCTCAGTAAGCGCAAAGCTGCATAATCGACACTGGTGCGGGCGCGTATTTAAGCGCCCGCTCGCATCACTTTAACAAGCTGAGATACGGACCATAGTCTTTGGTCATTCGGCACATTGCGTCGAGTTGTTCAAGCTTTTTGCCCAACTCTTTCAGCATCGCAGCGGTATCGAGCTGCTCTTGGAAGTCAGGGTCTTTTTGAGTAACGAAAACACGCTCATAGCACATTGTAGCACCAACAACGTTTCCCAGTTCTGTGCTAAGCTCGATAGGTATCGCAAAGCTGCATTGAATTTGGTGCGTTTGGGAAAACGCTTTCAGCATGTTTGGACCGTCAAGATCGGCGGGTACTAAACATAGCTGGCAACGCGCAGTCGCCATCTTCCCCGCATCCCAGTTCTCCAGCCCCAACACTTGCGGCGCAGTCGAAAATCGCACACCAAACAAGCGTTGCGTTGTTTCATTCAGATTATTGAACAGGCTGCCGATGACATTTATTCCATCTTGGGTGTGCAGATCGATTTGCACGCTGTTTTCTTCAATCTCAAACACGTCGTCGTCGTCGCGGTCAAAAAGCAGCTGGTATTGTTCAGGGCTAACGAAGCTACCTTTTGCGGCGAGCGCATCAAAAAAAATCACTTCGCGCGCAATGCGAGACGCAATTTGAAAGATTGTGTCTGTTGCTTCGAAATAGTCTTCCTGTGTCTGCATCTCGCTCTACCCGTTCAAAATCAGCATTAGCGTACTAGCGTTTATCTTTTCAGCGCGCTTTGCATCCAGCGCTTTCATCGCAATCTCTTCCGTCACAACATAACCGTCGCGCCCAACGCCAAGTGCCGCCAAAAGCGCCTCGTCTTCAAGCAGCCCGTCCGCGTGCATCGCAAAAGCGGCGTCAACGACGCTTTGTGCGCCCGCTACAGCGCCCTTAGCTTTGTCTGCGCGCATGTTCCGCCCGCTGTGCAGTTCGGCGTTTAGCAGCGGGGTATATTTGCTGTAGTGCTTGTCGATCATCGCTGTGCTGTTGCCCAGTTGCTTGCTGAGCGCGTGCGTTGTGATCCCGCGCTTCAAATCCCGCGTCGCGTAATAGTGCCGCAAACTGTACAATGTGCGCTCTTTGCCGTCTGCGCCCGTTTTCAAATCCATCACGTCCAGCAGTGCATTAAATGCGCGGTTTAGGCTTGCAATGTTGGCAACGTCGCCAAGCCGCGTCGTAAACACAAACTCGTCGCTGCGTGCTGCGATCAACTCGTCAAATGTCCCGTCTTGTAGCTTTGGGTTCAACTTGCGCTGTCTGTCTAAGTAGCCTTCAACAGTGTCCCGCGCCACAGCGCTGCGTTTACGTGTTTTCCCGTCCACGTTCACCACCAAGTAGCGTTCGTCGCCTTTGTCCTGCCACTCAACGTTGCGCCATCGCAGCCCAAGCGCTTCCGTGCCGTGCCGCACGCCAGTGTTCGCCAAAAACAGCACATAATTCCGCAGCACTTCCCGTGTCGCCGCCGCCTTCGTGTTCTTCGTCTTTTTGTGCCAAGTACGCAGCGCAGTGTAGATTTTCTTGTATTCTGCATCCGTAAAGCTGCCCCTGCTTTCGCTTTTGACGCCCTTGTTTAGCAGGGTGGGGCGCATTGATTTTACGAGCCAGCTTTGCAGCTCTGCTTCATCTAGCACCCTGTTCAGCGCAGCATTGTGGTTGTTGATGCCGCTTTGTGAAAATGGCTTTTTGTTCTGCTGCGTGCGCCAAGCGTCAAATTCGACCAAGCCCTTGTAGTCAATCTTGTCTACGTCCGTGTCACCAAAAAACGGTATCAGCCAGAGACGCAGCGCTGAGATGTAGTCCTTGTACGCCTGCTTACCTGTGCCGCTCTCCAAAGCGTCCTGCATCCGCTTGATCGCGTATTCTGCGACGTGCTTGAACTTGCGGGTTTGGGCGGGGAGGTTGTTTTTGATGCGCGCTTGCGTGTCGTAGTACAGCTCAAGCGCACGCTCTCGCGCTTCTTCCAAGTCGTCCGTCTTTGTGCTTTTCACGATGCGCTTGCCGTTATCCAACGTCAGCCGCGCATACCAGTTTTCGCTATTCGCACGCTTATCCAGCTTCAATTTCTTGTGCACATTTATCGTCGTTGTGCCGTAGCTCATTTTGCCATTCTGCTCGTATCTGTCTGTTAAACATACAGTATGTGAAGACGGACGGAATTTATAGCGGAAAACTGGGCGCGGACTGTGTACGATTTGTGTACAGACGTGAAAAACAAATAACCGGCTTAATATGCCGGTTTTTGTATGCCTAACCACTAGATGTTGTGGAAATTTTGGAGGCGAGTACCGGAATCGAACCGGTGTACACGGATTTGCAATCCGCTGCGTAACCACTCCGCCAACTCGCCTCGAAGCGTGATACGAAGTATTGGCAATGCTGCGGGGCGTCAAGCGGTTCCGGCGGAGGTCAGCGTCAGTTTGGCATCAAGCGCAAAAGGGCCGTTGCGTGACGTGAAGTGATATGCGACACCAAAAAATGAGAATCTAGACGGAATGGTTCAGTTTATGGCCGACTTTACCCAACGCCGCGTCACAATGGTCGACACGCAGGTGCGTCCATCCGACGTCACGCATTTCCCTGTCCTTGAAGCGATGCTGAATGTCCCGAGGGAGGTCTACGCCCCTGATGCCGCCCGTGCCACCGCCTATGCGGATGGCCCCATGGATCTGGGGGGCGGGCGCCAGTTGCTTGATCCTCGGGCAACGGCCAAGCTTTTGCAGGCGCTCTCGCCGACGCCCGGTGATCTGGTGCTCGAACTGGGGGCCGCCACCGGCTATACCACCGCGTTGCTGGCCCACATGGCCGAGGCCGTCGTGGCGATCGAGGAAGACGAAGACCTGGCCCGCGACGCCGAAGCCGCGCTGAGCGAGCAGGGCGTGGACAACGCGGCCCTTATCCAAGGCGCCTTGACCGAGGGCAGTGTCAAGCACGGGCCCTTCGACGCGATTGCAATACCAGGCGGCGTCGAGGAAATTCCCGCCGCGATCCTTGATCAACTCAAAGAGGGAGGGCGCATCGCCGCGATCTTCATGGATGGACCTTTTGGTGAGGCCCGAGTAGGTGTAAAGTCCGGTGGACGCGTGTCGTGGCGGATGGCGTTCAATGCGACAGCTCCGGTCTTGCCGGGCTTCGCGCGCGCCGCAAGTTTCGCATTTTGAGGCCCATGCCCAGGCGGCCGATACAAGAAGGACTAACGCAAGTGAGGATATCGGCATGGCTATAGGGTTCCTGAAACGTGCGGTGCTAGCCGCATCTCTGGCTACATCGCTGGCAGGAATGACCGCGCTGCCGGTGCAGGCCGATGGTCTGCGGCAGGTGATGGTCGATGCCTATCGCCACTCCAACCTGTTGGAACAAAACCGCTACCTTCTGCGCATTCAGGACGAAGGTGTGGCCCAGGCCGTGGCGCAATTGCGCCCGGTGATCAGCTTCGTGGCGTCGATGAACCGCGATCTTGTCAATAATAGCTCCACCGCGTCCGCCTCTCTGGTGGCCGAATACCTGCTTTATGACGGCGGCGCGCGGCGCTTCGCCTTGGAGGCGGCGGAAGAAACGGTGCTGGCCACCCGACAGCAACTTGTGTCGTTGGAGCAGCAGGTGCTGTTCGATGCCGTGACTGCCTACATGAACGTCTGGCGCGACATGCAGGTGGTGGATGTGCGCGAACGCAACGTCCGTGTCATCACGCAACAGCTTCGCGCGGCGCGCGACCGTTTCGAGGTCGGCGAAGACACCCGGACCGATGTGGCCCAGGCCGAGGCGCAACTGGCCTCCGCGCGCTCGCAACTGGCGGGCGCACAGGGATCGCTGGACATCAGCCGCGAGTTGTTCAACCTCGCCGTCGGGCGCTACCCCAATGGCTTGACCGGTCCGGGCGGTATCCCCAACGTCCCGAACACGGAAGCCGCCGCCCAGGCGCTGGCCCGGCAAGAGCATCCCGCCATCCGCGCCTTGCAGCACGAGGTCACGGCCGCCGAGTTGGGGATCGAGCAAGCCCGCGCCCGTATCCGGCCGCAGATCGCCCTTGATGGCCGCGTGACCGAGACTTTCCTGAATGAAACCAATCCCTTCCAGGAGGGCGGCTCGGCCTCCATCGGCTTGACCCTGACGCAGCCCATCTATCGCGGCGGACAGCTTCTGTCGCTGGAGCGGCAATCGCGGGCGCAAGCCTCGGCTGTGCGCTTTTCGCTCAACCAGCAGGTGCGACTGAACCTGCAAAACGTTGGCAATGCCTGGGCCTTGATGAACATTGCCACTGCGCAAATTCAGGCAGCCGACCAAGGGATCGCGGCGGCTGAACTGGCCTTCGCGGGCGTGCAGGAAGAGGCGTCACTGGGCGCGCGCACGACCCTTGATGTATTGGACGCGGAACAAAACGTGCTTAATGCGCGGATCAGCCGGATCGAGGCGCAGACCGACCTCTACACCTCAAGCTACCAGTTGTTGGCGGCCTCGGGCCTGCTGACTGTTGAGGCCCTGCGCCTGAATGTGCCGGAATATAATCCCGCCGCCTATGCGGATCTGTTCTCCACCGCACCCTCCGTGATCAACAGCCCGCGCGGGCAGCAACTTGACTCCATGCTGGAGCGTGTCGGCCGCAATTGATCGCCCCCCATGACGCGCCAACCGGAGCGCGTGGCGCAACATATGGGCTTTGAGTTAAATCCTTCGGGGGTCATACACAGGAATTGTTGTGTGAAATGACGCTTTTGGGTATCGTATACGCGAAGTGATCAGCAGAACGGCCCGGAAAAGGGCCGCAACTGGAGTGTGCAGAGGCGATTCTGCGGGACCCTTGAGGAGAGCATGAATGTCCGATCCCGCGAAAACGCCGGAAGAGATCGAAGATGTCTTGGCATCTGTCCGCAGGCTGGTATCCGACCACGCGCCCATCCACGATGGCGCCACTCACCCAAGCGCGTCTGAGCCCTCTCAGGCCGAGGCCCCCGAACAACAGGTCGAGGCGTTGATTCTGTCACCGTCGTTCCGGGTCACAGACCCGGAGGACCCTTGGGTGCCCGTCGCAACCTCGTCGGAGCCGGACAGCGACAGCACCGCTGCGCAAACGCCCGACGCCGAGGATCTGATTGCAGAGATCGTCACCGCCGAAGTCGACGCGCCGGTGCAAGAGCTTGACGCGGTGCCCCCGCAAGAGGTTGAGCCAGAATGGCAGCCGGACGACCGTCTGGCGCATTTCGATGCCGTTGGTGGCTCAACGCAAGAGGGGCCCGCGGCGCAAGAGTGGATCGACGACCACAGCGACGAGCCTGCGGAAGAAGACCTTGCGGATCTGATCCGTCTGGATGGCGCCGACGCGAGCGTTGCGGATTTCGAATCCGAGACGGGCGACGACAACTGGCCCGAAGGCGGCGCGGAAGCAGCGCTTCTGACGCTGGTCGCCCGCCGCGATCCCGCGCCTGAAACCGGCGCGGACGCAACCGTCGAAGACCCGGCCGAAGAAGACGAGGCCGAAGATGTCGCTCCGCAAGAGGCGAGCGGTGAGGATGACGCGGGCGCGCCGGATACCGCGATGGTCGAAGAACTTGTTGAACGTCAGGCAAAAGAAGGGACCGTGGAAGATGCCCCGTCAGGCGCTGATGCAGTGCTGGACGATCCTGCCGAGGCGCCGATCGATGAAGACCTCGGGGCAGAGGACCAAACCGCCGACGCCCCAGATGCCGAAGCCCAAGCCGAAGCCCTTGGGCTTGAGGATCCTGAGAAAGAGGAGCGTGCGCAGTCCACGCCGATCTTCTCTCGGGCGTCACGCTCTGTTGAACAGCCCACTGAGCAGCCCGCCGAAAGCACTGCCGGGCAGACAGCCGAACAGACTGCCGAACCGACTTCCGAACAGACCGTAGAAGATCTCGGCGATACCCCATCGCCGTTTTCCTTCCCGGAAACTGACGACGGCATTCTCGATGAAGATACGCTGCGCGAAATCATCGTGGACGTTGTCCGTGAAGAGCTTCAGGGCGTGCTGGGCCAGCGCATCACGCGCAATGTGCGCAAGATGGTCCGTCGTGAGATCCGATTGGCCCTGGCGGCTGAAGACCTGGAATAAGCGGCACGCACCACGGAACCTGATCCCAGGCTGATCCCGGAAGCACCTGTCTTGACGCCGCCAGAAGGTGCGCAATGCGTAAGGGTTGCGCGCTGTGCGTCGCACCCCATCATTACCCCCCGCGCACGGCTTTCGCTTGACCTTCCCCTACGGAGGCCCAACCTAAGCGCCATGTTTCCGATCCGAGATCACAACCCGTCCGAGAGGACGCCCTTCGTCACCTGGGCCCTCATCGCGATCAATGTTGTGGTCTTCTTGCTCTATTTCCCATCGATGGCCGGGAACGAGGCGCAGTTTCTGGCCTTCTACACCGAATGGGGGCTGGTGCCGCAATCGGTCCTCTCTGGCGGTGGCGCCCATACGGTGCTGACGTCGATGTTCCTGCATGGCGGCTGGATGCATCTGATCGGCAACATGGTGTTCCTGTGGATTTTTGGCGACAATCTGGAAGATTTGATGGGCCACCTTGGGTTCGCGTTTTTCTATCTCGCCAGCGGGGTGGCGGCGGCCGGGGGGCAGATCCTGGCGGACCCATCCTCCACGCTTCCGATGGTCGGCGCGTCCGGCGCAATCGCGGGCGTCATGGGCGGCTACCTGTTGATGTTTCCGCGCGCCCGGCTCGACGTGCTGGTCATTCTGGTGGTCTTTGTCAGGATCTTCACGATCCCCGCCTGGCTGATGTTGGGCCTGTGGTTCGGCCTGCAATTGGTCAGCGGCCTGTCGATGGATCTGGTTGGGGGCGGCGTGGCCTATTGGGCCCATGCGGGGGGCTTTCTTGCGGGCGTGGTGCTGGCCTGGCCGTTGTGGATGCGGCGCGGGGCCCGAGGCTATTGGGCGGCGTTCGGCGGCAAGCAGCCCCACCCAGAGGTCGAATACAGGGTCTCCAGGCGCCACCGCTCGCCCATCCCGGCAGTCCGCCGGGTCCGCAGCCCTAAGGGCGTCGAACGCCCCTTGGCCGATCTTGGCCGTGTGCCCCGCGCAGGCACGCGAAGAACACCTTCCGGGCCCTGGTCCGGGCGGCGCTAGGGGGATCCAACTGGGGGAAGCGCGAAAATCGCGCGCCAAGCCCGAGCTTCAGGCGCGTTCGGAGTAATCCATTGTTTCCGTATTGACGACGATGTCTTCGTCCTGGCCCACGAAGGGCGGCACCATAACTTTGACACCATTGTCGAGGATCGCGGGCTTGAACGAGTTCGCCGCCGTCTGTCCCTTAACCACGGGCTCGGTCTCCACGACCTTGCAGACCACCTTCTGGGGCAGGCTGGCGTTGAGCGCTTCTTCCTCGTGGAACTCCACGACGATGGTCATGCCGTCTTGCAGGAACGGGCGCCGCTCCCCCAGCAAATCTGCCGGAAGCTCGATTTGTTCATAGGTTTCCGCATCCATGAACACCAACATTCCGTCGGATTCATACAGGAATTGCTGATCTTTCTGCTCAAGGCGAACGCGCTCGACTTTGTCGGCGGATCTAAACCGTTCGTTAAGCTTTGAGCCGTTACGAAGGTTCTTCATCTCGACCTGAGCAAAGGCGCCGCCCTTGCCGGGTTTCACATGATCAACCTTAACGGCGGCCCATAGTCCGCCATTGTGTTCGAGGACGTTGCCCGGTCTGATCTCGTTTCCGTTAATTTTCGGCATGTGGCAAAACCTTGGCAAAACCTTGAGAAAAAGTTGACGCAACCTATATCTGGGCTCTGGAAGGGTGTCCATACACTGGAAACTGTACACCGAAAGGGCGAGCTATGCGCTCTGCGAATACCACCTTTGTGATATTTGCATCCCTACGCTGCACAGAATCTGGGCATAACGAGCGGCACGCCGAAAATGCAAGAGCAATAAAAGGAAGCGAAATGCGGGATTTCGTTGACGGAACCGCCTTCAACTTTGAACAGGGCACACGGGCGCGGAAACTTTTCGCCGCCGTCGTCTTGGCAGCGTTGGATGATGCGATCGCCGATGACAAGAAATACGGGAATGGTCCAGAGCAAATCGCTCGATGGGCGCGGTCGCGGGACGGACGTGAAGTCCTCTCTTGCGCTGGCATTGACCCGAACGAACGCGTCGTGAACGGCCTGATGGCCTTCGTGGCAAACGGGGTTCGCACCTCTGTGGCCCTCAGCCGCGAAGAAAGTGAACGCCGCAATCAGGCCGAAGCCGCCTGATCACCAAGATAAAAAAGCTGCCAGCTTCGAAGACGCGCCCCTATGAAGGGCGCGTTTTTCGTTTCAGCACCCGCGACTTGCATTTGCGCGCGACCATGCCTTGATGGGGGCGAACAGGGAGAATGGCTATGGCACGGGCAGATATCGGATTGATCGGGCTGGGGACGATGGGCTCGGCGCTTGCGCTCAACATCGCAGAGAAGGGCTTCACGGTCGCCGTGTGGAACCGCACGACCGAGAAGACCCACGCGTTTGTGGAAGAGGCAGGCGACTTGGCGGCCAATGTGATCGCGACAGACACGCTGGAGGATTTGGCCGCTGCCCTCAAAGGCCCCCGCGCGATTATCCTGATGGTGCCCGCAGGACAGCCCGTGGACGATCAGATTGAGGCGCTCGACCCTTATCTTGGGCCCGATGACATGGTGATCGATGCGGGCAACGCGAACTTCCGCGACACGATGCGCCGGATGGAAGTGCTGGAGCGTCCGTTCCTTGGCATCGGCGTTTCAGGCGGGGAAGACGGTGCCCGCCATGGCCCCGCGATCATGGGCGGTGGCGACCCGGATCTTTGGGCGCGGGTCGCGCCGATCCTGACCGCCATCGCCGCCAGTTTCGAGGGCACGCCTTGCGCCAACCTGATGGGCGAAAACGGCGCAGGCCATTTCGTGAAGGCTGTCCACAACGGGATCGAATACGCCGACATGCAGTTGATCGCCGAGGTCTATGGCCTGATGCGCGACGGCTTGGCGATGGAGGCCCCGCAGGTGGGCGAGGTGTTCGAGGGTTGGAACAACGGGCGCCTCAGCTCGTTCCTGATCGAGACGTCAGCCAAGGTTGCCCTAGCCCATGATACGGCCACAGACGGCCCGCTTCTGGACGTGATCGTCGATGCGGCGGGGCAGAAGGGCACCGGGCGCTGGACCGCGATCGAGGCGCAGCACCTTGGCACCCCGATCCCGGTGATCGAGGCCGCCGTCGCCGCCCGAAACATGTCCGCACAACGCGGTTTGCGGGCCGATCTGGCCGCGACCTTCGGGGGCGTGGATAGAATTGATATACCAATTGATATACTTGAGGCAGCGCTGACCTGCGGCAAGATCCTGTGCTACGCGCAGGGCTTCGACATGCTCCGCGCCGCCGCACGGGCGTTTGACTGGTCCCTCAAACCCGAGGTCATCGCCCGCAATTGGCGTGCGGGCTGCATCATCCGGTCTGCCATGCTGGACGACATGGCCGAGGCCTTCGAGGCCGCACCAGACACGACCCTGATGGCCGCGCCCTACTTCTCGGACATCCTGTCCGAAACCATCGGTGCCCTGCGGCAAACGGTGATCGCGGCCACTAGCGCGGGCCTGCCCGTGCCTGCGATGGCGGCGGCATTGGCGTATTTCGACACGATGCGACAGGCACGTGGGACGGCGAACATGATCCAGGGGCAACGGGACTACTTTGGCCTGCATGGGTTCGTGCGCATGGATACGGGCGACAAGGACCAGCACGGGCCCTGGGCCGACGATTAGGCGCGGGCCGCTGCCCACCAGGCGTCGACCTCTGCCAGATCCACGCGCGACGCGAGGCCGATGGCGACAAGTTGGGTCTGGGCGACGGGCCCATGGGGCGTGACAGACACGTGGTGCCCCACGGCGTGGACCTCCCACGCGGTGCCGTCCGGGGCCGCAACAAACCCCTTCAGGCGATACAGGGACGGCGGGCGACCAGCCACGGCGCTTTCAAGGCTGTCGCGGCTCAACGCCCTGTCTCCGCTGTAGGTCCACCCCTGATAGGCCGGGTGAGGCGTAGAGATCTGCGGATGCGCAGCGTCGGGGGACTCGAGTAGAAGAGATGCAAGATCAAGCGTTTCAGAGCCAAGAACCACTGACGCCGATGTCAGGCCCGAGAGCACGTTTCCCAGGGCCGGGGATACCTCGGCCACCTTGCTGACGACGACCATGTCCGCGCAGCTGATCTGGTCGCGGACCTGTGTGCCGATCATCGGGTCCTCGCAGAGTGCCGCGATTTGCGCCCCGTCCACGACCGTCAGAATGCCCGCGTAGGACAGGTCCGGCTCGGCCAGCGCCGCGTTGGCGATACGGGTCGGGTCCGCCACCCCGCTGGCTTCGACGATCAGGTGATCCGGGCGGGGGCGCCGATCGAGCGCGTCGCCCAGTGCCATGAAAAGATCCGCCCCCATGGTGCAGCACACGCACCCGTTGGTCAGCGCGATCGTGTCGCCGTCCGCCGAGGCAATAAGCCCCGCGTCGATGTTGATTGCCCCGAAGTCATTGACAAGGACCATCAGGCGCAGCCCGTGCTCGCCGGCCAGCAAACGGTTGATGAAGGTGGTTTTCCCGGCGCCCAGATAGCCCGCCACGACGGTGAGGGGCAGAGGGGTCACAGCAGATGTACCCGTCCGGCGAAAACCGTGCCAAGGACGGGCACGTCCTTCAGGTCCGCGGGGGCCACGGCCTGTGGGTCCGCGCCCAGAATGGCGAAATCGGCGCGCTTGCCGGTTTCGATCGAGCCGATCTCATCGTCCAACCGCAAGGTATACGCCGCCCCAAGAGTGATCGCGCGCAGGGCCTCGTCGACGGTGATCTGTTGCGCCTCTCCCAGGATCTCGCCCGACATGGTGCGCCGGTTCACGGCACACCATGCGGTGAACAGCGGCCCCATCGGCGTGACCGGCGCGTCGGAGTGAATGGCAGTGGGAACCCCGGCATCAAGCGCCGCGCGCACGCCGTCCATCCGGTCCGCACGGTCGCGGCCCACGGTCAGGGCGACGTGCTGATCGCCGAAATACCACAGATGGTTGGCAAAGAGGTTCACACAAAGGCCCATCTCCGCGCAGCGACGGAACTGGTCGGCGCCCATCAGTTGCCCATGTTGCAGCACGTGGCGCGCGCCCGGCCAAGGGGCGGCGCGCATCGCGGCGTCCAGCGCGTCAATCACCACCTCCGAGGCTTCATCCCCGTTGACATGAATATGCATCTGGACGCCTCGGGCATGCATTTCAACGCACAACTCGCGGATCTGATCGGGGGCGAGGTTCCAGATTCCGTTGGGTTTTCCGCCCACATAGCCGGGCCATTTCACCCGTGCGGTCCAGCCTTGGATGGAGCCGTCGGTCATCAACTTCACTGCCCCAAGGCGCAGCTTGTCGGTGGATTTTTCGCGCAAGCGCAAGGCGCGGTCGGCGATTTCCGATGGGGTGCCGCCCACGGCGCCCAAGGCAGGCACGATACGCAGGGGGTAGTCCGCTTCCCCGGTGATCGCTTGCATCAGGGCCAGGTCCTCGTCCTGCAATTCCGAAAACAGGTCCGTCACCGTCGTGACGCCCGCACGGGTCGCCACCTTGGCGTAGGACCGGATCGAGCTGTCGCGCTGGGACAAGTTGCGGAAATCGATGCCAAGCCGCCGCATGATCGGGAACATCGCGGCCATTTCCTGCAACTCCCCGGTGGGTGCGCCGTCGGGGCCTTTCACCACGCCTTCCACGTTGGTGCCGGCGTCGTAGCCGACGAGGGCAAGCGCGGCGGAGTTCACACACATCAGGTGGAAGTTGGAGAAGATGATCGCGATGGGGCGGTCGGGGCTGACGCGGTCCAGATGGGCGCGGGACAGACGTTCACCCGGCAGGAAAATGGGGTCGAAGCCCCAGCCGACAAGGGGCGCATCGGCGGACAATTTGGCTTCTGCTTGCGCGAAGCGGGCGACGACGGCCTCGGTGCTGGCCAGCCCCTTCCACAGCGTGCCATCAGGGTCGATGCGGTCGTGATATCCGGCGTAGGTATAGTCCCAGATCGCCCCGGCCATCATATGGGCGTGGCCCTCCACAAGGCCGGGCATCAGCACTGTGTCGGCCAGGGTATCGTCGTGGCGCACCGGCCCCCAGGCGTCCGCGCAATCCGGCCCGCCCACTGCCAGAATGCGGCCGTCTTGCACCGCGACATGGGTGGCCTTGGGGCGGTTCGGGTCCATGGTGAGGATTGTTTTTGCTTTGAAAACAGTGATATCCGACATCTGCGCCCCCAAACGATTCCCCCTAGGGGTACCCGAGTTCCCGGCGAAGACAAGGGCATTGTCTACGGGGCAGGCGGCAGCGTGCGCAGGTAGTCGACGAAATGGCGGGCAGGGCCTGCCAGGTGATCCTTGCGCCAGATGGCGGAGGTCACCAGCCGTTCGTCCACGTCCAGCAGGGGCACCGTGATCAACCCCGGCCCCAACGCCGCGCAGACCCGCTCGGTCAGTACAGTCACCCCCATTCCGCAGGACACAAGGCCCAGGATTCCGGCCGTGTTGAAGGCTTCTTGCACGATCCGGGGCGCAAATCCCGCGCGGCGGCAAAGCGGCAGCAGGTAGTCGTAGAAATGCTGCCAATCCTTGGAGCTTCCGTGGACGAAATCCTCGCTCGCCAGCTCGGCGATCTGAATACCCGCGCGTTTGGCGAAAGGATGGCTGTCGGCGACCACGCATTCGAAGGCCTCGGACTGGACAACGCATTGGTCAAAGCCGTCGCGATTGATCGGCCCGGTGACGAAGCCCACGTCCAGCTTGCCCTCCACCATCCGCCCGATCTGCGCCAGCGTTACGCCGTGCTGCGGCTTCAGGGTCACGCGGGGGTGACGTTCCTGAAAGCCTTTCAGCAGGCCGGGGAGCGCCCCCGCGATGGCGAAGTCGGTGTAGCCGATACGCAATTCGCCGACCCGCCCGTCGTG
This sequence comes from Gymnodinialimonas phycosphaerae, assembly GCF_019195455.1. Taxonomy (NCBI): domain Bacteria; kingdom Pseudomonadati; phylum Pseudomonadota; class Alphaproteobacteria; order Rhodobacterales; family Paracoccaceae; genus Gymnodinialimonas; species Gymnodinialimonas phycosphaerae. The sequence continues at coordinate 1,971,936 of NZ_JAIMBW010000001.1, read as the reverse complement.
GGCCGTGCGGGTCTGGTCCACCACGCGCTCGGTCAGCGCGAGGACTTCGCGCGCGCCTTCAAGGAACACGCGACCCGCCGTGGTGATCTGGACCGAGCGGTTGGTGCGCACGAAAAGTGCGACGTCCAACTCTGCCTCCAAGGCCTGAATGGCGCGGCTCAGGGCGGGTTGGGCAATGCCCAAACGCTCGGCGGCGCGGCGAAAGTGCAGCTCTTCCGCCGTGGCCACGAAGTATCTGATCTGCCGCAGGTCTGATCGCATGATGCCTTCAAGGTATCAATATTGCCATTAATGATATTATACGCGGTCCCGTTCCTGTGCAAAGCTGAAAGAAAACCAATCACCAACACGGAGAATATCTATGGGACAAATCACTAAAACACTCGCGGCCACCCTTGTGGCCTTGACGATGACGGTCCCCGCGGCCGTGGCCCAGGAAGTCACGATGAACGTGGGCTTCGGCGCGCCCGAGGATTCGCTTTATGGCCGTTTCGGCGCGATTTTCGAGCGGCTTGCCGAGGAATACACAGGCGGCTCCGTCGATGTGCGCCTGCGCTGCTGCAACCAGATCGCCACGGAAGACGAGGGTTTCCGCGCCATGCAACTTGGCACGGTTGATGGCTTCTTCATCACCGCCACCAACGTTTCGCCCCATTGGCCGCTGATGGATGCAACGGCGCTGCCCTACATCTTCCAGAACGAAGAGCACCTTGCCCGCGTCGTTGACGGCGAGGTTGGTGACTTCATTCGTTCGCAACTGCTGGAGGACACGGGCGTTCAGCTTCTGTCCTTTGGCCCCGCGCTTTACCGCGACTTCTACAACTCCGTCCGGCCGATCAACACGATGGCCGATATGGAAGGCCTGCGCGTGCGCACGCCCAACAACGCGGTGATGCTGGCCACGTTCGAAGCCTTCGGCGCAAACCCCGTGCCGCTGGCCTGGTCCGAGACCCCCACCGCGTTGCAGACCGGCACAGTGGACGGGGGCGACAACGGCACGTCCTTCATCCGCGATATGTCCTTCTACGAGTTCATGCCGAACCTCGTCATCATGGAACACTTCGTCTCCATGGCGCCGCTGTTTGCGTCGGGGTCGTTCATGGAGCGTCTGAGCGAGGAACAGCGTGAGCAGATCATGCGCGCCGCTATTGATGCGGGCAACGAGTTCAGCGCACAGGTCGCGACCGAGACCGAGGAAGTGCGCCAGTGGCTGGTGGAAGAGGGCGGCATGACCCGCACCGACCCCGACCGCACCGATTTCGTGGCCGCAGCCCTGGAAGTCCAGAACGCTGTCGCCGAAGAGCGTGGCGAAGAGTTCGTGGCCTTGGTCGAGATGATCCAGGCCGCCGCTGAGTAGTATATCCGGAGGGCGCCAGGCGCGCCCTCCCAACCCTTTCCTTCCACGACAAAGGTAGCCCCATGCCCGTCCTCAGGTGGCTCGAGCGGCATTTCGAAGAGGCGCTGTGCTGCATCGCCCTCGTGATCATCGCTTGTAGCGTGTTCACACAAGTCATGGCCCGCTACGTCTTCGACATCCCGCTCCATTGGACGGAGGAAGTCGCGGCGATCTCGATGGTGTGGGCGGTCTACATGGGCGCATCGCTATGCGTGCGCGAACGCTTTCACATCCGCATACTGGTGGCCGTGCAGTCGCTGCACACGTCGATGGGCAAATTCACCATCATCGCCGCAGACATCTGTTGGGCGGCGTTTTCCATCATCATGATCCGCGTCAGTTGGCAGTATCTGGAAGTGCTTTGGCGCTTTCCGTCCCGCTCCCCCAGCTTGGGCATCAACGAGTTCTACCCTCAGTCCATCCTTGTCATCGGCTACGCGCTGATGCTGGCGCGCCTGTTGCAAACCTACGTGTTGTGGATCCGCGACGGGGCCGAAGGCTTGCCGGGCATGCTGACCGAAGACGGCGACGCGGAGCAGCACGTATGAACGAACTTCTGCTTCTGTCGCTGTGCTTCGTGGTCCTCACGTTGATCGGCGTGCCGCTGTTTGCCTCCGTCGGCCTGACGACGGCGCTGGCGCTGTTCCTGATCGACATTCCCTACACGCTTCTGGCGCAAACCGGCTATTCCAGCCTGACGCCGTTCCCGCTGCTGACCATTCCCCTGTTCGTCCTTGCGGGCAGGTTGATGGAGGTCGGCGGCATGGCGCAGCGGATGATCGGGATCGCCACCAAACTGGTCGGCGCCTACCGAGGGTCCATGGGGTTGGTCACGGTCTTCGCGTGCATGTTGTTCGGCGCCTTGTCGGGCTCTGGCCCGGCGACGACGGCGGCGATTGGCTCGGCCACAGTTCCGGCGATGAAAAAGGATGGCTATGACGTGCCGTTTGCCGCCGCGATTACCGCATCTGCGGGGGCATTGGGCAGCCTGATCCCACCGTCGAACTTGATGATCATCTATGGTCTCGTGTCGGAAACTTCGATCCCGCGGCTGTTCCTTGCGGGTATCATCCCCGGTTTCCTCGTCACGTTCCTGTTGATGGCCACCACCTACCTGATCGCACGCAAACGCGGCTACGGTGGCGGCGGTGACCCCTTCACCTGGGGCCCGTTCCTGAGCGCGGCTTGGGAAGGCAAATGGTCCATCGGCGCGCCGGTCCTGATCCTTGGCGGTATCTACGGCGGCATTTTCACCCCGACGGAGGCCGCAGGCGTGGCCGTTTTCTACGCGCTTTTCGTGGGCCTGTTCATCTACCGCGAGCTTAACCTGCGCAAACTGTTGGAAGCATTGCGTTTCACCGCATTGCTGACCGGCATCCTGATCCTTCTGACGCCGACGCTGGCCTTCGGTCAGCTGACCGCCTTCTACGATGTCCCCTCGGCGGTCCAGGCGGGCATCACGGCGCTGACGACCAGCCCGTTCCTTGTCCTGATGCTGATCGCGGTGTTCTACATCTTCATCGGCACCTTCATGGAAAGCCTGGCGCAGATCGTCCTGTTCACCGCCGTCTTCCTGCCGCTGGTCACCTCTCTTGGCATCGACCCGGTTCTGTTCGGCATCTTCACGGTCATTACCTGTGAAATCGGCTTCCTCACCCCGCCCCTCGGCGCGAACCTGACGATTGCGTCGCGGATTTCGGGCATCTCGCTAGAGCGGATTTCAGTGGCCGTTCTGCCCTTCATCGCGGCCTATATCGTGGGCCTGATCATCTTGATCCTGATCCCTGACCTGACGCTCTTCCTGCCCAATTGGGTCTACGGCCCGACCCTCGTCCGATAGGAGGCACCCCCATGTTTGATCTGGTCCTGAAAGGTGGAACGGTCTTCGACGGCACCGGCGCGCCGGGCCGCATCGCCGATGTGGCAATCCGCGATGGGCGCATCGTGGAGGTGGGCGAGGTGCCGGTGGAGGACGCGGCAGAAGTCATCGATGTCCGGGGCCTGGCCGTTTCACCGGGGTTCATCGACATGCACACCCATTCCGATTTCACGCTGATCGCCGACGGGCGCGCGGAAAGCCAAGTGCATCAGGGCGTGACGACAGAGGTCATCGGCCAATGCGGTATCTCCTGCGCGCCGGTGTGTTCGCACGCGGCGATAAGGCAGGTGGCGCCATGGTTCACCGACAAGGCCAAGCACCGCAAATGGCTGGGGTTCGGCGAATATCTGGATGTGCTGGACGACACGGACCTTGGTGTGAACGTGGTGGCTTTCGTCGGCCACGGCACCATCCACCGCGCGGTTATGGGCGGAGAGTTGCACGCCGGAGAGCCTGACGACGTGGCCAAGATGGCCAAGTTGGTGGATCAATGCATGGAGGAAGGGGCAGGGGGCTTTTCCAGCGGGCTGGAATACTTTCCCGGCATCCTTGCCGCGCCCGATCATCTGGTCCCGATGGTGGAGGTCGCGGCCAAATATGGCCGCCTCTACGCCACCCATGTGCGCAACCGTGACACCGAATATGACCTTGGGTTCACGGAAGCCATGTCCACCGCGCGGCAGGCGGGTGCGCGGCTGCAAATCAGCCATATCCAGCCCAAGTTCGGCGCGCCGGGCCATGCGATGGAACACACGCTGGAGATGATCGACATCGCCCGCACCCATGATGGCGACATCGCGTTCGACGTGATCCCCCACGATTGGAACCACACCCTGATGGCCGCGATCCTGCCCAAATGGGCGCAGGCGGGCACCATCGACGATGTGCTGAAACGGCTGGCGGACCCGGAGGCGCGCGAGAAGATCAAGGCCAACCCCAAGCCCATGTGGCTGATCGTAAAGGCGCGCCAGTGGCGCGATATCGTGCTGCTTAACGCGACCATCAACAAGGACATCGTGGGCGCAAATTTCGAAGAAATCGGGCGGATGCGGGGCGTCGATCCCTATGACGCCGTGCTCGATATTCTGCTAGAAGAAGGCGATGCGCTGATGTCTGTCATGTGGTCGTCCAAGTCGTTCCGCAACGACGATGTGGACCTATGCCTGCAACAGGCCGAATGCGCGGTGATCTCGGACACCGTGGCGATCGCCAACGACGGTGTATTGTCAGACCATGTCGGGTCGCTTTCGGGCTACGGTTGGGCGGCGCGGTTCTTGCAGCACTACGTGCGCGACCGCAATGTGCTGAGCCTTGCCGAAGGGCTTGCCAAGATCACCTCTGTCCCCGCCGCGCGCCTTGGCCTGAAAGAGCGTGGGACCCTGACCCCCGGATATTACGCCGATATCTGCGTGTTCGACCCTGCCAGCATTGCGTCGAACGCGACCGCCCGGCATCCGCGCCGCTATGCGACGGGCATTGCCCACGTGCTGGTGAACGGTGCGCTGTCGATGCGCGATGGGGCGCGCACCACCTCCAACGCGGGCCGCGTTGTGCGCGACTTCAAGGTGATGGGCTAAGCTGCGTTTCTTGATCTGGGTCAAGGCAGATTGACACCTCGTGCGTAGGTTGGGGACAAACGCGCGCAGGGGAAGACCATGGAACATCTGACACGACAAGCTGCCACGAAAGCGGAGGGCCTGTGATGGATCCGGTCCTCAGAAAATACGCCTCCCGTGCGACGCCGCGCTACACCAGCTACCCGACCGCGCCGCAGTTCCAGAAGGGGTTCACCGACGCGCAGTATCGCGCGTGGTTGTCGAAGCTGGACCCTGCGACGCCGGTCTCCCTTTATTTGCACGTCCCGTTTTGCCGCCAGATGTGCTGGTACTGCGGCTGCAACATGAAGCTGGCCTCCAAATATGGCCCTGTGGGCGCTTATGCCCAGACCCTGCGGCAAGAGGTGGCCCTGACCGCCGACGCCTTGTCCGATCGCATGACCGTCTCGCATCTGCATTGGGGCGGGGGCACGCCCACGGCGCTTTCCTCGGACGATCTGGAGGGGGTGATGGACGGCGTCCGCGCCCGCTGGGATTTCGCCCCCGACGCCGAGATTGCCATCGAAAGTGATCCGCGCACCCTGACGGCGGACATGGCCGCGCGCATCGGGGCCATGGGCTTCACCCGCGCCAGTTTCGGCGTGCAAGAGTTCGACCCCGCCGTGCAGAAGGCGATCAACCGGGTGCAGCCGCCCGAAATGGTCCGCGCCTCCGTCGATCAACTGCGCGGGGGGGGCGTGAGTGGGATCAACTTCGACCTGATCTATGGGCTGCCCTTGCAGACCGTGGACAGCCTTGTTGAAACCGTGAAGTTGTGTGCCGAGATGCGCCCTGATCGGGTTGCGCTGTTCGGCTATGCGCACGTCCCGTGGATGGCCAAGAACCAGCGCATGATCCCGGACGACACGCTTCCCAACGCGGCCGAGCGTAGCGCGCAGGCCGAGGCGGCGGCCGACGCATTGCTGGCGGAGGGCTATATCGCCATCGGCCTTGACCACTTCGCATTGCCCCAGGATGACCTCGCGATTGCGGCGCAAAACGGTACGTTGCGCCGGAACTTCCAAGGTTACACGACCGATCAGGCCGAGACGATGATCGGAATGGGTGCCACATCCATCGGACGCACACCCTCTGGCTACGTCCAGAACATCGCTGAGACAGGCGCTTGGGCACGCGCGGTGGAAGCGGGACAGCTTCCGGTTGCAAAGGGCCTGCCGTTTACCGGCGATGATCGTCTGCGCGCCGAAGTGATCGAGCGGTTGATGTGCGACAATCACGTGGATGCGGCTGCCATTGGCGCGCGCCATGGCGCGCCGGAGGGATGGTGGCAGGATGCGACCCACGCCTTGCGTGATATGGAGGCCGACGGCTTGGTGACCCTGTCCGGGGGAAAGGTCGCGATGACGTCGCGGGGCCGTCCGCTGGTTCGCATTGCTGCCGCCGCATTTGATGCGTATCTGCAAGATAGCACCGCCCGCCATTCCGTTGCCGTGTAGCGCCCGATGGCGCCACGCGAGGGGCCATCATCCGGACCGCCATGCGCCTGAATATCGCCGTAGAGATCAAGAGCACCCTAAGCACCGGTGACGCCGCGCTGTTGATGGTGGAAGTGGCCCAACACGACGGCCAGAATGTCGTGGCATCTGAGCTGGTCGTCGATCAGGGCGAGGTGACGCGGGTCGAAGGGACCGGCATGGTCTGGGTGCGCGTGCCGGGCGAAACGCTTGATTTGCGCTACCATACCGCCGTCCAGATCGCCCGGTGCGAGACCGTGCTGGAAGGCAAAGCTTCGCCGTTGCTGGAAGCCCTTCCAGCCGAGGTCTTGCCGTTCCTTCGCCCATCCCGCTACTGCCCCTCTGATATGTTCACCGAGTTCACAGAGCAGCAATTCGGCGCGCTGGAGGGTGGCGCGAAGGTTGCCGCGATCCGCGACTGGATCGCACAGCATCTGAGCTATGTGCCTGGCAGCTCCTCCGGGGTGACCACAGCGATGGACACCTTTTGCACCCGCCAGGGGGTATGCCGTGACTTCACCCACTTGTTCTGTACCCTTGCGCGGGCAGCCCGGATCCCGGCGCGTTACGCGTCCGTCTATGGCGCCGACGTCGTGCCGCAGGATTTCCACGCCGTGGCGCAGGTTTGGCTGGAGGGTGAATGGCATCTTGTCGATGCCACACAGATGGGCGCCCCCCATGAGATGGCGTTGATCGCCACCGGGCGGGACGCGGCGGATGTCGCGTTCATGGAAACGGTCCAATGGGCAGAGCTTCACTTGCTTCGGGTCATGGTCCGCAAAGACTAGTCGTCTCTAGCGGGCCCAAACAGGACTGGTGAGTCCCCGGCCTGCCAAGGCGGGTGTTTGACCATGATCCGCTTGAACAACGGACCTTGCGTAAAGCCCTGCAACCAAGTGATCAGAAAGGGCCACGGCTGGGCCAGGAACCACGCGCGGTCGGTGTGTGCGAATTGGCGGACGAAAGGCCAGATCGCAAGGTCGGCAAGGGTCTGTCGGTCCCCCAGCAAGGCGGCGTGGTTTCGCAGGCGCGCTTCAAGGTGGTGCAGATGGTGGGACGCGCGCGCCCGCTCGGCCACCGGGTCCAGTTCCGGGTGCCGGGACGCGTATTTCGTATGATCCAGCGCGGTTTTGAACGGGCCGTCATTGGCCGCGATCAACTGCCAGCCATCTTCGGGCATCTCCAACAGCCCATGGGGATCATTCTGCTGCAACGCCCAAACCATGATGTCGAGGCTTTCGTCGAGAACCCGATCATGCAGGCGGAGGGCGGGAACGGTGGCGGATGGCGAGGTCTTGAGGAAGGCGTCTGGCTTGTCGCGAAGCAGGATCTCGCGCAGTTCAACCGTCGTGCCTGCCGACAGGATCGCTGCGCGCGCACGCATCGCGTAAGGGCAGCGCCGAAAGCTCCAGAGTGTCGGGGGAAGGGGCATGGGCGGGCCTCGTATTGCAGGGCGTGCTGCGTGAACGCGTCGGGATCAGCCGTGGGTTGACTGCATGGGGCAGCAAGAGGCGGCGATCATGCAGCGCCATCAGTAGATTCGCTACTCAAGTGCTTAGTGACGATGTCACCGACGATCCGCATGCGGTTGTGTCATCACATCCGTATAGAGTTTGGAGAATCGTCATGCACAGCTTTCGTTTGCTTCTGGCGGATACACGGTTGGCGCGTCAATTCCTTGCGTCGCTTGGGGCAGGGTTGCTGATCGCGATCTCGTGCGTGTCCTTGGCGTTTCAGGGACCGCACCGCGTTCAGTCCGGGCCGGGGCTTTGGAGCGTTGCCGCATACCTTTCCCTGCTTGTCACAATCGTGCCGGTCATCATTTTGAACCACCGGCATTTCGCAGGTCGCGCACACCTTCAGTCCGTTCCAGCTGAATGATGTGCAACACGCCTCCCGGCTCGAAAGAGCCGGGAGGACGGAGGACACGATGAACGCCCGAACAAGCCAAGGTGGCCCAAGTGATCGTCAGCATGCTCTGACGCAAACGATTATCGATGCGGGGGGCGTCATTCGCTCGGCTCCAGCGGGCGCAACCTCATTTCGGTGGCAGGGGCCGCCGCGTGCGTTCGTTTTTGTCCAGACAGGTAAGCTGTCGGTGCAGTTTCGAACCAAGGACCGGCAGGTGCCTTGGGCAGAATGCCGCGCGGGAAGCGGCCAGGACTGCATGCCGGTCACCGCGGCCATCCTGTCCGAGCGGCCGATTTCAGTCCGCGCCATTTGCATGGTGCCATCCACCTGGATCGAACTGTCACCGATGGCCTTGGTCCTTATGGTCCATGAACAGCCCGAGTTTCGGCACGCGCTTTTTGCAGGGCATGCTCGTCGGCTTCCGGCCTTTTTTGCAAGGCTTTCCACGAACAAGGGGCGTCGATTGGATCAGCGGATCGCGGATTGGCTGTTGAGCCACGCGCATGCCAACGAGGTCCGTGCAACGCATTCCGAAATCGCCACCGACCTGCTGACCGCGCGCGAGGTCGTTTCCCGAAAACTCAAGGACTTCGCGACGAAAGGGTGGATTGCCCAGCAGCGTGGGTGCATTCTGATCAAGGCGCCAGCAGCCCTTTCGCGTGTCTCAAGGGGCGTCTTTCCCATGTGCAGACCCGTTGCGATCAGCGCCTAGATCGCTTCAGGGTCCGATACCTCGAAGAAACGAGCAGTACGATCATGGTAGATGAAGAGGCGGGCGCAACACGCAACAGCCGCAACCGTGCGAAGGCGCGCATCATTGCGCCGGTCTACCCGCAGCTGCGCTTGGCGGGGTGGATGTCGCTTCTGGCGGGCGCCCTTTGGCCGGTGCAGGCCGCAGTCATCGCGTGGGCCGTTTCGGGATGGGCCGCAGGTCTTCCCACGATGGAGAGGGCTTGGCCTGCCGCTGCCGTTTTCGTGCTCTGCGCGATTTTGCGCGCGGGGCTCGAACACCGCTCTGGTGCGCTTCTCCATGAAGCTGCCGATCAGACGATTGCGCGCGAACGCGCCGTTTTGATCACGCGCGAAGCGCGATCCCCTTCAGACGAAGGCTCTGCCTCGATTGCTGCGTTGGTGGTGCAGAAATTGCCGCTGCTGCATCCTTGGATCACCCGCTACCACGTCGCGATGACGCGGGCGTCGGTTCTGCCGGTCTTCTTTCTGGTCCTGGCCTTTTCGCAGTCGTGGGTCGTCGGCTTGACGCTACTTGTGGCAGGCCCCTTGATCCCGGTCTTCATGGCATTGGTCGGCATGGCGGCCGAAGAGGCCGCGCGCCGCCAGATGGATGAGATCGCGACCATGAACGACATGGTGATGGATCGCTTGTCGGCCATGCTGGATATCCGGCTTCTGGGCGCCGCGGACCGGGCCGCCGAAGACTTCAGCGACCGCGCGGAAAGCCTGCGCAGCAAGACCATGGCCGTCCTGCGGATCGCGTTCCTGTCTTCCACGGTGTTGGAGCTGTTCTCGGCCCTGGGCGTGGCAATGGTCGCCGTTTTCGTGGGCTTCACGCTGTTGGGGGAGATCGACTTTGGGTCTTGGGGGGGGCGCCTGACACTGGGGCAGGGTCTGTTCCTGCTGTTGATCGCGCCCGAGTTCTTTCAGCCCCTGCGCGACCTTTCCGCCGCCTGGCATGACCGTGCGGCAGGTCTTGCCGTCGTGGCCGAACTGGATGCGCTGGATGGGGCGGATCGGGTCGCTTTCGTGGGGGACGGCCTGCCGTGCGCGGCGCTGGACGGGCCGATGGGTGTTGCGACCTGTGGGGTCGTTGTGGATCTTGGTCGTGCACCGGTGCACTTGCCGGATATCGCCATTGGCAAGGCTCAGACCCTTGCGCTGACGGGGCCAAGCGGCGTCGGCAAAAGCACCGCCCTTGCGGCGATTGCCGGTTTGGTGCCGCTGCATTCCGGGGCCATCAACGTGTGTCATCACCCGCTGACGGCAAAGACGGCCGACGCGTGGCGCGCGCGGATTGCCATGGTTCCCCAACGCCCCCATTTCCCCGATGAAACGCTTGGCGACTGGTTGGATACGCGCCAGACTGGGGCCGACCCCTGGCCCGCGCTACGGCTGGCAGACGCGGACGACATCGTGAAGCGGCTGCCCGAGGGTCTTGAAACGCGCCTTGGGGAAACCGGCGGCGGCGTGTCCGGCGGTGAGGCCCGCAGGCTTCTACTCGCCCGCGCCATCCATTCCGGCGCCGAGCTGATCCTGGCCGATGAACCGACGGCGGATCTGGACCCTGAAACCGCCGGCCGGATCATTGCGGCGCTGCACCGGATGCAAGCCCAAGGCCGGTCGATCATCGTGGCGACCCATGATCCGCAACTGGCAGCAGCAATGGACCAACAGGTGGAGGTGGGCCGATGAAACCCGTTCTCCACATCGTCCGCCTGATGGTCACCGCGGACCCCTGGGCCATGGCGCGGGGGGCGGCGCTGTCGATTCTTGTGATTGCCATGGGCGCGGCGCTTCTGGGCCTGTCGGGCTGGTTCATCACCGCCACCGGGCTGGCGGGCATCGCCGGGATCGGCATCGCCTTCGATGTATTCCGCCCCTCTGCCGGGGTGCGGTTCCTCGCCCTTGGGCGTGCGGCGGCGCGCTATGGCGAGCGGCTTCTGACCCATGATGCAACCCTGCGCGCCCTCGCTGCCCTGCGGGTCGTGTTGTTGCGCGGTTACGCAAGAGGGGATGCGAGGGATCTGATGCGACTGCGCGGGGAGGGGGCGCTGACGCGCATCGTCTCGGACGTGGACGCGCTGGACGGCTTGATCCTGCGGCTCGTGTTGCCCCTTCTGGCTGCGCTGCTCACGCATCTGATGGTGTTCCTGACTCTGGGCTGGCTCGTGGGATGGTCCGTCGCGGGCGTCATTCTTGCCGGGTATGTCCCTGCGGCTGCCGTCATCCTGCTGATCCTTGCCCGGCGCAGCATTCGACCCTCGTCCGAGGCCGAGGACGCCGGGCAACACCTGCGCCGGGGCGTCATCGACATGATGCGGGACCGCGATGCGTTGATCCTCGCGGCGCAATTGCCGCGTAAGGAAGACCGGTTGCAGGGCCTTGACGCGCAGGCGCGGGCCGCATCTTCCCGCCTTGACCGGGCCGAGCGCGACGCGGGGTTCGCGGTCTCGGTCCTTGTTGCTGTCGTGGCGATGGGCGCGTTCGTGGCCGGCGCGGCCTTGCTCAACAGCGGCGAGGTCGGCGCGGCGAATGCGATCATCGGATTGTTCGTGGCCCTGGCCCTGGCCGAAGCCGTGCTGCCGCTGCGACGCGGGGTCTCGGACCTTGGGCGCATGGTGGGCGCCGCCGGGCGCGTTGTGCCAGAGATTGCGGGCGAGGCCCTGCCTATCCCGGACGCCCCCGTCACGGATGGGCCGCTTCTGTCGCTGAACCGGGGGGGCCTCCAGTTAACGCTGCATGCGGGTCAGGCCGTTGTCGTGACGGCCGCGTCCGGTGCCGGGAAATCAACCCTGCTGATGCAGATCGCGGGTCTTGGTGACGATCAGGGCATCGAAATCATGGGAACCCGTCCCAGCCTTTGGCCCGAGGCCGCTTTGCGCGACGTGTTGACGGTTTTGCCGCAGCGCAGCGGGCTGATTGCCGGGTCCGTGCGTGACAACTTGTCACTCGGCGGTGCACTCAGCGATGACGCGCTGTGGTCCGCGCTCGATACTGTTGTGCTGGCCGATGACATTCGCGCGCGTGGCGGCCTTGAGGCAACGCTTGGCGAAGGGGGCGCCGGGTTGTCCGGCGGGCAGGCCCGCCGCTTGGCATTGGCCCGTACCTTATTGAAAAACCCGCAAATTCTGCTTCTGGATGAACCGACCGAGGGGCTGGATACCGACACGGCAGACAGGGTGCTGACCCGCGTGCGGCTGGCCCTTCCGGACACGTTGATCATCGCCGCCATGCACCGCGGTGCCGACCATCCGATTTTTGACCGCACCGTGGGATTGTCGGGCTGAATTGGTGACGATGTCACCGTCAAATTGATGAAACGCAATCAACAGTGCTGCGAAAGCACCAAGGTCCGAGTCGCCGAGATCGAGTCGTATCTGGTCGAAAGCAGAAGGAATTGCGCTTATGGATTTGGATATCGTCGAGCTTTCGCGCCTGCAATTTGCGATGACGGCCATGTATCATTTCCTCTTCGTGCCGTTGACGCTGGGTCTGTCGATCATCGTCGCGATCATGGAGACGGTCTATGTCATGACGGGCCGCCCGATCTGGCGGCAGATGACGAAGTTCTGGGGCACGCTTTTCGGGATCAACTTCGTCCTTGGCGTGGCCACCGGCATCACCATGGAATTCCAGTTCGGCATGAACTGGAGCTACTACAGCCACTACGTGGGCGACATCTTCGGCGCGCCGCTGGCCATCGAAGGCCTGATGGCCTTCTTTCTGGAAGCGACCTTCGTGGGCCTCTTCTTCTTCGGATGGGAAAAGCTCAGCCGCGTGCAACACCTTGTGGTGGCGTGGCTGGTGGCGATCGGGTCCAACTTCTCGGCCCTATGGATCCTGATCGCCAACGGCTGGATGCAGAACCCTGTGGGCGCTGAATTCAACCCCGACACGATGCGCATGGAAATGACGTCGTTCTTCGAGGTGCTGTTCAACGAGGTTGCGCAAGCCAAGTTCGTGCACACCGTCTCGGCGGGCTATGTGACCGCCGCGGTCTTCGTCCTTGGTGTTTCCGCGTGGTATCTGCTGAAGAACCGCCATGTGGAGCTTGCCCGCCGGTCGATCACGGTCGCGGCCTCGTTCGGGTTGGCGGCGGCTTTGTCCGTTGTCGTTCTGGGCGACGAATCCGGGTATTCGGCCAGCCACACCCAGCGCATGAAACTCGCCGCGATCGAGGCGATGTGGGAAACCGAACCGGCGCCGGCCTCCTTCACCCTCATCGGGTTCCCCGACCAGGAAGCGCGCGAAACGCATTACGCCGTGCATATCCCATGGGCCATGGGCCTGATCGGCACACGCTCGTTGAACGAGGAAATTCCGGGCATCGAGGAATTGGTGGAAGAAGCCCACGTTCGGGTTGAACGCGGCATCATCGCCTTTGACGCCTTGCAGACCATTCGCGACTTGAGAGACGACACGCCGGAAGAGGTCCGCGCGACGTTCGAGGCCCATTCCGGCGATCTGGGCTTTGCCTATCTGCTGCTGCGCTACGTCGACGATCCGCGCGACGCCACGCCCGAGCAGATCGCGCAGGCCGCAGAAGATACCGTGCCGACCGTGGCGCCGCTGTTCTGGGCGTTCCGCCTGATGGTGGGCCTTGGTTTCGCGTTCATCGCGGTGATGGCCTACTTCTTCTACCGCTCGTCCTTCAAAGGGCAGACCTATCCCCGCTGGGCCCTGTGGGCCGCCGTCTTCGCGATCCCGACCCCGTGGATCGCCGCGGAACTGGGGTGGTTCGTGGCCGAGTTCGGGCGACAGCCGTGGACAGTGGATGGTGTCCTGCCGACAGCCCTGTCGGCCAGCCACCTGAGCGTGGCGGATCTGTTGATAACGCTGGCGGGCTTCATGCTGTTCTACTCGATCCTCTTCATCGTCGAGATGGGCCTGATGCTGAAGTACATCCGCAAGGGTCCGTTCCAGGATGTCGAAGAGACCGAAGCCTGGGAAGCCCGTCACGAGCATCGTTTGCGCACCCATGACGGCAAGGGGCCCTTTGCCCCCGCCGGAGCGCGCGCCGCCTCTGCCGTGGACAATGTGATCCCCGGCGCCAATGCCACCCCTGCGGAGTAAACCCAATGATCCTTACTGAACTCATCGACTATGACATCTTGCGGATCATCTGGTGGGCGCTTCTGGGCGTGCTGCTGATCGGCTTCGCATTGACCGACGGCTTTGACATGGGGGTGGGCGCGCTTCTGCCCTTCGTGGCGAAGACGGATGTGGAACGCCGGGTGGCGATCAATACGGTCGGCCCGGTGTGGGAGGGGAACCAGGTTTGGTTCATCCTTGGCGGCGGTGCGATCTTCGCCGCCTGGCCACCGCTTTACGCGGTCAGCTTCTCGGGCTTCTACCTTGCCATGTTCGTGGTCCTCGCGGCCCTGATCGTGCGGCCCGTGGCGTTCAAGTACCGCTCCAAACGGGAAAGCACGACGTGGCGCAATAGCTGGGATTGGGCGTTGTTTGCAGGCGGCGCGGTGCCGGCCCTTTTGTTTGGCGTGGCCGTGGGCAACGTGCTTCTGGGCGTGCCGTTCCACCTGACCGACATGTTGATGCCGCGCTATGACGGCAACTTCGCGATGAAGTTCATTGGTCTCCTGCGGCCCTTCGCGCTGCTGGCCGGTGTCGTGTCCCTGTCCATGCTTTTGATGCATGGCGCGGCGTGGCTTGGCCTGAAATCCGAAGGCGTGGTGGCCGAGCGCGCCCGCCGCATCGGCACCGTCGCGGGCCTTGTGGCCATGGGCAGCTATGCCCTTGCGGGGCTGTGGCTGGCCGTCGGGATCGACGGCTTCGCGATCGTGGGGGAGGTTGTCACGGACGGCCCGTCCAACCCGCTCTACTCGGAAGTAGCGCGCGGCGGATCGTGGCTGTCGGCCTACGCCGATCGTCCGTGGATCATCCTCGCGCCCCTGATGGGTTTCGCCGGAATGGCCATGGCCGTGCGTGGCCTGATGGCCGGACGCGAGGTTTCCACGCTGCTCTGGTCCAAACTGGGCATCACTGGCGTGATCTCCTCCGTTGGCCTGACGATGTTCCCCTTCATCCTGCCCTCGACCGTCGATCCGAATTCATCCCTGACGGTGTGGGACGCGTCGTCCTCGCACCAGACGCTGTTCATCATGCTGGTGGTCACGGCGATCTTCATGCCGCTGATCCTGATGTACACGGCATGGGTCTACAAAGTGCTGTGGGGCAAGGTCACCGAGGCCGACGTCACCGGCAATTCCGACAGCGTTTATTGAGAAAGGACACGGATCAATGTGGTATTTTGCTTGGCTTTTGGGCCTCCCGCTTGCGGCCGTTTTCGCGGTGTTGAACGCCATGTGGCTGGAAATGCAGCGCGACCGCAAACTCACGGAAATGGATGATGCGCCGGCACCGGCTGCCATCGGGGAATAGGGACAAGCGGGGATGCCGGTTTTCGCGGCCCCGCAGGAGGAATGACAATGGACAGAAGACAATTTCTGACGGCGGCCGTGGCCAGCGGTGCAGCAGCATCGGTGATCGTTGCCGAAGGTGCTGCGCAGGTGCAGCCCATCCAGACATCGGCGCGGATCGTGATCATCGGGGCAGGGGCGGCGGGGACGGCGCTGGCCAACCGATTGGTGCGGCGGCTTGAGGGTGCCGAAATCACGATCATCGATCCACGGTCCAATCACCTCTATCAACCGGGGCTGACCCTTGTGGCGGCAGGTCTGAAACCTGCCAACTACGTGGTGTCCGACAACAGCACCTGGTTGCCCGGTGACATCACGTATCTGACCGAACGGGTGGCGGCGGTGGATGCCGAGGCAAAGACAGTCTCGACCGAAAGCGGCGAGACACTGGGGTACGACTGGCTGGTCGTGGCACCGGGTTTGATCCTTGATCATGACGCCATCGACGGCTTCAGCCTTGATATGGTCGGCGAAAACGGCATCGGCGCGCTTTACGCGGGGCCGGAATATGCCGCCCGTACTTGGGCGGCGGCCAGCCGCTACACGGAAGAGGGCGGCACGGGTCTGTTCACCCGCCCCGCGACCGAGATGAAATGCGCGGGCGCGCCGCTCAAGCACACCTTCCTGATCGACGATATCGCGCGCCGGGCGGGCAATGCGGGCCAGATGAACATCGTCTACGCCGCGCCGCAGGGCGCGCTCTTCGGTGTGCCCATTGTGGCGGAAAAGGTGCGGATGTTGTTCGAGGATCGCGGCGTCGACACGCTGATGAACCGCACGCTCACCGCCATCGATGCAGGCGCCAAGCGTGCGACCTTCGCCGTGGATGGCGGCACCGAAGAGGTGGATTTCGACTACATCCATGTCATCCCGCCCCAACGCGCGCCCGAATTCGTGCGTCAATCGGGCCTGTCATGGGCCGACCGCTGGACCGATCAGGGCTGGGTCGAATGTGACATGCAAACCCTGCGCCACCTGCGATATCCCGAGATCTTCGCGCTTGGCGACGTGGCGGGCGTGCCCAAGGGCAAGACCGCCGCGTCGGTCAAATGGCAGGTGCCCGTGGTCGAAGATCATCTTGTCGCCGCCATCGAGGGCCGCGAAGGAACCGCCACCTACGACGGCTACACCTCCTGTCCGATGATCACCCGCATCGGCCGCGCGATGCTGGTGGAGTTTGATTACAACAACAACCTTGTCCCGTCCTTTCCCGGCATCATCGCGCCGCTGGAAGAGCTGTGGATCAGCTGGTTGATGAAGGAAGTGGCGCTCAAGGCCACGTATAACGCCATGCTGCGCGGCCGGGCATAGGAGGGAAGACCATGCAAGATCTTACATTCGGAACCATGATTGCCGTTTTCGAGGAAATCTTCGGGCGCGGTCTCTTCTGGGCCATGGTTGTGGCCGCCGTTCTGGTCACGCTGGGGTATCTGTTCGTGCTGATCCGCGACCGCTCGGTCAGTTGGCGCAAGTTCCTCTATGCGCAATTGTCGATGCCTGTGGGCGCGGTCTTGGCCGTGTGGTTCGTGATGGTGATGACGCATTCCCATGTCTCGGACATTGGCGGTCCCGTTGACGTGATCGTGCTTCTGGGCATCGCGGTGATGGGCGCTGTGGGCATGGCGATCCTTGTCTATACGCTCGAGTCGCTGCTCGGATCCCGGCGTACGACGCAATCCTCCAACGACAGCTGAAAGGCCAGAAAATGTCCAACGTGTCGGCCTATTCCGCCAGCCAAGTGCGCTTGCACTGGATCATCGTGATCCTGTTGGCAGGGCAATATCTGTTCCACGAAGGGATCGCGGATGCGTGGGATGCGCGCATTGATGGCACGATCCCGAACGAGCCGTTTCTGAACCCCCATGCCATCGTTGGCATCCTGATCTTGCTGCTCACCCTTTGGCGCGTTGGCCTTCGCTTGCGCCGGGGTGCGCCAGCCTTGCCCAAGGAAGAGCCGCAAGCTCTGAAGATCGTGGCCAAGATCACCCATCTGGCGTTCTACGTGCTGCTGATTGGCATGCCGATTTCGGGCGCGTTGGCCTGGGTGGCGGGGCTGGAGTTGCCCGCCGAAGCCCACGAGGTGGCCGCGAAGGTCATGCTGGCGCTGATTGTGCTGCATATTGCGGGGGCTCTGGTGCAGCAATTCGTGCTCAAGACCGGGGTGATGGAGCGGATGTCGCCACGGCGCATGCTCAAACGAGGCGGCTGACACTGCACGCCCGACCCGCCCCTTCCAAAACCGTCAAGGAAAGAAAATGCGACCCTTCATCCCGCGTCCGCTCGAGCATATCGCCTTCGGTCTTCTGCTCTCGTGCTTCATGTCCCTGCTTATCTCAGGGGTTTCGACATTCCTTGCAGCCGGAATGGGGCCGGGTTTCGTCGGCAACTGGCTATCTGCATGGCTCTCGTCTTGGGCCATCGCCTTTCCGAGCGTTCTGGTCGTGGCTCCTTTCGTGCGCCGCGTGCTGCACAAGATGGTGGTGTAGGAAGCTCACTAACGCACAGGGCGGCGCGTTTCGCCCTGGCGATCGCCCGATGGATGCGGCTGGGAACAAGCGCACCGCGCCCCCGAAATCAATTCTGAACCCAAAAGAGAAGATCCATGAAGAAACGCATGCTCTCAACGGTGCTTGTCGCCGCCACGGCTGTTGGTGTTTGTGCGCAAGAGGCGACCAGCGTGGTAACTGTCGTCACCTCGCCCGATCCGCAGACGCAATTGATGTCGATGGTGCTGACGATGGCCGCCGCGCAGCAAGGGGCGGAGGCCCATATCCTCCTGTGCGGCCCGGCGGGCGATCTGGCCCTGCGCGATGCGCCTGAAAGTGCCACGGCGGGCCAGCCGCCCCGTGACATGAGCCCGCAAGGCCTGATGCAGATGATCCGCGAGAATACCGGCGCAACGGTTGATGTCTGCGCGATCTACTTACTGGGCCGGGGCGAAGATGCCTCGGTCCTTCTGGATGGCATCGGCGTGGCCGAGCCCGGCGCGATGGCAGCCCGATTGATGGCCCCAGAAGCGCGTGTGCTCAGCTTTTGATGCGTGGAAATGGGCCAAGTCGATCCGTTTCGGTTTGGCCCAACCTCACCCGCTCAAGCTTGCTTGGCGCCGGTGATCATCTTGGCCACGGCGTAGCTTGCTGGAAGGGCCACCAGAAATCCTGCGGCCGAGGCGATCAGGATCGGAACAAGCGTATCGTATCCGGCCACAAGCGAGATCACGACGGCGCTGCCCGCAAGGGATGGGCCGACGACCGAGTAAAGAATTGCTGCCAACTTGAACATGGCGAACCTCCAGAATCTAACTCCTACGTGGTAGAAGTTTCCGGGCTGCGCGACCTTGATCTATATCAGATTTTCAGAGGTCGGAGGGCGCAATCGGGCTTGTTTCCCGCAATCCGGCGCGCGCGGCGATCAAGCTTTGGCCAATCTTGTGAAACAGGTCCGCATCGGGAGAGCTTTTGCGCCACGCAAGGGCCACGTCGCGCGGGCGGGCACCCCGGATATCGCCCAGGTGCAATTTGTGCCCCTTGGACAGCCCCGCATCCACCGCCAGCTTCGGCAGCATGGTGATCCCAAGGTCCTCTTCCACCATCGCCACCAGCGTCGACAGACTGGTGGCCGAAAAGGTTTGGTCCTCGTCCAGATTGATGCCATCAAGACTAGACAGCGCATGTCGTTGCAAACAATGCCCCTTTTCCAGCAGCAACAGATGGCGATTGGCCAGATCCTCGCCCTCCACGATGTCTCGATTGCCCAGTGGATGATCATGGGGTGTGGCCAGCCAATAGCCGTCGGAAAACAGAACCTCGGTTTCGATTTGCGCGGGCAGCGGATGGGGTAGGGCGATCAGAAGCAGATCAAGGCGGCCTTCCATCAGGCCATCGACCAGCGCGTCGGTCAGCTCTTCGCGCAAATAGAACTTGGTGTCGGGCAACGCGTTGCGCAGCAACGGCATCGCCCGGGGCATCAGGAAGGGCCCGACTGTGGGGATCGTGCCCAAGCGAATGCTGGTGACACCGGCATTGCGTTCGCGCTGCGCCAGGTTTTCGAAATCCTGAACCTCGGCCAGGATACCGCGGGCCCGGTCGGCCAGGTCACGCCCCAGGGGCGTCATCATAAAGCTATGCTTGGTGCGTTCGGCGACTTGAACGCCAAGCCGCGCCTCAAGTTCTTTCAACCCGGTCGACAGCGTCGACTGGGTTATGTTGCACAGGTCTGCGGCGCGAGAGAAATTCTGCGCCTCATCCAAGGCAGCAAGAAATCTGAGTTGGCGGAGTGTCGTCATCTGTAATCGGTTTATTGAATGACCAGAATAGATACAATCAATTTCCAGGATCATGACGCGGAGTCTATGCCTACCTCATCCCTTTAACAAAGAGGCACGTCATGAACGCACATGTAGCCCCCACCGCCGAAACCGCCGCCCCCTTTCCCCGCATGAACGAGCCGGCCCCAGCCTTCGACGCCCTGACGACAAACGGGCGCAAGACGCTGGAAGACTACAAAGGCAAATGGCTGATCCTGTTTTCGCATCCGGCTGACTTCACCCCGGTTTGCACCACGGAATTCATGGCCTTCGCCAACCGCGCCGACGAATTTGCCGCCCTCGACACACAACTTCTGGGCCTTTCGATTGACAGTCACTACGCCCATATTTCTTGGATGCGGTCGATCAAGGACAGCTTCGGCGTCGAGATTCCCTTCCCGATCATTGCCGACCTAGACATGAAAGTGGCGCAGGCCTACGGGATGATCCAGCCCGGCGCGTCTGACACACAAGCGGTGCGCGCGACCTTCGTGATCGACCCCGAAGGCATCCTGCGGGCAATGGTCTACTATCCCATGACGAATGGTCGCTCTGTCGACGAATTCGTGCGTCTTGTCAAAGCGTTGCGCACGTCGGATACCCACAGCGTGGCGACACCTGAGAACTGGCACCCGGGCCAGGACGTGATCGTGCCCACGCCGCAGACCGCCGACGCGGCAGAGGCGCGCATGTCGGAGGGGTATGACACCAAAGATTGGTATTTTTCGACCAAATCCCTCTGAATGACGTAAACGCACTGCCCGCAAGGAAGAAGCGAATGAAAGAGACATGGATCGATAACTTCAAAGGACTGAAGCGGTTGCCGGAAGACATCCGGGCAGAACTGGTGGCGGGCAGCAAGATCATCTCGGTCCCCGCCGGGGTCGAGATCTTCGCGCCCGGTCAAACCGCCGATAACCTGTGGCTTCTGTTGGATGGCACCGTGAAGGTTCAGCAGCGTTCCGAGACGGGCCGAGAGGTTTTCCTCTACCGCGTTCATGCCGGGGAAAGCTGCGTCCTGACGACCGCCTGCATGTTGGCGTTCGAAGATTACGCGGCAGAAGGCACGTCCGAGACCGCAGTCAAAGCCGTGGCGATCCCGCGCCGCACCTTCGACGATCTTGTCGCCAAGTCTCCGGTGTTTCGCGAGTTCGTCTTCACCGCCTATTCGCGCCGGATCACGGATCTGTTCACGCTGATCGATGACATCGTTTTCCAACGCATGGATGTCCGCCTCGCCTCACGTTTGTTGGAGCTTGCGGATGCAGACGATGTGGTCCACGCGACCCACGCCGTTCTGGGGTCCGAGCTTGGAACCGCACGCGAGGTGATCTCGCGAACGCTGGCGGAATTTCAGCGCCGCGATTGGGTCGCGCAGTCTCGGGGGGAGGTGCGTTTGATCAACAAGGATGGTCTGGGGCGGTTGGTCAAATCCGCCGGGGCGCAATCGTAGGTGGTTCAGACATGACCAGGGGAGCCGCGTTCTGGGACCGCGTCGCGCGGCGGTACGCCGAAATGCAGATGCGCAACCCAGAGACCTATGAGCACACGCTGGATCTTGTTCGGGAACACCTGCGCCCGGGCGACCGGGTGCTTGAACTGGGATGCGGGACGGGCACGACTGCGTTAAGGTTGGCGGATGCCGTCGAGCGATATGTAGCGAGTGACTATTCCGCTGAAATGATAACGATTGCAGGGGAAAGACGTTCAAAGGCCGGGGTGGAGAACCTTGATCTGTGTGTCGGGCAGCCCTGCGATGGGTCTCTGCCCGAGGGACCTTTTGACGCTATCCTTGCCTTCAACCTGCTGCATCTTTTGCCCAACAGACGACAGGCCTTTGCGGACGTCGCGCAACACCTGCGTCCGGGCGGTCTGTTCATCTCCAAAACGCCCTGTCTGGGGGGCGTATACCGCGTCTTCCAACCCTTGGTCTCGGCGCTTCGCCTGTTGGGAAAAGCGCCGGATTTCAACTTCCTGACGCCCGCGCGCCTGGAGCGCGAGATCCGCATGGCAGGGTTCGACATCATCGCCGCCGGGGACTACCCCAAGCGCCCACCGCGCCGCTTTATCGTCGCCAGAAAGGGCTGAAGATCGTTCTGAGCGCGCGCGGGCCTCACGTAGTGCAAAGCGCGGCAGGCCAAGACAGGACTGGGGAAGGCGAAAGGATAAACCGGCAAGCGCACGAACGCGCTCAAAAAGGCCAAAGGCCGGTCGCGCAAATTGAACGTGGTGCGGGCGGCGGGACTCGAACCCGCACGGGCACAAGGCCCAACAGATTTTAAGTCTGGTATGTCTACCAATTCCATCACGCCCGCAGCGACCATAGCCCTATCGGGATGGGGCGGGGATGACAATGGAGCAGGGAGGCCGGGTCAGGGCTGCACGCCCCGGATTGGGGTCAGGACGTGCAGCTACTGGATACAACAAGCACAAAAGCGCGCCAAATACGCGGCGATGTACGAGTGTTAGGAAATGATCCTTAACGTAAGGTTAACCTGCGGGCGCCAATACAGAATTTTCACCATTGGGGCCGGATCGTGGCCTTTTCAATGGCCCTCGTAGACGCAAATCGCGTGGACGGGCACGCCCATCGCCTCAACCTTCGTGCGCCCCCCAAGATCCGGCAAGTCGATCACGAACGCGCAGCCAATGACCTCAGCGCCCAAGCGTTCGATCAGCTTGATGCCGGCCTCGGCGGTGCCGCCGGTGGCCAGAAGGTCATCGACGATCAGGACCTTATCGCCCGGTTGCACGGCGTCGTCATGGATCTCGACCACGGCCTCACCGTATTCCAGCGTATAGGCTTGCTCGATCGTGGCGGCGGGAAGCTTGCCCTTCTTGCGCACGGGCACGAAGCCCTTGGACAGTTGATGAGCCACCGCCCCCCCTAGAATGAAGCCGCGCGCCTCAAGGCCCGCGACGGCGTCGATGGTCTCGCCCACGAAAGGCGACAGCAACTGGTCCACCGCCAGACGGAACCCGCGCGGGTCCTGAAACAGGGTCGTGACGTCCCGAAACATGATCCCCTCGTGGGGGAAGTCGGGGATCGTGCGGATGTAAT
This sequence comes from Gymnodinialimonas phycosphaerae, assembly GCF_019195455.1. Taxonomy (NCBI): domain Bacteria; kingdom Pseudomonadati; phylum Pseudomonadota; class Alphaproteobacteria; order Rhodobacterales; family Paracoccaceae; genus Gymnodinialimonas; species Gymnodinialimonas phycosphaerae. Next base: position 1,949,141 of record NZ_JAIMBW010000001.1, on the reverse strand, counting down.
CCTGCACGGTTTTCTGGGCGATCATGGCGGCTTCGGGCCCTTTCGGATGGGGTTAATTGGTTTCGCGCTCGGGCACGCCGGGGCGGGGATAATGGCGGCGCAGGGCGCTGGCGTCCTGGCCGCGCAGGCGAGTCATGGAATTTCCATTCTCGGCAAAGATCGACAGCTCATAGGCGGGCGAGGCGATATCGGTGACAAGCCCCAATGATTGGACCAGCTCCTCAAGGATAACCGAGGCAATCTCGCGCCGCCGGATATCCTGGCTGATGGCAATGGTCGCGGCAACGATGTCCTGGCCGCGCGACCGGATCGCAACGCGTCCGATCGCGATGGAAGAGCCGTCAAGCTCTTCCACACCGGTGCCGATGATCGTCCCGCCTTGGGGCGTGTCCACGAGATAGAAGGGAATATCCATCTCGCCCTCATAGACGCGTTCCAGAAACAGGTGGGCGCCCGCGCCGTTGATTTCAGCGATGGCGGCGTCGATGGCGGCATCCACGATGTCGAAGCGGTAGTCGCGGAAGCTGTCGGCAGTGCTTGCAATGCCGACGCGTAGGGCAAGGCGGCGGTCTTCGGGCCAGTAGATCAGCGGCTTGGCGCATTCGCCGCCGGGGCGGGCGGCGCAGGCCACCAGCCGATAGAAAGCTTCGTCCGAGATGATATCGGGAACGGCGATGAATTCCTGCGCGTGAGAGGCGCGCGGGAAGGGAAGGCCGACAAGCAGAAGAACGACAACAACACGCCACATACGCTGTTGATGGCAAGGGCCGCGCGGGGGATCAAGCGCGCATGCCACTTTGGCGCAAACCTGTTGCGCGGGCGCATGGTCTTGGCGGGCGCTATCCGCCCCAGCGGGTGACGTTCCCGGTGACGTCTGCCCAGTCGCCATAACCCAACACGCGGGCCGGGTTGGTGGGCGGGGGCATGGCAACGCCGGCAAGCCGGGTGAAGCCGAATTTTTCGTAGTAGGGCGCGTCGCCGACCAACAGAATACGCTGCCAGCCCCTGATGCGCGCCGCCTCCAGCCCCGCGTTCATCAACAGCCCGCCCAAGCCTTCGCCTTGCCGCGTGGGGTGGACCGCGATGGGGCCAAGCAACAGCGCCTCGGACCGGCCCACGCGCACGGGCCAGAATCGCACCGCGCCCGAGACGATTTGCAGATCGTCGCGCGCCACGAGGCAAAGGCCCGCCACGGGCGGCACACCATCGCGCAGCCTGTACGAGCTGAGCGCCTCTCGCCCCGGTGCAAAGCAGGTGTCGTAAAGGGCCTCGACCTCGGGGCCGTCGTCCAGTTTTTCTTGGGAAAGCGTGTACATGCTTGGCCCGGTCCGCTCCTCTAGCTCTGGCGCCCGGCGTAGCACGAGGCTAGGTCTTTGCCAAACCACACGAATTCATGCGAGGCTTCCCGATGTATTACCGCCCCGAAGACGGCCACGGCCTGCCGCACAACCCTTTCAATGCCATCGTCTCCCCCCGCCCCATTGGCTGGATCTCGACGCGCGGGACGGGAGGGGGCGACAACCTTGCACCCTATTCGTTCTTCAACGCGGTGGCCTACGAGCCGCCGCAAGTGATGTTCTCCTCCACCTCTGCCAAGGCCGACCGGGGCGACACGAAGGATTCCGTCGCCAACATCCGAGAGACCGGCGTTTTCTGCGTGAACATCGTCGAATATGCGGCCCGCGACGCGATGAACGAGACGTCCGGGCCCTGGCCCGCAACGGAAGATGAGTTCATGCGCGCCGGGATCGAGCGCGCGGATTGCACCGAAATCGCGTGTTCGCGCGTGGCGGGGGCCCCGGCCAACCTGGAATGTCGCGTGACTCAGATCGTGAAGCTGGAAGGGGCCCATAACTTCGCCGTCTTTGGCGAGGTCGTGGGCGTGCATATCCGCGAGGATTGCCTGGTCGACGGTATGTTCGACGTGACCCGGTTCCACCCGCTGTCCCGGATGGGCTACCGCGACTATGCGGTCATCCGCGAGGTCTTCGCGCTGAACCGTCCCGGAGAAAAATAGGCGTTTGCGCTGGCGGCGCCTGCGGGACGCTCCGCGGGGAGTTTTTCTGGCAAGATGAAAGGGAGGGCCACGCGTCTTAGTGGTCCCCCAGGATCCCCGTGCGCACGGAATAATCGGTGGCGATCTCGTAATCCGGGTCATCGTCGCTATCGACCACAAGGTGGCCTGCCTTGGTCAGAAGGGCGTGGCAATCCCGTGTCAGGTGTCGAAGCATGATCCTTTTGCCCGCGGCCTCATATCGCCCCGCCACAGCCTCGATGGCCTGCAACGCGGATTGGTCGGCCACCCGGCTTCCGTTGAAATCGACGATCACGGTGTCCGGGTCGTTCTCCACATCGAAGAGCTCCATGAACCCGTCCGAGGAGCCGAAGAACAGCGGCCCCTGGATCTCATAGACCTTCGCGCCTTGCTCGGTCGTGCTGTCGCGCGTGATCGCATGGATGCGTTTGGCATTCTGCCAGGCATAGGCGAGGGCCGAGACGATGACGCCCACGACGACGGCGGTGGCAAGGTCCGTGGCGACGGTCACGACGGTCACGAGGATGATCACGAAGGCGTCGGTCAGCGGTACCTTGAACAGGATTGTCAGGGAGTTCCACGCAAACGTCCCGATCACCACCATGAACATGACGCCCACCAGTGCGGCCAGTGGGATCTGTTCGATGATCGGCGCACCCACCAGGATGAAAGACAGAAGAAACAGGGCAGCCACGATGCCTGCCACCCGCGTGCGCGCGCCGGATTTCACGTTGATCATGGATTGGCCGATCATCGCGCAACCGCCCATGCCGCCGAAAAAGCCCGTGACGGTGTTGGCCACGCCTTGCGCCACACATTCCTGCGACGCGCCGCCTTTCTCGCCGGTGATCTCGCCGACGAGGTTGAGGGTCAGCAGGCTTTCGATAAGGCCGATGGCCGCAAGGATGCCCGCGTAAGGCGCGATGATCCAGAAGGTCTCCCAGGTGAAGGGGGCGAGGAAATCGCCGTAGATACCCGGGATTTCCCCACCGCTGAAGCTGAAGGGGACGTGGAACGCCGGGAAGCCGCCGGAAATTTCAGCCAAATCGCCCACCCGTGGCACGTCGATGCCGAAGATTAGCACGATGGCCGCCGTGATCCCGATGCCAGCCAGCGGCGCGGGGACGGTGGTGGTGAGTTTGGGTAGCGCCCAGATGATCGCCATGGTCAGTACCACGAGGCCCAGCATCATCGCCATCTCTGCGCCTTGCAACCATTCGCCACTGGCCATGCCGTGGCCCGATGCCTCGGCGCTGCCGGGCACCTGGAATTGCCCCAATTGCGCCAGGAAAATCACGATCGCCAGCCCGTTGACGAAGCCCAACATAACCGGATGCGGGACAAGGCGGATGAACTTGCCCCATTTCATCACCCCGACCCCGATCTGGATCAGCCCCATCAGGATGACGGTGGCAAAGAGGTATTCCACCCCGTGCAACGCCACGAGGCTGACCATCACGACGGCCAAAGCGCCCGTCGCCCCCGAGATCATGCCGGGACGACCACCGATGACGGCGGTGATCAGGCCGACGATGAAGGCCGCGTAAAGGCCCACCAGTGGGTTCACCCCCGCGACGAAGGCAAACGCCACGGCTTCCGGCACAAGGGCCAGCGCGACGGTCAGACCTGCAAGCACCTCGATCCGCATGCGGCCAATGCCCCACCCGTGGCCCATGTTGGACAACTCGGGCGATAGACGGCTTTTTGCGGCCTGCAGAAGGATGCGGGACATGGGGACCTCACGTAGGTTCGGGAATTTTATATCAGCGCCGCAGGGCAGCGCTCGGTTAGCGCTCCCCTACGCCCACGGGCGCGGTAAGTCACGGGATAGTTGCAAGATGACGATCCGGGGCGTTGCGAAAACCCCACGTCAGGCGCGGCCGTTGCATCGCCGCGCGCCTGGTGCGACGGTACGGACATTAGCATAAGGGAGGGGGTAATGACCCGGCATTTGGCAATCATCGGCGGCTCGGGCCTCTACCAGATCGACGGGTTGAAGGACGCGACCTGGGCTGCGGTTCAAAGCCCGTTCGGCGCGCCCTCGGACGAGATCCTGACCGGACGGATCGACACCACGACCGTGTCGTTCCTGCCCCGCCACGGCCGAGGCCACGTTCACACGCCGACTTCCATTCCCTACCGCGCCAATATCGACGCGCTCAAGCGCATCGGTGTGACCGATGTGGTGGCGGTGTCCGCTTGTGGATCGTTCCAAGAGCATATGGAACCGGGCGATTTCGTCATCGTGGATCAGTTCATCGATCGCACCTTCGCCCGCGAAAAGTCGTTCTTCGGCACCGGGTGTGTCGCCCATGTCTCGGTTGCGCATCCGGTCTGCCCGGTGCTCTCTGCCACGGCCCGCGATGCAGCTAAGGCCACTGGCGTGACGGTCCATGATGGCGGCACCTATCTGGCCATGGAGGGCCCGCAGTTCTCTTCCATGGCCGAAAGCAGGATGTACCGCGCATGGGGCTGCGACGTGATCGGCATGACCAACATGCCCGAGGCGAAATTGGCCCGAGAGGCAGAGCTTTGTTACGCCTCTGTCGCGATGATCACTGACTTTGACAGCTGGCACCCGGACCACGGCGCCGTCGATATCAGCCAGATCATCGAAACGTTGCACGGCAATGCAGCGGCCGCGCGCGCCATGGTCAAGGGCATCGCCCAGGCGCTGTCAGGGGACAAGCCGCTTTGCGCGGCGGGCTGCGATCGTGCGTTGGAGCACGCGATCATGACGTCGCCCGAGGCGCGAGACCCGGACGTGATGGCGCGGCTTGATGCGGTCGCGGGCCGGGTCCTGCCGTGAGGCCCGATCCTGCCGTGAATCCCGATTCTGGCGTAAGAGAGGTGCTGGTCCTTGGGGCCGACGGCTTCATCGGTCGCCACATCGCGTTTCATCTGCGCGCCGAGGGGTGGGATGTCCTCGCCTAGGCCCGCCGCACGTCACGGCTGGCTCGGATGGGCTTTGCGACTTTCACCGCTGATCTGAGCGACCCCAAGTCCCACGCCCCCAAATTCTGGAAAGACGCGGCCTCGGGTCGGGTGGTGGTGAATGCGGCGGGGCTTCTGACAGCTTCAGAGGCGCGGTTTCGGGCCGTCCACGTCGACGCGCCGCTCGCCGCCTACACCCATGCCGAGGGGGGTGTCCTGAGCTCTGCCGTGGGGATCGAGGCCGACACGCCCTTCGCCCGCTGGCGGCGCAAGGGGGAGGGGGTCGCGCATGAGGCCAGCCTCACGATCCTGCGTCCGGGATTTGTGATGGCCGACACCTCCTATGGCGGCACGTCGCTGTTGCGAGGCCTTGCCACTTTGCCCTTTGGCACGCCGATGATTGGCGATGGCAGCCAGATGTTCAACCCGATCCATGCCGCGGATCTGGCGCGGGTCGTCGCCGAATGTCTTCAGGCCCCGCCAGGCCCCGGGCCTTGGGATATCGGGGGTCCCACCCACATCACCCAAGCGCACCTGTTGCAAGGCCTGCGCGGCTGGTTCGGTCTGCCGGAAACCCGCGCGGTGCCGATGTCGAAACCCCTCGCCAATGCGGGCGGTGCGGTGGGCGACGCGTTGAACATGGGCCCGATCTCGCGCACGGCGGTGTCGCAGATCAGTCACGGGGTGGAGGCGGATGAAGGCCCCTTGATGGCCCGTCTCAAGACGCGGCCGCGCGGCGTCGATCAGTTTCTCACCGCACGGCCGGCGGGTACGCAAGACCTGTGGCACGCGCGCCTGTTCCTGTTGCGTCCGATGATCCGACTGACCCTTGCGTTGCTGTGGTTGATGTCTGGCCTGCTTGGGCTGTTCCTGCCTGCCGACCAATTCCTTCCGATGACGGCGCATCTGCCCGCGCCCGATTGGGTCTGGATCGCCCTCGCGCGCGGAGGTGGCCTTGCGGATCTGGCGATTGCGCTTGCGTTGGCGCGCAACTGGCGGCCCCGGGTCACGGGGGCGGCGCAGCTTGCGCTTGTCGGCGGCTACACACTTGCATTCACCCTGATCGCGCCCGCCTTGTGGCTGCTGCCCCTTGGGGGGCTCTTGAAGAACTTGCCGATTCTCATGCTGATCGCCGTCTGGCTGGTGCTGGAGGACGAGCGGTGAGCATTGACCCCTACCTGCTGGCCAAATGGCTGCATATTCTCAGCTCGACCGTGTTGTTCGGGACCGGCATCGGCACCGCGTTCCAGATGGTGTGGGCCATGCGTCGGGCTGACCCGCATCAGGTGCACGGCGTCGCGTCGGGGCTGGTCATCGCCGATTGGCTGTTCACCACGCCCGCGGGCCTTATCCAACCTGCAACGGGGCTGTGGCTGGTCTGGCTTGCGGGATGGTCCCTGACCGAGCCCTGGTTGCTGCTGACCTATGGCCTCTACGCGCTGGCGTTCGTATGTTGGGCGCCGGTCGTGCATTTGCAGATCCGCATCCGGGACCTCGCGGCGCAGACTGCTTGCCGGGGCACGGCCCTCCCGCCCGAGGCGCATCGCGCCTTTCGGATATGGTTCGCCCTGGGCTGGCCTGCCTTCATTGCCCTGACGGTTATCTTCTGGCTGATGGTGACAAAGCCGCCGCTCTGGGGCTAACTCGGCCACACCTTTGTTCGGAGCCCCGCGATGCCCTTTGAGACCTGGCTGACCTTCGTCGCCGCCTCCACCGTTTTGCTGCTGATCCCCGGCCCGACGATCCTATTGGTGCTGAGTTATGCGATCAGCCAGGGCCGCCGCGTGGCGGTATCCACGGCGGCGGGCGTCGCGGTGGGCGACCTGGTGGCCATGACCGCGTCGCTGGCGGGGCTTGGCGCGTTGGTGATGGCCTCGGCCACCTTGTTCACCGCGCTCAAATGGGTCGGCGCGGTCTACCTGGTCTATCTTGGCGTGAAGATGATCCTCTCGGCGCAACATGCGGATTTCGCCTTGCCTGCGACGGGCGGCGTCACGGCGCGTCGTACCTTCACCCATGCTGCCGCCGTTACGGCGCTCAACCCCAAATCCATCGCGTTTTTCATTGCGTTCGTGCCGCAGTTCATCGCGCCCGAAGCGCCGCTTCTGCCGCAATTCGCGATCCTGATCGCGACGTTTGTCAGCCTCGCCACGATCAACGCACTCATTTACGCGCTGCTGGCGGGCAGCCTGCGCGACCGCCTGTCGCGGCCCGGCATCATCGCCTGGCTGACCCGAGCGGGCGGTGCGACGCTGATCGGGATGGGGATCCTGACGGCCACCTTGCGGCGCAGCAGCTAGGCCTGCCGCTTCAGCCAGTCCATCACGGCCCCGCGAACGGATTGTGCACCGGTGCCGCGCGCCTCGGTGATCACGCTGCGCGCTTCCCTCAGGTCCACGCGGCGCAACAGCGACTTCACCGGTCCGATCGAGGCCGGGCGCATCGACAGGTTGCGCAGGCCCATGGCCGCGAAACACACCGCCTCTACGGGGCGGCCCGCGTCCTCGCCGCAGAAACTCAGCGGCGTGTCCGCCTCGGCGCAGCGGTGCACGATCTGCTCCAGAAAGGTGAGATACGAGATGTTCAACGTGTCATAGCGGCGGCGGACGCGCTCATTCTCGCGGTCGGCGGCGAAGAAGAACTGCTTCAGGTCGTTGCCGCCGATAGAGATGAAATCGGCCATCTCGAAGAACTGGTGCGGCGCAAACGCCAGCGAGGGCGTCTCCAGCATCGCGCCCACTTGCAGATCCGAGGGCAGCACGTGGCCCAAGGCCGCTTCGCGGTCCATCTCGCGCATCAAATGGTCGCGCGCGGCGGTGAATTCGTCAAACTGCGCGATGAACGGGAACATCACCGACAGGGGCCGCCCGTTCGCGGCCCGGATCAGCGCCTGCAACTGCATCCGCATGACGCCGGGCTTGTCGAGACCAACGCGGATCGCGCGCCACCCCAGCGCGGGGTTCGGCTCATCCTGGGGCTTCATGTAGGGCAGCACCTTGTCGGACCCGATGTCGAGTGTCCGAAAGATCACCCGCTTGTCGCCCGCGGCGTCCATCACCCTTGCATAAAGCTGTGCCAACTCACCCCGACGCGGCACGCGGGCGCGGGTGAGGAATTGCAGCTCCGTCCGGAACAGGCCCACGCCCTCGGCCCCCGAAGAGGGCAGGGACGGCAGATCGGCCATGAGGCCCGCGTTCATTTGCAGCGACACCGTCGTGCCGCACAAGGACGTCGCGGGCTTGTCGCGGATGGAGGCATAGCGTTCCTGCGCTTCGGCCTGCATCGCCAGTTTGTCGCGGAAGGCGGAGGCGACCGTATCCTCGGGGCGCAGGTGCACGATGCCCTGATCGCCATCGACAAGGATCGGATCGCCGTTCAGGGCCTCGGTGCTGATACGCTTGGCGTGGATCACCAGCGGGATCGCCAGCGCCCGCGCCACGATGGCGGCGTGGGACCCGACCGAGCCTTCTTCCAGCACGATGCCCTTCAGGCGTCGGCCATAGTCCAGCAATTCGGCGGGGCCGATGTTTCGAGCCACCAGCACGGGGTCCATCGGCATCTCGGCACCGGTGTTGTTGCCTTGACCGGTCAGCAGGCGCAGAAGACGGTTCGACAGGTCATCGAGATCATGCAGCCGTTCGCGCAGGTAGGCGTCAGGCACCGTCTCCATCCGCGCACGGGCAGAAGATTGCTCTTTCTCCACCGCCGCCTCTGCCGAAAGGCCCCGCTCGATGTCTTCCTCCATCCGCCGCATCCAACCGCGTGACCGGGCGAACATGCGGTAGGCTTCCAGCACTTCGGCCTGATCCTTGTCGCCCTTGCCCGCATGGGTCAGCATCTGGTCGATATCGGTGCGCAACTGGTCCACGGCCTCGTTCAGGCGCACCCGTTCGACGGCGGGATCATCGGCCACAGGGTTGGTCACGACCACGCGCGGTTCATGGAGCCAGACATGGCCCATCGCGGCGCCTTCCTGCGCGGTGCCGCCCTTGAACATCACCTGGTTGGTGTGGCGCGCCGACAGCGCCGCACCTTCGCCGACGAAGACGCCCAACTCGGTCATCTCGGCGATGACCATGGCCACGACCTCGATGGCGTAGACCTCATCTTCGGAATACTGGCGCTCGTCCTTGGACTGGACCACCAGCACGCCCAAGAGCTCCCCCAACCGCTGGATCGGCACCCCGAGGAACGAGGAATAGGCCTCTTCCCCCGTCTCCGGCATGTAGCGAAAGCCCTTCTCTGCGGGGGCGTTGGCGGTGTTGATCGGGCGTGCCTGGCGGGCGACGCGGCCCACGAGGCCCTCGCCGATCCGCATCCGGGTAACGTGGACGGCCTCCGGTGACAGACCCTGCGTGGCGCAAAGCTCCAGCGTTTCCGCGTCGCGCAGCAGATAGATAGAGCACACCTCTGTCTTCATCGAATCCGCAATCAGATGCGTGATTCGATCCAGACGTTCCTGACCCGCCGCGGCCTCTGCCATGACGGCCTGCAAACGTGATAACAGCTTGCGGCTTTCGCTTTCTGAAGTCTCGGCCATGTGTCCCCGCACCGGCCGCGTCCTGCGGCCATGGCCCAGATGTAACGCGGGCGGGCTTTGTCCTGCAATGGCAGTCACCCACGTGTTTGCGGTAACCTGCCTCTGAGCGGGGGTAAAGACCAAGCACAAGGACGTGTGGCCGCCTTGCCTTGGAGCCCGCGCTCGTTTCAGTGTAGCCGGGGTCAGGCAAACGAAAAGGGCAATTTCATGATACAACAGATGCGCGCGGCGGATGCGGTCGCGGTCAGGCTTTACGAGGCCGGGTGCCGCCATGCCTTCGGGATGCCGGGCGGCGAAGTGCTGACCATCGTCGACGCGCTGGAAAAGGCCGGGATAGCCTTCCATCTGGTCAAGCATGAGAACGCGGGTGGGTTCATCGGCGAGGGCGTGCACCATGTCGACGGCGCGCCGGTGGTGCTGGTGGCCACGGTCGGGCCGGGGTTGATGAACGCGGTCAACGTGGTGGCCAACGCCGAACAGGACCGGGTGCCGATGGTCGTGCTGACAGGATGCCTGGATGCCGATGAGGCGCTGACCTACACGCACCAGGTGCTGGATCACCGCGCCGTGCTGGACCCGATCACCAAGGCGACGTTCACGCTGACGGCGGCCGAGGCCGACACGATTGCCGACAAGGCCGTCGCCATCGCCTGCGAGCGTCGCGCGGGGCCGGTCCTGATCGATGTGCCGATCGCCGTGGCCGACACGCCTTGCGTCCCCAAGGGCCGCCGCCGCGCGCCCGAGTCCCAGGTCGCGCCCTATGGGGCCGATCTGGGGACCGCAGATCGATGGATGCTGGACGCCAGGCGTCCGATCATCATCGCGGGGCTTGATGTGCTTGCCGACAACGCCAGTGCCGATCTCCAGGCCTTCGCGGAAACCTACAGCATTCCCGTCATCACCACCTACAAGGCCAAGGGCGTCCTGCCCGAGGATCATCCGCTCGCCATGGGCGGCGCGGGCCTGTCGCCGTTGGCTGACAGCCACCTCTTGCCGCTTGTGGAGCAGGCCGATCTGATCTTGTGCATCGGCTATGACCCGATCGAGATGCGCCCGGGCTGGCGCGAGGTCTGGGACCCCGCCAGGCAACGTGTCATCGACATCCAGGCAACCCCGAACCGCCACTACATGCACCAGGCAACGCTTAGCTTCACCTGCAACATCGGGGCCGGGCTGGCAGCGCTTTCGGGCGTCAGACCCCATGAAACATGGCCGGGCAAAGAGCCCGCAACCACCAAGGCGGCCCTTGGACGGGCGTTCCCGCAGGACGACGATTGGGGCCCTGCCGGCGTGATCGCCGAGGCCCGTGCAGCCTTGCCCGCCAACACGCGTGTGTCGGTGGACAGCGGCGCGCATCGCATTCTGCTCAGCCAGATGTGGGAAACGCCGATGCCGCGCGGGCTTATCCAATCCACGGGACTTTGCACCATGGGCTGCGCGGTGCCGATGGCCATGGGCCTTGCGCTGGCCGACCCGGGTAGCCCCGCCGTGGGCTTTGTGGGTGACGGTGGCTTCCTCATGGTTGCCGGTGAATTGACCACTGCCGCCGACATGGGGCTTGCGCCGATCATCATTGTCCTCGTCGATGCCTCTCTGGCGCTGATCGAGAAGAAACAGCGCGAACGGCAACTGAACAATGCCGCCGTGGACTATCCGGCCAAGCACGACATCGCGCGGATCGGTCGGGCCATGGGCGGGGCAGGGGTGACGGTACGCAACCGGGCTGACCTGCGCGCCGCCATAGAAGGTGCGCTGAAGGCGGAAACCTTCACCGTCATTGCCGCAGAAATTGACCGGGGGGGATATGATGGCCGCATCTAAGGGACCGTTGGAGGGGCTAATTGTTCTTGATCTGTCACGCATTCTGGCCGGGCCGACCTGCACACAGGCCCTGGGCGACCTGGGTGCCACGATCATCAAGATCGAACACCCGGACCGCGGCGATGACACGCGTGGCTGGGGGCCTCCGTTCGCCACGGGCGAAGACGGGCAGCCCACGGATCTTTCCAGCTATTTCATGTGCGCCAACCGTAACAAGCTGTCTGTGGCGGTGGATATCGCGACAGAAGAAGGCCAGAAAACGATCCACCAGATCGCCGCCCGCGCCGACATCGTGATCGAGAATTTCAAGCCCGGCGGGCTAGAGAAATACGGCCTCGACCATGCAACGCTGCTCACAGCTTATCCCCAGCTTATCCACTGCTCGATCTCGGGCTTCGGGCATACGGGGCCCAATCGTGAAAAGCCCGGCTATGATCTGATGGCGCAAGGCTATTCCGGCATCATGTCCCTGACCGGAGAGCCCGACGGCGCCCCGATGAAAGTGGCCGTGGGCATCGCCGACGTGATGACCGGCATGTATGCAAGCATCGGCATCCTCGCCGCCCTGCGCCACCGGGATAAAACGGGGCAGGGGCAGCATGTGGATCTGTCACTGGTCGACGCCTCGCTGGCGTGGATGATCAATGAAGGCGTGGCCCATCTGACAACGGGAAAGCCGCGTGCCCGGCGTGGGAACGAGCATGCAACAATCGTGCCGTATCAGACCTTCGCCTGCTCGGACGGCTTCGTTCTGGTCGCCGTCGGCAATGACCTGCAATACACGCGGTTCTGCGATTTCCTCGGGCAGCCCGATTTGGCGGATGACCCGCGCTTTGCCACGAATTCCGCCCGCGTGACGAACCGCGAGACCCTGATCCCGCTACTGGAAGCGCTGATGGTCCAGCACAGCCAGGCCGATATCGTCGCGGGTCTTGAGGCCCGCAAAGTCCCCGTGGGCCCCGTAAACACGGTAGAGCAGGCCTTTGCCAGCGACCAGGCGATGGCACGGGGGATGCGCATCGACATGGCCAAGGACGGGATCGATCGGGGTGGCGTGGAATTGATCGGAAATCCGCTGAAATTCTCTGTCACACCAGTCACTTACCGCCGCCCGCCGCCGCACCTGGGCGAAGACACGCAGGCGGTCCTGGACTGGCTCTCGGGCGTGCGCGCGGCGCCGGAACTCTAGGCACACGGCCTGAAATTCGGGCGCGCCCTGCGCGTAAAGCGCCGCGATAACAGCGACTTCCTGCCGATCATGGGGCGATCCGGCGAAAAAACGTTCACGCGCGCATCCCATCGGCTCACATGTCCGTCATATCGCCCCATCTGCCCTTCGCGCAGGCGGACCCATGGTCTAATCGGAATAAAGGCGACTTGATCAGAATCGGATACGGCATGCTGCAGACAGACTGTTTCGGCCAACCCAGCACCATCGCGACGGCGGCAGGGGTTGAGGCATGGAACGCCACGCAGATGGCCTTTCTGGCCCATGGTGCCAAGACGCCCGATCACCTTGGTGCGACATTGTACGCTGACCCCGAATTTGCGTTGGGCCATGCAGTGAAGGGTATTTTCCTGCTGCTTCTTGGTCGGGGAGAGCTTGTGCAAACCGCCCGTGAGGCATGCGCCAGTGCCAAGGCGTCCGATCAAAACCGTCCGATCACGGTACGCGAACGGGCCTTCGTGAGCGCCCTGGAGATCTGGCTGGGTGGGCAACCGTCCAAGGCGGTAGCACTTCTCGACAAGGTGCTGGAAACCGCGCCGGACGATACGCTGGCCATGAAGATCGCCCATGCGATCCGCTTTGTGCTGGGGGATGCGCAAGGCATGCGCCGCTCGATCGAGGCGGTGATGCCCGCATATGGCCAGGACCACCCCGGGCGCGGTTACCTCATGGGCTGCCACGCCTTCGCGCTGGAAGAGACCGGCGAATACGGCCGCGCGGCGGCGGCAGGCTCGGCGGCGCTTGCGATCCGTCCCGATGACGCTTGGGGCCTGCACGCGGTGGCCCATGTCTACGACATGACCGCCGCGCCCGAGAAGGGCCTGCGCTGGCTGTCGGGTCGCGAAGCGGCCTGGGCCCATTGCAACAATTTCCGCTACCACGTTTGGTGGCACAAGGCGCTGATGCACTTGGACATGGGGCAAACCGATGTCGTGCTGGACCTCTATGACACGCTGATCCGCGCCGACAAGACGGACGATTACCGCGATATCTCCAACGCGACATCGCTGTTGATGCGGCTGGAGCTGGAGGGGATCGACGTGGGCGATCGGTGGGACGAACTGGCCGAAACCTCGGCTGCACGCACGGACGATGGACAGCTGATCTTCGCGGATCTGCACTACCTTCTGGCCCTTGTCGGGGGCCGGCGTGAGGACGCAACCGCCACGCTGGTGGCGCGGATCGCGGCGGACGGCGCGCGCGGCAGCACCGAGATGGAGATGCGCATGGCCAGCCCCGGAACGGCGGCGGCCCAGGGGTTGGAAGCCTTCGGTGAAGGCGATTACGCGACGGCCTTCGCGGGCCTGCGCCGCGCCCGGCGGCACATGCAACTGGCCGGCGGCTCACACGCGCAGCGCGATGTGTTCGAGCGTTTGACAATCGACGCCGGGATTCGTTCGGGTGCCATGAAGGACGCACTTGGCCTGCTGGAGGAACGCACAACACGGCGCGCCGGTCGGGACGATCGTTTTGCAGCCACCCGGCGTGAAATGATTGCCGCCAGCCCCGCGTCCCCCTTGCGCGTTCCGGCCGAATAAAGGACACGGGCCCTTGGCCATGGTCAGTACAACACCAGATTTTGCACCTCCTCCCCGCGCCGCAGCCCAGGCTGCCGCGCCCGCGACCGTGCGCGATCCGCGCCTCGATTTCTTTCGCGGTATCGCGATGATCATCATCCTTTTCGCCCACACGCCGGGGAACTTCTTCACCTCGTGGATACCGGCGCGCTGGGGCTTCTCGGACGCGACCGAGATGTTTGTTTTCTGCTCGGGCATGGCCTCGGCCATTGCATTCGGGCGCACGTTCGAGCGGGCGGGATGGGGCCTTGGGGCGGCGCGGGTCGGATACCGCTGCTGGCAGGTCTACTGGGCGCACATCGGGATGTTTTTCGCCATCGCAGCCCTGATGGTGGCGCTGAACGCGCTGGGTCCGTTCGAGCGGAATTACGTGGGACAGCTGAACCTGATCCCCTTCTTCGACGGCATAACCCGCGATGACGTGCTGGTGTCGACGACGATGGACCAGATGCTGGGTCTTGTGACGTTGACCTATGTGCCGAACTACTTCGACATCCTGCCGATGTACCTTGTGATCCTGGCGATGATGCCCCTCGTCATGGCCTTGTCACGGGTGAACCTGTGGCTGACGGCGGCCGTTGTGGTGACGGTTTGGCTGTTTGCCCAGTCGCGCCTGCTGGAGGCCATGGGCGTCGGCCACTTGGCCCTGTCCCTGCCCGCCGAACCGTGGAGCGACCGTCAGTGGTTCTTCAACCCCTTCGGCTGGCAGTTGGTCTTCTTCACCGGGTTCGCGTTCATGATCGGGTGGCTCCCCAAGCCACCGGTCAAGATGTGGTTGATCGCGCTGGCCCTGATTGTCGTGCTGGCCAATATCCCGCTGTCGAACATCGGGGTGCGTGCGGTGAACCGCGAATGGCTTGGCTTGGCGTTCGAGGGCAACCCCGTGGTCGATTGGCGGGTCGCAAACCAGATGTGGATCACCAAATCCGACTTCGGCCTGTTCCGCTATGCGCAGTTCCTGTCGCTGGCCTATCTGGCTTGGGTTCTGGTCGGCGAGGGGGGCAAGTACCTGATCGCATCTGGGTCTGGCATGGCGTCGCGCGCATGGGACGTCACGGTACGCCAGTTGATGAAGATCGGCCAACAATCCTTGGCGGTGTTTGTCTTCTCGATGATCCTGGCGCGCCTTAACGGCTTCTGGCTGGACCAATGGGGCCGGGACGCGGCCTGGCACACGGTGTTCGTGAACCTCGTTGGGGTCGGGTTGCTGCTGGCCGTCGCCTACGGCGTCGGTTGGATCAAATCACAGCCGTGGCGGGTAAAGCGATGATCGGGCCGAATATCTCGCGCCGCTCCTCGCTGGCGCTGCTGGCGGCGGCCATGGCCTCACCTGCACTTGGCTTGCCGATGTTCCGTGAGGGCTCTGCCCATCCCTTTGACCGTGCCTGGTTGGAGGCAGAGGCGCTGCGCCTGTCGCAAGCCCCCCACATGCCCCTGCCACAGGTGCCCGAGGGCTGGCGCAACCTAAGCTACGACGAATACCGGATGATGTGGTTCAATCCCCAGCGGGGCCTTTGGACCGATGAGGATCGGCCCTTCAAGGTGGATTTCTTCCACCCTGGCCTCTATTTCCCCCGTCCCGTGGAGGTCAATGTCGTCGAGGGCGGCATCGCCCAGACGCTTGCCTTCGACATGTCCTTGTTCGACATGACGGACCAATTCCCCGATCTGCCTGTGGATGAGACGATGGGCTATTCCGGCCTGCGCTTGCGCGCCGCCTTGGAACGGGCTGACATCTTCACCGAATTCGCGGTCTTCCAAGGGGCAAGCTATTTCCGCGCCATCGGCACGGGCATGAACTATGGCCTCTCGGCACGTGGCCTTGCGATCAACACGGCCGGGCCAGAGGGCGAGGAATTCCCCGAGTTCACGCGGTTCTGGCTGGAAGCCCCGCAGCCCGGCGATGCGACGCAGGTCTTGCACGCGCTGCTGGATGGCGAAAGCTGCACCGGGGCCTATACCTTCTACATCGATCCCGGCGAGGCCACGCGGATGTCCGTGCAGGTCACGCTGTACCCCCGCGTGGACCTGCCCCATGTGGGGATCGCGCCGCTGACGTCGATGTTCCTTTTCGATCAGACCAACCGCGCCGGTCACGATGATTTCCGCCCCGCAGTCCACGACAGCGATGGGCTGATGATCCACAACGGCGCCGGTGAGCTGCTGTTCCGTTCCCTGAAGAATCCGGCGCAGTTGGAAGTGTCCTCGTTCGTCGACGACAGCCCTCAAGGCTTCGGGCTGATGCAACGGGCGCGCGACTTGGCGGATTTCGAAGACTTCGAGGCCCACTACGAGGACCGCCCGTCTTTGTGGATAACACCGGGCGAAAGCTGGGGCGAAGGCTCCGTCCAACTGGTGGAAATTCCCTCGGAATTGGAGATCTACGACAATATTGTCGCGTATTGGCGCCCCCGCGCCGGGCTGGAGGCCGGGGGCGAATATCGCTTCACCTACGACATGGAATGGAGCGCGGAACCGCCGCGCCCCCGGAACGTGGCGCCGGTTCTCAACACCGCGATTGGCGGCAATTGGGACCGTTCCCGAACGCTGGTCTCTGTCGATTTTGCCGATCATCCGGCGCTCTCGGGCAACCCCGACAGCTATACCAGGATTGTCCGCGCGCACCGGGGTGAGGTCACCGACGGCGTGCTGGAGCGCAACCCGCGCACTGGCGGCCTGCGCCTGACCTTCGCGTTGGAGCCGGGCGATGTCCCCTCCATGGAGCTGCGGGCGCAGTTGTTGGCGGGCGACGAGCCGGTCACGGAAGTCTGGCTCTATCGGTGGTCCGCATGACGATGCCCCTCCGCGCCGAGCCGTACATGCCCCCGCAAGCGCCCCTCTCGCGCCCGATCCAGAACCTGCGCACGACCTATCAGGATGCCAGCGCCCCGGGGCTTGGCCGGGGCCGCGCGGGCCTTTGGCGCCTGGCGACGTTCCTGCCTGCCTTCATCACGACCTTTGGCATCGTTGCGGTCTTCACGGACTGGTTCGTGATGGGGGGGCTGACGGGCTTTGAACTGACGCTGATCGCCCTGATCGCGCTTACCTTCTTCTGGATTTCGCTCTCTGTTTCGACGGTCAGCGTGGGCATTCTGCGCCTTGTGCTGACGCGCAAACGCGCCGCTCCTGCGACCGGCCCGGCGATGGATGTGGCGCTTCTGGTGCCCTGCTATAATGAGGTGCCTTGGGACGTTTTCGGCAATGCCTGCGCGATGTTGGAGGCGCTGGATGCGCACCCCACACAGCACCGCTACACCCTGTTCATTCTGTCCGACACGCGCAACGCCGAAACCGCAGACCAAGAGTTGCGCGCCTTCGCGACGCTGCGCGCACGCCTGCCCGAAAGCATCCGCATACACTACCGCCGCCGCGCCGAGAACACGGACCGCAAGGTCGGCAACCTTGCCGACTGGGTGGAACGGTGGGGGGGCGGGTATGCGGCGATGGTTGTGCTCGACGCCGATAGCCTGATGTCCGGCGACGCCATTGTGGCACTGAGTGATGAGTTGTCGAACGACCCCAGCGCGGGCCTGATCCAGAGCTTTCCGCAGCTCTACGGGGCCGAGACGGTTTTTGCCCGCGTGCAGCAGTTTGCATCGGCCATATATGGTGCGGCGCTTGCCGAAGGCCTTGCCACCTGGAGCGACCGGGAGGGCAACTACTGGGGCCACAACGCCATTATCCGCACCGCGGCCTTCGCCTCCTGCGCCGGATTGCCAAGGATCCGGACCCTCTCGGGCGAGGGCGCGTTGATCCTGTCCCACGACTTCGTGGAAGCGGGCCTTTTGCGCCGTGCAGGCTGGGGCGTGCGCTTCTCGCCGCGCATCAAGGGCAGTTATGAAGAGGTCCCCGCGACCCTGATCGATTACGTCATCCGGGACCGGCGGTGGTGCCAAGGCAACCTGCAACACCTGAAATTGCTGGCGGCCAAGGGGTTCCACGGGGTCAGCCGGTTCCACATGTTCCACGGCGCGATCAGCTACCTGCTAAGCCCCGCGTGGTTTGCGCTGCTGATGGTCTGGGCGCTGATCGGAACGGGGCAAGAGCAGAACGTGATCCGCTATTTCTCTGGCGTCAATCCACAGGTGCAATGGCCGGAAATGACCGCCGTTCATGCGACCGCCTTGCTGGTCTTCATGTACGGAATGCTGTTGGCGCCCAAGGCGTTGGGAGCTGCCGCAATCGGCGGCGTGGGCCTGCGCATCGAAGAGCTTGGCGGCTTCTTTCGCTTCTTCGTATCCTTTGTGTCCGAGTTGATCTTGTCCATTCTCTATGCGCCGATCCTGATGGTGCAGCAGACCTTGGCCGTCGCCAAAACGCTTCTGGGCGTGAAGGTGGATTGGGCGCCGCAAGCCCGCGCGGGAGGGCGATATTCGCTCTGGGCGATGCTGAAATTCCACATGCTCGAGACGCTTGCAGGCACGGCGATGATCGCGGGGATGGTGGCCGGGATCGTCTCGGTCTGGCTTTTGCCGATCGCATTCTCTCTGGCCTTCGCGGTGCCGCTCTCGGCGCTGTCGGGCCTGCGGTTGACGCGCTTTCGTGCCACGATGCAAGCGCTCGGCACGCCCGAGGTCTACGCAGCGCCTGCAATTATCCGGGCGGCAAAAGCGCATCGCGCCGAGTTGCGAGAGACCCTGAAAGACCTGCCAAGCGCCGCAGAATAATGCCCCTCGCGCACGCTGGTGCCCCCCGCGCAAATCAGGCTTTTGCAAAAGCCTGAACAGAGCCTTGCAAGGCTCTGGTAAATCCCTTGCAAGGGATTTGGCCCCAGGGTGCATGCCGGGGTGATGTCGGCTGCATTCCGGGTGCTAGCTTCGGTCCACGGGCAGCCCTTCGCGGATCCAGCCGGGCCCGGCACCAGAGCCGAACATGCCTTCGGGAACGTCCATGATGTTGGTGAAGCCCGCGCCGACCAACTGGTTGGTAAGCCGCGACGACCGCACCCCGCGCGCGCAGATCAGAGCCACGGGCGTGTCCGTTGCGCCGCCGGTCAGCGCCAGCAGCGCCTGCGCAAAATCCTCGCGGCGCATGTCGAGGCGATGGCTGGGAACCGGGCTGCCGGTGGCCGCCCATTCATCGGGGCGACGGATGTCGATCAACAGTATTTCCCCCGCAGACGCCATCGTGTGGGCGGTTGTGACGTCGATCTGTTGATCGACGCCCTCTGACAGGGCGGAATAGAACAGGTTGCGGCCCTCGGTGGCCGCGAACGCACCGCCCACAAGCGCCAAAGCGCCCGCGCCGATCAAGACCCGCCTGCGATCCATCCTAGCTTGCCTCGTTCAGATAGCCGGAAACGATCTGAGCCATCATCTCGGGCCCCAGCACTGGCGGCAGCAGGGTCAGCACCGTGCCGTTGCCATCCAGAAGGTAGATGAACGATCCATGAGAGAAGACAGTGCCGTAAAACGGATCCACGAAAAGTTCTTCAAATTCGACGGAATAGGCCTCGTAGGCCGCTTGTAGCGCGTCCTCGGTGCCGGTGAGGCCCACGAAGGTCGGGTGATGGACGTGCAGTGCCTCGGCCATCGTATCCACGGTGTCGCGGTCGGGATCTACCGTGATCATCAGGGGACGAAGGGTCGTTCCGTCCTCGGCCAGAATGTCCACGATAGAGGCCATCGTGGGGAACACGGCAGAGCAGATTTCCTGGCAGTTGGCATAGCCGAAGAACAGCAGTTGTGGCTGGCCGTCTGGGTCGACTTCCGTGCGCGCGGCCCCGGTGTGATCGGTCAGCATGAAGCTTCCGCCCACCGCATCGGTCAGGCTTTGGGCGGCGGCTGTCTGCGCGGACAGGAAGCCCACGCAAAGAGCCAAAAGGGCGCGGGCGATCATTGCGTAAGCTCCCACGCCTCTTGCCATGTCTCGCCCGTGCCAAGGTAGCCATCGGCCTCGATCAGTGCCAGGACGCGGGGATCGTTGCGGTACCAGCGCCCGTCTTGGGCGGCGGCTTCGGGGAAGTCCTCGGCCCAGGCGTCGGTCCATCCGTTCGCCGTGGTCCAGTCTTCGTCCCCCAGAAGGCGCACGCGCTGGACCTGGTAGACATTGGTGGCGCCGATGTAGTCGTCCTCGATCAACAGGCCGTCGACCTCGACGTCCATCTGGCAAAACGGCGCCAGATCAACGGCGGCGCCGGTGAATATGCCCTGATTGTTCTTGTTGGGGTAGGTCAGCACGCCATCGGCGGCGCGTAATAGGCCCAACTGACGACCGGCGGCGCAGGCATTGTCGCAATCGCCCGCCACCTCGCAGAGCATGTCGACAACTGTGGCCTCGAACCGGGCGGGCTGTTCCCACGCCAGGTTCCAGGATCGCGCCTCGGACCCTTCAGAGAAGGGGCCATCCTGGGCGGCGGCCGGGGCGGCGACAAGCGCCAGGGGGATCAGGTATTTCCACATGGCCTCAGCCCTCCGGGTTGGGGATGGCGAAGCCGGGAATGGCCCCGAAATCTGTATGGTTGATGTTGGTGATGCCGTGGTCTTCCATGACCTCATCGATGACGAGGTAATTCAGCCCGTCGCGGGCAAAAACCTGCCCCGAAACGGTGATGTCGTGGGACGCCAACTCCAGCTGCGTCTGGCCGCTGGCGCTCTGATCGTCGCCGCCAATGGCCAGGATCATGTAGACCGTGCCATCCTCACCCAGAAGGCCCACGGGAATGCCGCCCGCACTGCACCAGATCGCGCAGGTATGATGGGCCGTGCCCTGAACCGCATCCGGTCCGCCCATGACGCCCGAGAAGTAGCACCACGTGTCAATGACCTCGCCCCGGATGGTGGCCGCTTGGCCGTCCGCAAACGCAGGCGAAGCCGCCAGCACCAAGGCTGCCGTAAATGCGTGTTTCATGGCCGATATCTCCCATTTTCCCTCGGCTCGACGCTAACAGCGGTCACCAGAGTTGTAGAATCACGTTTTTGCGTGGGGCCGCATTGCCTCATCGCAGGCCACGGGGTACCTGCGCGATATGCAACACGCGCGCACATCATTACTCGCGACGGCGACCGTTATCGGATCAGGCCTGTTGTGGGGCTTCTACTGGGTTCCGGTCCGCGAACTGAATGCCCTTGGGTTGTCGGGTGCCTGGGGCACCCTGGCGATCACGTTGGCCGCGGCTCTGGTGCTGTGGCCGGTTGTCGTCTTTCGCAACAGAAAACTCTGGCGGTCAGACCCGGGGGCATTGGCGGCCATTGCCTTGGGTGGCGTGGCGTTCTGCCTCTATTCCATTGGCTTTGTTTACGGCCATGTCGCGATCATCATCCTGTTGTTTTTCCTGACCCCGGTCTGGAGCACCCTGATCGGCCGTTTCGTCATGGGCTGGGACACGCCCGCCTTGCGTTTGGTGGCGATCGTGGTCGGCCTGTTGGGGCTGGCAACCATGTTGAGCGCGGGAGGAGGTGTGCCGCTGCCCAGGGGCCTTGGCGAATGGATGGCACTGGCGGCGGGGCTGCTATGGGCGATATCCACCACCGTCATCCGCGTGCGCCCGGGGCCCGCGCCGCTGGAGGCGGCATTCGTCTTTGCGGTGGGGGCAGCCGTGGCGTCAGCGGCCATGGCGCCCGGTCTTGGCGCGTCGCCGGGTGTGATCCACTGGGGGAGCGTTGCGATCTGGGCGTGCGTCGCCGGGCTTCTGTGGTGGGGGCCAGCCATTGCCGCGTTGATGTGGGCCACGACGCAGTTGGACCCGGTGCGGGTCGGGATCTTGTTGATGTCAGAAGTGTTGGTCGGCGCAGCCTCTGCGGCGCTGATCGCCGGAGAGACCCTAAGCCCGATAGAGGTGATCGGCGGCAGCTTGGTGCTCTGCGCAGGTGTCCTCGAAGTTTGGCCGGTAAAGCGGCACCGCTAGTCTTTTGGCCACGTCCACGCGATGGCCGAAAGGTAATTGCCACTGTCCACCGCCACCACGGTCGAGCGTTTGGGGCCGTAGGCATCGGCGCGCCGGGCCTTGCGCTCGGCGTTGCGGTTGTGGGCGCGGCGGGTCAGACCCGATAGCGTCAGGACAAGGAACACGCCATCGCCGCGCACGGGCAAGGTATCCACGGTTTCCCACCCTTCGTTCAAAGCGTCTGACAACATCGCGTTGGGGTCACGTTTGAGGGGGGTCTCGTGTTTCATGATCGGCCCTTTCGTTGACGATAGTGTAAAGCTATCACGGAGCGTTATGAAACATATAGGAACGCTAGCGCTGTATCGACAGGCCAGGTAAAAGATTTATTGAATGTGTGACGTGGCGTAAGGCGGCCTCAGGCCGCCTTTTCCAACTCGAACGCGTCATGAAGCGCCTGAACGGCCAATTCCATGTACTTTCGGTCGATCAGCACGCTGACCTTGATCTCGGACGTGGTGATCACCTTGATGTTCACGCCCTCATCGCGAAGCGTCTGGAACATCTTGGCGGCCACACCGGCATGGCTGCGCATGCCGATACCCACGATGGACACCTTGGCCACGTCCTTGTCGGCAATCAGCGAGGCAAAACTGATATCGCCCGCCGCTTTTGCATCATCCATCGCTTTCTCGGCCCGCGCGACCTCGCCCACCGGACAAGAGAAGGTCATATCCGTGATCCCGCCGTCCGAGATGTTCTGGACAATCATGTCGACGTTCACGCCCGCCTCGGCCAGGGGGCCGAAGATCGCGGCGGCGATGCCGGGGCGGTCCTCGACAGACTGAAGGGTCATTTTGGCTTCATCGCGGGAATAGGCGACCCCGGCCACAACGTTGGATTCCATGATTTCTTCCTCCGGGCAGACAAGGGTGCCGGCGTCGTCCGACGGCTCCTCAAACGATGACAGAACGCGCAGGCGGACTTTGTAGCGCATGGCGAGTTCAACGGAACGGGTTTGCAGGACCTTGGCCCCAAGCGAGGCCAGTTCCAACATCTCTTCGAACGCGATGCGATCCAGCTTGCGGGCCTTGGTGGTGATGCGCGGGTCCGTTGTGTAGACGCCGTCGACGTCGGTGTAGATGTCACACCGCTCGGCCCCGAACGCCGCTGCAAAGGCCACGGCGGTGGTGTCGGACCCACCACGCCCCAGCGTCGTGATCCGCCCCTCGGGCGAGATGCCCTGGAAGCCGGCCACGACGGCCACGCGCATGCCCTCACCGAACTTGGCGTTCAGATTGGCGGTGGGGATTTCCTCGATCCGGGCCGAGGCGTGGGCGTCGGTGGTCAGAAGTGGCACCTGCCAGCCCTGCCAGGACCGCGCGGGCACCTCCATTTCCTGAAGGGTCAGCGCCATGAGGCCCGCGGTCACATTCTCGCCGCTGGAAACGACGGCATCATATTCGCGGGCGTCGTAGAAAGGGCCCGTCTCTTCGACAAAACCCACAAGTTTGTTGGTCTCGCCAGACATCGCCGACACGATGACGATCACGTCGTACCCATTGGCAACTTCACGCCCCACGCGCTTGGCTGCACGGCGGATACGATCAAGCGTGGCGACAGACGTGCCGCCGAATTTCATCACAAGAAGGGGCATCAGCATCCCGTAGTTTGGTTCGGTCAGGCGTTTACCTGCGGGCTAACGCGGGGGCAAGGGCGCTCAGTAATCCTGTGGGCTGCCGTCCCAGTTCAGGAAAATGCCGGTTGTCTCAAGCCCAAGGTCCGCAATCCGCGCGCCAAGGCCCGCGACGCTTTCGTCGATGCTGATCGCGGCGGCGTCTCCGCCCATCTCGGTTCGCACCCAACCGGGGTGGTAGATGCCAACGGCAATGCCGCTGGGTTTCAGGTCAACGGCAAGGTTACGCCCCAGATTGATCGCCGCCGCCTTGGAGGCGCGGTAGATCAACCCATTGCCGCCCGCCTTGAGGGACGATCCCATCTGGCTTGCGATGATGGCGATTTTCGGTGCGGGGGCGGCTTTCAAGTTGGGCAGCAGCGCCTGCACCGTCAGGAAGACCCCGGTGACATTGGTGGCGAAGGTCCTGGCCCAAAGCTCCGGCGCGTAGCCGGTGGCGGTGTCCTCGTGCCGGTCCGGGAACACGCCCGCATTGCAGATCAGCGTGTCGATTTTTGTCTGGCCCAAGCCTTCGGCGAAGGCCGCGATGGAGGCCGGATCCGTCACATCCAGCGTCGCACCCGCCGTGCCCGCTGCCCCGCCGCGCGAAGTGCCGATCACTTGCGCGCCCGCCGCCGCGTAATGGGCCGCCAAGCCCGCGCCGATGCCCCGGTTGGCCCCTGAAATCACGATAGCCATTGTCGCCCTCTCCCCCTAAACTTACCCTGTGCGCGTGAATAGAGTTTCACGTTTTTTGATATATATCAAACGTTTAAGCCCTTGCTCAAGCTTGAGCAGGGGTTATTCGCCAGACCGGAGCGCCCGATGAAGTTGACCGAACACGACCTGCAAGAGGCCGCCCGCATCGTCTACACCGGGATGCCCCCCACCCCGCAATACGCCTGGCCGCAACTGGCCAAGCGGTTGGGATGCGAGGTCTGGGTGAAGCACGAGAACCACACCGCCACCGGCGCCTTCAAGCTGCGCGGCGCGATCACCTTCATGGATTGGCTGTTGAAGACGCACCCCGATATGCCGGGCATCTGCACGGCAACGCGCGGCAACCACGGCCAGGGTCAGGCCCGCGCAGCGGTGGCAGCGGGCCTGACAGCCAAGGTCTACGTGCCAAGGGGAAATTCGGTGGAGAAAAACGCCGCCATGCGGGCTTTCGGGGCCGAGGTGATCGAGTTCGGCGACGATTTCGACGAGTCGCGCGCCGAGGCGATCCGGGTGGCGGAAGCAGAGGGGTTGTTCCTTGTACCGCCATTCAACGAGGCGATCGTACGGGGCGTGGCAACCTACGCGTGGGAGTTGTTCACGGCGGTGCCGGATCTGGACACCGTTTATGTGCCCATCGGCTGCGGCTCGGGCATCTGCGGGACGATCCTGGCGCGCGACGCGCTTGGGGTGGAGTGTGACATCGTCGGCGTGGTGAGCGAGAACGCGCAGACGGCGAAGCTTTCCGTAGAAGCGGGACAGCTGGTCGAGACGGACAGCGCGCGGACGTTTGCCGACGGCATGGCCGTGCGGATGCCGGTGCAAGCGGCTTTCGACATCTATTCCAAGGGCGCGGCGCGGATCATGACCGTCTCGGACACCGAGGTCGCCGAGGCGATCCGGGTCTACTACCGCGACATCCACAATCTGGCGGAAGGGGCTGGCGCGGCGCCGCTGGCGGCGCTGATGCAGGAAAAGGAAGCGATGGCCGGGAAAAAAGTGGGCGTGATCCTATGTGGCGGCAACATCGACACAGAGTGGTTTCTGACCGTGATGTCGGGGGGCGTGCCCGAGGTGTGAGCGCACGCCGTCAAACGGGTGTGCCTTGGGCTGCCCGGGGGACTGCATATCTGAGGAACAAAGAGGACCGCAAACGGCGCGTGACCTCTTGAGCGATCGCGCGCGGGATCAGGGGAGGTAGCGAGCGGCCTCCTTGGCGGCGAACGGTTTGAGGCGGTCGCCGTTGTGTTCAAGCCAGATGCGCGCGGCATCCTGGTCGCGCTTGGAGAGGTCCCGCAGCCACCAGGCAATGGCTTTCTGGATGAACCATTCGGGATCCTGCGCAAGTGCCGCGGCCCAATTGAGCACGCGATCGCGCGCGGCTTTCTCTGTGGCAGAGGGGTGGCGGGATTTTACGAAGGATAGGGTGAACACAAAGGCCGCGCGGCGGGTCCAAAGGTGCTCGGCCTGGGTCCACTCTTCCAGAAGATCGAGGCGAGAGGGGTCCTGGACAAGACGTTTCTGGGCGCTTTGGGCCACGGCATCGGCGATGGCCCAGGAATCGAATTGCGGAACGACAGAGGTGATCCAGCCCCACGCAAGCGTGTCGTCGGGTCGCATACGGGCTTGCAGGAACAGCTTTCCGGCGGCGATGCGGGCCTCAAAGATATCCGTGTCCCAGAGGCCTTGGGCGAGGGCAACCAGCGCCGCCTGGTCGGCAGCGTCCTTGCGCCACTGGGTCGCCAGATCGCCGGTGATGGCGTTGGATAGGCCCAGATATTCGCGGTCCGCCTTGTGATAGGAGGCCATGCCAGCGGCCTTTTCAGGGTCAGCATGGGCGCGCAGGGCGGCGAGGGCGTCATCTACATTCATCGTGGCCTCAAGATCTGCCAGTCGAGGTGGCTGCGCACCACCGGCCATTCGGGGGCGGTGATGGAATAGACGGCGGTGTCGCGGGTCGTCCCATTCGGGCTGCGCATATGGGCGCGCAGGATACCGTCGAACTGGGCGCCGAGGCGTTCAATCGCGCTGCGGCTTTGCTGGTTCAGGCGGTGGGTGCGGAACTCGACCGCCAGGCAGCCCCAGACCTCAAACGCATGGGCAAGCAACAGCCGCTTGGCCTCGGTATTCAGCGGCCCGCGTTGGGCGTTTGGACCGATCCAGGTAGAGCCGATTTCAACGCGCGGTGTGGCGTGGTCGATGTTCATATAGGTGGTCATGCCGACGGGCGTGCCGGATGCGTCCACTTGCGTGAAGGGAATCATCCTGCCCGCGTCGCGCTCGGCCAGGCGGCGGGTGATCTCGGCGGCCATGCCGTCGGCCGAGGGGACGCTGGTGTACCACAACTTGTGCAATTGCCCGGCCGCACTGGCGTGAGCCAGTGGGTCGTGGTGGTCGTGACTAAGGGGCTTGAGCGTGACGTGGGTGCCCGTCAGCGTCAGATCGATGGGGCTGAGGTGGGCAGAGGGGGGCGTCATTCCACCGTCACCGATTTCGCCAGATTGCGTGGCTGGTCCACGTCCGTGCCTTTGTGCAGCGCGGTGTGGTAAGCGATCAACTGGGCAGCCACGGCGTAAAGCATGGGGGCAAGAGCCGGGTCTACCGTCGGCATCACCAACGTGGCCCAAGTGCCGTCGCCGGCCTGCGCCGCGCCCTCGGCGTCAGTGATCAGCCAGACCTTGCCATCGCGCGCCATGACTTCCTGCATGTTGGAAATCGTCTTGTCGAAGAGCGCATCACGCGGGGCGAAGACGATCACGGGGACGGTCTTGTCAATCAATGCGATCGGGCCGTGCTTCAGTTCCCCGCTCGCATAGCCCTCGGCGTGGATATAGCTGATTTCCTTGAGCTTCAGTGCGCCTTCCATGGCCAGCGGGAACATCGCGCCGCGGCCAAGGAACAGCACCGATTTCGCCTCGGCCAGCCTGGCCGTGCGCTTGGCGATCTTGTCTTCCAACGCCAGGGCCTGATTGATCAGGCCAGGCATGCCGTGCAGGATTTCGAGCAGTTCAGCCTCGCGTACCGCATCGATACGGCCGCGCTGGCGTGCCGCCATGATGGCGAGGTTGGCCAGCACACCCAGTTGGTTCATGAAGGCTTTCGTTGACGCAACGCCCACTTCCACGCCCGCCAAGATCGGCAGGGCCACGTCGGATTCGCGCGCGATGGAGGACGACGGCACATTCACCACCGAGACGACCCGGTCGACCTTCTCTGTCACGTAGCGCAGGGCGGCAAGGGTGTCGGCGGTCTCTCCTGATTGGCTGACGAACAGCGCCGTCGCCTTGGGCGAGACGGGCGGTTCACGGTAGCGGAATTCCGAGGCGATATCGACGTCGCAGGGGATTCCTGCGAACTGCTCGAACCAGTATTTCGCTATGGCGCAGGCGTAGTAGGCAGTGCCACAGGCGACAAGGATCACGCGGTCGGTTTGCGTGAAGTCTAGCGGCTGGGGCAGGGTGACGCCGCCTGCGTCCGTGTAATGGCTGAGGCAATCGGCAAGCACGACGGGCTGCTCGAAAATCTCCTTCGCCATGAAATGCTTGTGGCCGCCCTTGTCGAGCTGCATGGATTGGGCAGAGACGCTTTGCATCTCGCGATTGGCAAGGGCGCCTTGGGCGTCGTGGATCTCGACCCCGGCGCGACTGACAAACGCGTAGTCGCCTTCTTCCAGGTAGGTGATGCGGTTGGTCATTGGCCCAAGTGCGATGGCGTCGGAGCCCACGTACATCTCTCCATCCCCGTGCCCGATCGCCAAAGGTGACCCCATGCGCGCGGCGACGATCAGGTCTTCCTCGCCGTGGAACAGGAACGCCAGCGCATAGGCGCCCTCCAGATGCGCCAACGTCTCGACCGCGGCGTCGCGGGGCGACAGCCCCTGATCGAGGTAATCCTCGCACAGCTGCGCCACGGTCTCTGTGTCGGTCTGGGACACGAACGTGCGATGGGAAAGCTTTGCACGCAGCTCCTTGTAGTTCTCGATGATACCATTGTGCACCACGGCCACGCGGCCCGCCTGATGGGGGTGGGCGTTGGTGACGGTCGGACCGCCATGGGTCGCCCACCGGGTGTGGCCGATGCCAGACTTTCCCGCCAGCGGGTCATGGACCAGCGCATCGGACAGGTTCACCAGTTTGCCCACGGCGCGGCGACGGTCCAGCACGCCGTCCTGCACGGTGGCGATTCCGGCGCTGTCGTAGCCGCGATATTCCAGACGCTTCAGCGCTTCTACAAGGATGGGTGCCACCTCGTGGTTGCCCAAGACGCCTACGATTCCGCACATGGCGTTAGTCCTTTGACTTTGCGGCTTTGATAGCCTTGAGCCGGTCGCGCAGCTTCACCGCGAGGCCGGGTTTGTTCACTTGCTTGGCGCGCCCGATCGCCAGCGCACCGTCGGGAATGTCGTCCGTGATGGTCGAGCCGCTGGCCGTCATCGCCCGTGTGCCCACGGTCACGGGGGCCACCAGCATGGTGTCCGAGCCGATGAACGCGTCGGCCCCAATCGTGGTGCGATGTTTCATGACGCCATCGTAGTTGCAGGTCACTGTGCCTGCGCCGATGTTGGCGCGCTCACCGATGGAGGCATCGCCGATATAGGAAAGGTGATTGACCTTCGCGCCCTCGGCGATCTCGGCATTCTTGACCTCAACGAAATTACCGATCTTGGCGTCATTGCCGATCTCCGCCCCGGGGCGCAGGCGAGCGTAGGGGCCGACGATGGCACCGGCACTGACGTGGCAGCCTTCGAGGTGGCTGAAGGCGCGGATATGGGCGCCGGATTCGACGGTGACATTCGGGCCGAAGACCACGTAGGGCTCAATCACGGCATCGCGGCCGATGTGGGTGTCGAGGGCGAAATGCACCGTGTCGGGGGCCTGCATCGTGACACCGACCTCGATCAACTCGGCCCGGCGTTGGGACTGGAACTGCGCCTCGGCGTGGGCCAGTTCCGCGCGGGAGTTGATGCCGATGGTCTCGGCTTCATCGCAGGCGATGGCGGTCGCGGTCAGGCCCGCATTGCCCGCCAGTTCGGGAATATCCGTCAGGTAGTATTCGCCCGCTGCATTGTCATTCGTGATCTGGGTCAACAGGGACATCAGCGTGGCCGCATCGGCGCAGAGAACGCCGGAATTGCAAAAGGTGATCTTTCGCTCTTGCTCGGTCGCGTCCTTGAACTCCACGATCTTCTGCAAGATGTCCCCGTCCATCACCATGCGCCCATAGCGGCCCGGATCAGTAGGCCGAAATCCAAGCATCACCACGTCGTGGGCGGTGCGGGCAATGCGCATGGCTTGCAGCGTTTCGGGCGTAAAGAAAGGGCTGTCCCCGTAAAGAACCATTGCGTCGCCATCGAAATCCTTCAACGCATCGGCGGCTTGCAGCACCGCGTGGCCGGTGCCCAGTTGTGGCGCTTGCCTGACGGCAACGGCTTCGGGCGCGATGTCTTGCAAGGCAGCCTCCACTTGCTCTGCGCCATGGCCCGTCACGACGATCAGCCGGGACGGCTCCAGCGCCGCGCCCGCCGCGATGGTATGGGCCACCAAAGGGGCGCATCCCAGCGGGTGCAGGGGCTTGGGCAAATCGGAGTTCATCCGAGTGCCGGCACCTGCCGCAAGAACGATCAGGGCAAGGGGGCGGTGTGTGGCCTGCATGAAACGTCTTTCCTTCGCGTTTGCAGCCTATTAACCCTGCAAAGACCCGGGGCATAGCCCCGATGCGTTCAAATTGGCCGACAAGCTGTAATAGCGGTGGGCGGAAAGATGCCGAAGTAGGTCGAGGACAGTGATGCGAACAGTGGTTTTTGACCTGGACGGCACCTTGGCCGACACGGCGGGCGATCTGATCGCCTCGGCCAATGCGGCGCTGGCCGAATTGGGGCACCCGCCGCAATTGGTGATGGGTGCCGACGACGCGACGGCCTTCGCGGGCGGGCGTGCGATGCTGCGTCTGGCGGCCTCGCGGATGGGCATCGACGACGCGGAGGGCTTGGCCGACGCCGGATATCAGCCGCTGCTGGAGGCCTACGGACGCGACATTGACCTGCACACGACGCTTTATGACGGCGCGGTGGCTGCGGTCGATCGCCTTCGGGCGCGGGGCGACGCGACTGGAATTTGCACCAACAAACCTGAGGGTCTGGCGGTCGAATTGATCGAACGCCTCGGCCTGACAGAGCGCTTTCCGGCGCTGATCGGGGCCGACACGCTTGAAACGCGCAAGCCTGATGCAGCCCCCCTGGTGGAGACGATCTCGCGGCTTGGCGGCAATCGGGGCATGGCGGTGTTGATCGGTGACACGATCACCGATCGGAAGACAGCGCTTGCGGCGGGAATCCCCTGCATTCTGGTCACCTTTGGCCCCACGGGCCGCGCTGTTGCGGACCTGAACCCCGAAGGCCTGCTGGAGCATTACGACGACCTGGAGCGTATCATCGACCAGGTGTTGGCCTGATCGGTTGCGCGCCTCTGGCCCATTGACGCGGGCGGGCTTTGGGCCAATCTTGGCGTTATGACACAGACAGTTTTCACCGGAAATTTCACCCAGCAAGAGCCGATCCCCGAGGCCGCGATCGACGCGGCCGTGGCGGTCATGCGCTCGGGCCGGTTGCATCGCTATAACACCGCCCCCGGCGACGATGGCGAGGTGGCGAAGTTGGAGCAGGAATTCGCGGACGCGGTGGGCGCGAAATACTGCCTTGCCGTTGCGTCCGGCGGCTACGCGATGGGCGCGGCCCTGCGCGCGGTGGGGGTGGGGCCCGGCGACAAGGTCCTGACCAATGGCTTCACGCTGGCCCCAGTGCCCGGCGCGATTGCAGCCGTGAATGCGGTGCCCGTCTTCGTGGAAGTAACCGAGTCCCTGACGATCGACCTTGAAGATTTGTCTTTGAAGGCAAAGACTTCCGGGTCAAAGGTCCTGCTGTTGAGCCACATGCGCGGGCATCTTTGCGATATGGATCGACTGATGGAAATCTGCAACGCCGCGTCGATCCAGGTGATCGAGGATTGCGCCCACACGATGGGCGGCGCCTGGCGTGGCGTGGCGTCAGGGCGGCATGGGCTGATGGGGTGCTACTCGACGCAAACCTACAAGCACATCAACTCGGGCGAGGGGGGGCTATTGGTCACCGATGACGCCGAGATGATGGCGAAAACGATCATGTTGTCCGGCTCTTACATGTTGTTCGAGCGGCACAAAGCCGCCCCGCCGCCCGAGGTTTTCGCTGACGTTAAGTATGTCACCCCCAACGTCTCGGGCCGGATGGACAACCTGCGTGCGGCGATCCTGCGTCCACAATTGGCCGATCTGCCTGCGCAGGTCGCGCGGTGGAATGTGTTGTACCGGGCGGTGGAAGACGGCCTGCGTAACACGCCCGGCCTACAGGTGATCGAGCGTCCGCCCGAGGAAAGCATCGTCGGCTCATCCATTCAGGTGCTGCTGCCGGGCATTGCGCCTGCGGCGATTGAAGCCGTGGTCGCGGGTTGCAAGGCGCGCGGCGTGGAGCTGAAATGGTTTGGTGCGCCGGAGCCCGCCGCCTTCACCTCGCGCTACGACAGTTGGCGCTACGCCCCGGCACAGTCGCTGCCGAAGACCGATCGCATCTTGGCGGGGCTGTTGGACATGCGCCTGCCGCTGACTTTTTCCGTGGCGGATGCGGGGATTATCGCCGAGATCATCCGGGATGAGGTTCTGGCCGTCCACGTGCCCGTCTGATCCCACGATAAGGGCCTGAACCCACGATACGCCCTGTGTGATCCCACAAAAAAACCCGCGTCTTGCGAGGCAGGCCTTTCGGAAGTGTGAAGGGATAAGCTCAGAAGCGCAGCGCGACACCCAAACCAACGGCATTCGCGTCGATCTGCGCATCCCCCGGAACACCGGGCAGCGTGCCCGCTTCCGGGTTCATGTGGGTCGATGTGTAGTCCAAGCGGACCGAAACTGAATCGGTCAGCAACATCTCGACACCAATGCCATAGACCAGGCCATCTGCCGAGCCATCCGTGGAGATCCCGGCGGCCGCACTGTAATTCACCATCTGGTAGCCAACAGAGCCGTACACCAAGGCGTTACCAATGGCGTAGCCGCCACGTACGCGAGCGTTGACGACGTTGTCGAACTCGAAATCA